>QHVA01000185.1 GCA_003223425.1 Gemmatimonadota bacterium
CGGCGGTGAGCGCCCTGCGCTTCACGGAACGGTTCGAGTGCCCGAACGACGGCGCTATCGCGCCTGCCCCGACCCCGCAACTATTCTCGTTCAACAATCCCCGCGGCGCCTGCTCGCAGTGCAACGGATTCGGAGCAATTCTCGAGTATGACGAGGCGCTGGTGGTGCCACATCCCACCCGCTCACTGCGCGACGGAGCGATCGACCCATGGACCAAGCCACGCTACGACAACAAGCGGCGTGCGCTGGCTGAGTTCGCCAGGCGCGAGCGCATCCCGATGGACGCGTCATGGGAGCAGCTCACTGCTGCGCAGCGCCAGCTACTGCTTCGTTCGCGGACTCGGGGCTACAAGGGGATTTTCCCGTTTCTGCGCGATCTCGAGGAGAAGCGCTACAAGCAGTATATCCGCGTTTTTCTTCGCCAGTACCAGACCGCGCAGGAATGCCCGCGCTGTCATGGGACGAAGCTGCAGCCCGAAGCGTTGAACGTGCGGGTCGGAGGACTCAACATCGCGCAGGTTGCCGAGCTGCCTGTCGATCAGTTATCGATCTGGCTGAATGAGCTGCAACTGAGCGAATTTGAGCTCCGCGTCGCCGAGATGATCCTCAAGGAAGCGCGCGACCGGGTGACGTTCCTGCGCGACGTTGGACTCGGATATCTGTCGATGAACCGCGCGACGCGCACGCTGTCCGGCGGAGAGGCGCAGCGAATAGGGCTCGCGAATTCGCTTGGCTCGCAGCTGGTCGATACTCTGTACGTTCTCGACGAGCCATCGATCGGGCTGCATTCGCGCGACATGGATCGTCTGCTCAAGCTGCTTCAGCGTCTGCGTGATGCCGGCAACAGCGTGCTTGTGGTCGAGCACGACCTCGCCGCCATCGAGATGGCGGATTACATGGTGGAGCTGGGACCAGGAAGCGGCGAAGCTGGTGGTCAGCTGGTTTTCACGGGGCCATTGTCTCGCGTCAGTGAGAGCCCGCTAACCGGGCAGTACGTGACGGGCGCGCGATCAATCCCGCTGCCTGAAGAACGCAGACGCCTTGGTCCGCGCTGGATCACACTCACCGGCGCGCGCGAACACAACCTTCAGGACGTCGACATCCGCGTTCCACTCGGCGCGTTGTCGGTGGTGACGGGAGTGTCGGGCTCGGGAAAGAGCACTCTCGTTCACGACGTCCTCTATCGTGCGCTCGAGACGCATCTAGTCGGTGAACACACCGCGAAGATCCACCTCGGTGAAAAAGTCGGCAGGTACGAGACGATCACGGGTTTCGACGCGCTCGAGGACGTGGTCCTCATCGACCAGAGTCCAATCGGCAAATCACCTCGATCGAACCCTGTCACGTACGTCAAGGCATTCGACGAGATCCGTTGCATCTTCGCCGATACTCCGCTGGCGCGGCAACGCAAATACACGCCAGGGACGTTCAGCTTCAACGTCGAGGGTGGGCGTTGCGAAGCGTGCGAAGGTGCAGGAGCGCTCGAAGTGGAGATGGTGTTTATGGCCGACGTCTTCGTGCCCTGCGAGGATTGCGGCGGCAAACGCTACAAGCCCGAGGTGCTGGATGTCACTGTTCGCGGAAAAAACATCCACGAAGTTCTAAATCTGACGGTTGATCAGGCGATCAGGTTCTTCCCGCGCGAGGAAAAGCTCGGACAGGCTTTGTGGCAGCTTCAGCAAGTCGGACTCGGCTATCTGCGACTCGGGCAACCAGCCACCACGCTCTCGGGAGGCGAAGCCCAACGCATAAAGATTGCGCGCGAGCTGGCGATGGCGGGGAAGAAATCGGGCAGGAAGATGTACGTGATGGACGAGCCGACGACTGGACTTCATCTTGAGGACATCCGGAAGCTGGCGAAGGTTTTCGACCGTCTGCTGGAACAAGGGCACACGATCGTGGTGATCGAGCATAATCTCGACGTGATAAAGCTCGCGGACTGGATCATCGACCTCGGACCCGAAGGAGGAGTTGCGGGCGGACACGTCGTGGCGATGGGGCGTCCGGAGGACATCGCAAAGGTCGAAGAATCGCACACCGGACGCTGGCTTGCGCCGCTGTTGAAGCGACGTTTCGAGGGCGCGGACATCTCACCGCGAATCAGATCGGCTCGAGCTGATATCGAAACACTCTCGACTCAGCTGGCTCTTTAGGAATTCGGTTTATGCTGCCCTGGTTCTCGAACCCAGGCGCACAGCTTGACGCTACCGGGATTCCTGCAGCAGTCGGGCGACCTTAGTGGTTACCGCGCGCGGTGCAAATCGATTGGCCTGCGCAACGATCTTGTTCTTGATCCCCGGAATCGCGACGCGCCGTCCGTGCATCATCGCAGCGAATCCGTACTCGGCGACATCATCAGCGTCCGAGACTCCAAATGCAGTAAAAAGGCGCGAGTTGGTTGTGTGCGCCTGGGCAGCGAAGTCGGTGCGTGTGGGTCCGGGACAGAGTGCCGTCACCGTAACTCCACTGTGGCGCAACTCCTCCGCGAGCGCCTCCGAGAAGCTGAGGACGTATGCTTTTGTGGCGTAGTAGACAGCCATCAGCGGTCCTGGTTGAAACGCTGCCGTCGAGGCGACATTCAGTATGCGCCCCGACCTGCGCTTGATCATCGCCGGCAGGAAGAGTTTGGTGAGGTGTGTGAGCGCGGCAATGTTGACCTGAATCATCTCCAGCTCGCGCGTAAGCTCTGTCTCCGCGAATTCTCCACCGAGTCCAAATCCGGCGTTGTTGATAAGGATATCAATCGCGGTGTTCTCGTTGTGAAGGAAATCGAAGATCGCCTCGGGTGCTTCGCGACGGCGCAGGTCCGCCGCGAAAACATGCACTCTTACGTCGTATTTTCCTTCGATCTGACCGGCCGCAGCCTCGAGTGAATCCCGAGTTCGCGATACGAGGACAAGATCAAAGCCGTTCCTGGCAAGGACTTTCGCCAGCTCGAGTCCGATTCCGCCCGAGCCGCCGGTGACTAAGGCGGTCTGTCGATGATTTCCGTTTCGTTTTGCGCGCATGGTTTGAAGTTAGGCGGAAGCTCGTGACAGCAGAATTACTCTGCGAGGGGTAAATAGGTCCGTTGATTCGATGGCTTTGGCCGGCTAGTTTTCATAGCTATTCCCGAGTAGCTCAGGTGGTAGAGCAGGTGACTGTTAATCACCGGGTCGGGGGTTCGAGTCCCTCCTCGGGAGTTGTTGTATAGTATACGGACATAACTGTTGGACCCCAACGGGTTAGCCTCGCGGCTAGCCCGTTTGCTTTGTTGTCTGGATTTGCAACGCTTGTTGTTTAGCGTCTAGCCCTTCTTCGCGAACGCGCTGGCCAACTCGATCGGTAACGGCAGAAACGTCGTCGTGTTGTGTTCGTTCGCAATCTCGCGCATGGTCTGCAGATAGCGCAATTGCAGCGCGATCGGCTCTTTCGCGATCATCGACGCCGCTTGGACCATCTTTTCAGCGGCCTCAAATTCGCCTTCCGCGTTCACGACCTTCGCGCGACGTTCGCGTTCGGCTTCGGCCTGCTTGGCCATCGCGCGTTTCATGCTCTCGGGCAGCGAAACATCTTTGACTTCGACCGCTGTGACCTTGATGCCCCACGGCTCGGTCTGCCGATCGATGATCTCCTGCAACTTCTTGTTGATCACGTCGCGTTGTGAAAGCAGATCGTCCAGCGAGGCTTGGCCCAGCACGCTGCGCAGCGTCGTTTGCGCGATGAGCGACGTCGCTTTCAAGAAATCCTCCACTTTCACCACGGCGTCCGACGGATTGATGATGCGAAAATAGACGACCGCGTCCACGGTGGCCGGCACGTTGTCTCGGGTCATGATTTCCTGCTGCGCCACACCGATGGTGACGATGCGCAAGTCCATTCTCACCATCCTGTCCACGATGGGGATGAGAAAGAT
>QHVA01000186.1 GCA_003223425.1 Gemmatimonadota bacterium
ACGACGACTGTCTCCCGACCGTGTACTCGGGTGATGGCTGTCACAACTCCGGCCGCCGGAGCTTGCCCGTCGTACTGATCGTAGGCCACGAGAAGCCCGATCTCGAGCATGCTCGACCATTTGTCGCGGAGGAGCTCCACTCGCTCGCGCGCCGAGAGTTTCCCTTGCTGATGCAGCTTCTCCAGCCGTTTGGCGCCGCCCGCTTCGCGGACCCTCGCCTCGAGCGCTTTCACCTCTTCGCTCAGCTCGCGCAGGCGATTGCTCACTACGCTTCCTGTTTTTCGCGCGTGGCGAACCACTCCTTGATGTACTCGATCAGCTCGGTGGTAGGAGTGCCTGGCCCGAAGAGTCGTCCGATCCCGCGATGCTCCAGCGCATCGACGTCGTCCTTCGGAATGATTCCGCCACCGGTAATGAGGATGTCGTCTCGACCCTGCGCGCGAACCAGCTCCTGAACGCGCGGAATGAGCGTCATATGAGCGCCGCTCAAAATCGACAGACCGATCACATCGACGTCTTCCTGGATCGCAGCGGTGGCAATCATTTCCGGCGTCTGATGCAACCCCGTGTAGATCACTTCCATCCCCGCATCGCGAAGCGCAGCGGCGACGACCTTGGCGCCACGGTCATGTCCATCAAGGCCCGGCTTCGCGACGAGAACTCTGATTGGTCTCATAGAGAGAACAAAGTTAGCGGCAGCGAAGCAAGAGCGGCAATCGGGACATCACTCCTTGCGCGCCACGAGCAGCATTTCGGAAGAAGTTCTTCTGAGCTGCCGATCATTGAATCCGTCGAACGCCTGCTCGACCATCAAGCCCACCGCAGCGAACAGCTCTGACAGTCTCGTTGCGGTGTAAAGCCTGAGCCTGTGCTCACGAGTACCCGTCCGGGATCCGCGCCTCCAGTTTGAACGAACCGTCAACACCCCCGACAACGGATCGAACTCCCGCTCCTGCGCGAACAGAGATGTCCCGGAAGTCCACCAGTCGCGTGCAAGAAATCGCGCCATGACCCCGTCTCTGCTCGCGCCATGCCAGATCATTAGTCCGTCCGGCTTCAACACTCGCGCGAACTCTTTGATCACTTGCTGATCGTCCGACGGGTGCGCGAGGAAGCCAAACGATGTGAATAGATTTAGGACTGCATCGAAGCGCTTGGTCCAGCTGGTTGGCATTTTTCGCATGTCACCACGGGCGTAGCGGAGCGTTGGGCCAGTGCCTCGTTTCCGGGCGACATCGAGCAGCTTCCGCGAGTAGTCGTAACCATCGACGTCGTATCCCGCCTCGGCCAGCAGATGAGCATGACGTCCTTGCCCGCATGCGACGTCGAGTACGCGCGATCCAACCGGTAGGCCCAGGATGTCTAACAGGCGTGCCGCCTCTTGTCGGTCACGCTGGGCAGTAAAAAGTGGTCCGTACTCCAGGAGATAGTGGTCGTCAAAAGCCGACTCCCACCACTCGCTCGATTTTTTCAGAAGAAAACTGGCTCTCGGTAGGCGCCAAACACCGCTTCCATCGCCGCGCGAATCTCGTAGAGCGTGCAGTACGCCCGCGCGCAATCGAGAATGTAGGGCATCAGATTCCTGGAGGTAGCGGCCGCTTCGCGTAAAGCACCCATCTTTTTTTCGACGCGCGCATTGTCTCGCCCCGCCCTCATCTTCGCCATGCGTTCCTTTTGCTCGCGCTCCGTCTGCTCAGTGACCTTCAACAGCTCGATCGTGAGCTCCGGCTCGTCTGTGACAAAGTCGTTGACACCGACGATGATCCGACGATGCTGCTCGATCTCCCACTGCTGTCGCGCCGCCGACTCGTTGATCCGGCGCTGGAGCCAGCCGGTTTCGAGTCCCCGCACTACGCCGCCGATTTGTGCGATTTGCTCGAACAACGACTCCGCTTCGCGCTCGAGCTCGGTGGTCAGCGTCTCGACGTAGTACGACCCGCCGAGCGGATCGACGACGTTCGGGATTCCAGTCTCGTAGGCGAGGATTTGCTGTGTGCGAAGCGCGACTTGCACCGATTCCTCGGTTGGCAGCGCCAGCGTTTCGTCCATCGAGTTGGTGTGGAGCGACTGAGTGCCGCCGAGCGCGGCTGCCATTGCCTGGTATGCGACGCGAATGATGTTGTTCATCGGCTGCTGGGCAGTGAGCGTGACACCGGCAGTTTGCGAATGAAAGCGCATCATCAGCGAGCGTGGATCTTTCGCGCCGTAGCGTTCCTTCATGTGCCTCGCCCAGATTCTGCGCGCGGCGCGGAGCTTCGCGATCTCCTCGAAGAAGTCGTTGTGGATGTCCCAGAAAAAAGAAAGACGCGGCGCAAACGTGTCGACGTTCAGGCCGCGTGCTATTCCGCGTTCTACATAGGTGAAGCCGTCTGCAAGAGTGAAGGCCAGCTCCTGTGCCGCGGTGGCGCCCGCTTCCCTGATGTGGTAACCCGAGATCGAGATGGTATTCCACTGCGGGACATGCTCGGCGGACCACTCGAAACAATCGACGATAAGTCGGAGCGCGGGCTCGATCGGATAAACCCAAGCGTGCTGCGCCATGTACTCCTTGAGGATGTCGTTCTGGATCGTTCCACGCAGCTTCGTCGAATCAACACCCTGCTTTTCGGCCGCGGCGATGTAAAAGCAGTAAAGGATTACGGCAGGCCCGTTGATCGTCATTGACGTCGATACCTGGTCGAGCGGGATACCGTCAAAAAGCATCTGCATGTCGGCCAAACTCGAGATTGCGACACCGCACTTGCCGACCTCTCCCTCCGACCGCGGATGATCGGAGTCGTAGCCCATTAGCGTTGGAAAATCGAACGCGACGGAAAGCCCGGTCTGGCCGTGGGCGAGAAGGAACTTGTACCGCTCGTTCGTGTCACGCGCGCTTCCGAAGCCCGCGAATTGCCGCATCGTCCATAAGCGGCCGCGATAGCCGGTCGGATGAATGCCTCGCGTGTATGGATAGAATCCGGGCATTCCCAGAGCTTCGGCGCTGGTCTCGGCCGCGTCGAGCGGCGTGTAGATCGCCTGGATCTCTTTCTCCGAGTTCGTGAAGGCGATGTCGCGCAACTCCCCCTTCTCGTACTTCTTGCGCCACTCCGCTACCTCCTTACGAAGCAGTCGCAGCTCCGCGCTCTGCTCCTCGATGGTAGCAATCAGCTCACTGTCCGCGGCGCTCTTGGAGCTGGGGCTCTTGAGTTTGGTCATTTCTCCTCTTCTCCACGTACGAGCTCGCCGCTCTGCCGCAACAACTGGTCAGCGATGGCAAACGGGGTCGCGCTTCCCTCTTCCACTGATGGCAGCTGCTGCTCGAGCCAACTCATCGTGCCAGTGTCTTTCCACAGCCGGCCGCGGACTTTTTGCTCCACGACATCCATCACGCGCTCGCGCATTCTCTCGCGCCTGCGCGCGCGAAGCTTCCCGCTCTGCACAAGATAAGCGAAGTGACGGTCAAGTGCGGCCGCGATCTCGTCGACTCCTTCGCCTTTGGTTGCAACCGAGCCCAGGACTGGCGGAGTCCACTCGATGGGGTTCGCAGCTGCAGCTGCCTCCCGCGCCACGCGCGCTGGATTCACTCGCTTGAGGTCGACACCATGATGCGCCGGAACTTTGCCGAACGAGACGCCCTTGCGGAGACCGAGCATCAGCTCGACATCATTGCGCAACCGATCCGCGCCGGGACGGTCTGCCTTGTTCACGACGAAAATGTCGGCCACCTCCATCACGCCCGCCTTGAGCGTCTGGATTGAATCCCCTGATTCAGGAACGAGAATGAGCAGCGTCGTATCGGCGGTCCTCGCAACATCCAGCTCCGATTGACCCACTCCCACGGTCTCGATCAGCAAGCGATCGAATCCAAATGCGTCCAACACATCGGCAACTTCGCGCGTCGCCGCGGCGAGTCCGCCCAGCGAGCCGCGTGTCGCC
>QHVA01000187.1 GCA_003223425.1 Gemmatimonadota bacterium
GAATCAGGTCGTGATGGACCGCGTCATGGACTCGAATCCACTCGAGCGTGAGCGTGGCATCACGATCCTGGCCAAGAACACCTCGGTCCGCTGGAAGGGAACGAAGATCAACATCGTCGACACTCCCGGCCACTCCGATTTTGGCGGCGAGGTCGAGCGCATCCTGCGGATGGTCGATGGCGTTCTGCTCGTCGTCGATGCGTTCGATGGTCCGATGCCGCAGACCCGCTTCGTTCTTCGCAAGGCGCTCGCGCTCCAGCGTACGCCGATCGTCGTCATCAACAAAATCGACCGTCCAGGTGCTGATCCTCTTCGCGTACACGACGAGGTTCTCGATCTCTTCATCGAGCTCGAGGCCGGCGAGGCGCAGCTCGACGCGCCCGTCGTCTATGCTTCCGCACGTGAAGGAGTGGCCACGCTGGATTTGGATGTCCCGCCGATCGACCTGTCGCCTCTCTTCGATGCGATCGTGCGACACGTGCCCGCGCCGCCCAGTGATGATGCGAGCCCTTTTCAGATGCTGATATCGACGATCGACCATTCTCCTTACCTCGGTCGGCTGGGAATTGGTCGCATCGAGCGCGGCACAGTTCACGTCGGCGATCCAGTGATGCTCCTGCCGCTCGACGGAGCGCAGAAAGGTGAACAGTCCCGCGTGACGAAACTTTTTACCTACGAGGGACTCGATCGCATCGAAGTCAATGAGGCATCGGCGGGGGAAATCGTTGCGCTTGCCGGTCTCGAAGGAGTGGAGATTGGACTCACCGTCACTGATACGGAGCATCCTGAGCGGTTGGCCGGGATCTCGGTCGAAGAGCCGACCATCTCCGTCGATTTTCTCGTCAACAATTCGCCGTTTGCCGGCAGGGATGGGAAATTCGTCACCTCTCGACAGATCAGAGAAAGATTGTACCGCGAGCTGGAGCGGAACGTCGCGCTCAGAGTCGAGGACACCGACTCGACCGACACCTGGACCGTTTCAGGACGCGGCGAGCTGCATCTCACGATTCTGATGGAGACGATGCGCCGCGAAGGCTATGAGTTTCAGGTATCGCGTCCGCGAGTGATCACGCGAGTGGGTCCTGGCAGCGAAAGGCTCGAGCCATACGAGGAGCTCGCGATCGATGTCCCTGAGGAATTCCTCGGCGTCGTCATCGAAAAGCTCGGCCCTCGTCGGGCAGCGATGCTGGAGATGAAAAATCCGGGTCAGGGAATGGTACGACTTCTTTACAAAATCCCCGCGCGCGGATTGTTCGGATATCGCTCGGAGTTCCTGACCGATACCAGAGGCACCGGCATCATGCACCATCGGTTTCTCGAGTATGGGCCGTGGGCCGGTCCATTGGCCGGTCGCATGCGCGGCACGCTTGTCTCCATGGAAGCCGGCGTCATTGTCGCGTTCGCGCTTGCAAATCTCGCCGAGCGCGCTACCCTATTCGTGTCCCCCGGAGACGCGGTGTACGAGGGAATGCTGGTTGGCGAGAATTCGCGGCCGGGTGACATGGATGTGAATCCGACCAAGGAGAAGAAGCTCACCAACATGCGCTCGAAGGCGAGTGACGAGAACATCCAGCTCGAGCCTCCGAGGGAGTTGACGCTGGAAGGGGCGCTGGAGTATATCGAGGAAGACGAGCTGATCGAGGTCACGCCGCAAGCGATAAGATTGCGGAAGCGCTTCCTCAGCGCGAACGACCGGAAGAAGTTGTCACGCGAGGCGAAGCGCGAGCGCGCTTCGGTCTAACAACCAGGAGATTACGGTAATGTGCGCCATGCTGGAGGCCGCGGGGGGCTTCCTGAACGACGGTGAGGGGGAGGGGGAACCTGAAGCGTGGCTGGCAAAGCGGACACCGGATGCTGATCCCGACGACGACGATCTCGAGGACGATCTGGAAGACGATGATGACGACGACGTCGAGGGCGAGTGGGACGAGGATGAGGATGATCTCGACGACGACGACCTGGATGACGATGAGCTCGACGAGGACGATGATGACGATCTGGACGACGACCTCGACGACGACCTCATAGACCTCGACGACGAGTTCGACACTGAAGACATTGAGAAGCCGCACCCGGGGCATCCACGCAAGTACGAGGACTGACCTCTCGGACGACCCGTTGGTGATCCTCGTGCGTCTGTGACCGCTCGGATTCGCCTCGCGGCGGCGCTTGCTCTCAGCGCATCTGCGACCGCGTGCGCCTCCTATCGCGCACCACCACGCGACCTGTCGCAGCTGAATCACATCGTCGTCATTTATCTCGAGAACCGCAGCTTCGACAACATGTACGGCGAGTTCCCCGGCGCGGATGGACTGCAGCAGGCAGCGAATGCGCCGAAGCAGGTCGACTCGACCGGTAAGCCCTATGTCTATCTTCCACAGCCGGCGGGGGCACCCTTTCCGATCGCTGACAAGCTGCCCAACGCGCCATTCAACATTGATCGGTATTTAGCGTCGAGCCAGCGCACCCGGGACCTGGTGCACCGTTTCTACCAGGAGCAGGCGCAGATCGACGGCGGAAAAATGGACAAGTTCGCTGCCGTCAGCGACGCCAAGGGTTTCGTAATGGGCTATTACCATACGAGCGGAATACTGCTGTCCACCGAAGCGAAGCGGTACACCCTTGCCGATCGATTCTTCCACGCGGCGTTCGGTGGATCGTTCCTGAATCACATCTTCATGATCAGCGCCGCGGCACCGACGTTTCTCAACGCGCCGGAAATTATGGTAGCAAAGTTGGACGCGACGGGAAATCTCGCCACCGATGGCGCTGTATCTCCCGACGGTTTTGTGGTGAACACCGCGTTCTCGGTGAACGGGCCGCGTCCAGCGTTCGCCGCCGCGGGCACGCTGGTTCCCAGTCAAACGATGCCGACGATCGGCGATAGACTGTCGGCGAAGGGGATCTCATGGGCCTGGTACGCCGGCGGATGGAACGATGCCGTGGGCGGACGACCCGACTCCTCCTTCCAGTACCATCACCAGCCATTCGTGTACTTCGCCAATTACGCCGACGGGACCGCTGCGCGGGCGGCACATCTGAAGGATGAAACAGATTTCATTGCCGCCGCTCACGCGGGGACGCTGCCCGCCGTTTCCTTCGTCAAGCCCCTCGGCACCAACAACGAGCATCCCGGCTACGCCGACATCGTCACGGGTGAAAAGCACGTCGAACAGCTGCTAGACGCGGTGCGCACCGGCCCGAACTGGAAAGATGCGGTAGTGATAATTACTTACGACGAGAACGGCGGCTTCTGGGATCACGTCGGCCCGCCGATCGTCGACCGCTGGGGTCCGGGCAGCCGCGTTCCGTCTATCATCATCTCCCCGTTCGCCCGGCGCGGATTCGTCGACCACACTACCTACGATACAATGTCGATCCTGGCTCTTATTGAGAAGCGATTCGGATTGAAACCACTGGGCACACGAGACGCGGCCGCAAATCCACTCGAGAATGCCTTCGACTTCAACCAGCCGCACTGACTGGAATTGGGACGGGCCGAAATTGCCAGACGTGCTCGCTTGTAACGCTGCGGTCCCGATTTAATTGCCCTTGAGGACTCCGGTCATCAGGCCGTTCTCCGTCGTACACGTGACAATCCCGCTCCGCATCTCGCAGCTCTGCGACGATTGGTTGTGTTTGGCGATGGCTATCCAATCCGCGAGCTGGCTGCCGAGGATGTTGAACGCGGTAAGCGTCACGGTGACATCCTTCGAGGGCGAGAATCCGTTGAGGGGCGAGTCCGCCGTCGCCGTTCCAGAGAAGTACTGGCCATGGTTGTCGGCGGCGTATTGCTCCTCGTACAA
>QHVA01000001.1 GCA_003223425.1 Gemmatimonadota bacterium
GATCGCGATGTTGCAGCTCGCTGCGCCTCCGAAAACCGTGAGTGCCAACGTCGCATCGACGGCGCGAATACCCTGCTGGAGATACAATGCCAGCTGACTCTCCGCGTAGCTGACGCCGCCCAACGCGGTACCCATGTTCGCGCCGACGCGCTCTTTGTCTTCCTTGGATAGATCCAGATTCGCGTCGGCGAGCGCCATCTGTGCGCCCACCACGGAGAATTGGCCAAACCGGTCGAGTCTTTTCGCGCGTTTCTGCTCGAGGTGGTCGTTCGGAACGAAGTCGTTGATCTCCGCCGCGTTGTGACTGCGAAACTGCGAAGGGTCGAAACGACTCAGCGACCGAACTGCGGAGCGCTGCCCCTGCAATCCCGACCAGAAACCATCGCGAGTTATACCGATCGGAGTGATCGGACCGATACCTGTGATTACGACTCTGCGTTTCTTCACGTGTCTCCTCAAATCACCTTTGATTCTGGTACTGGCGCTCGGCTACCCTTGCCAGTCCCGCGAGAGTGCGCGATGCGATGCCGTGCACGAACACGGGACCGATCACGTACCTTGCCGCCCACATTCCAAGGACAGGGATGCGCGGTCCATCCCATACGTGCAGGATTCGTACGTGCGTGCCGCCCCGCCCCCGTGCGGGAATAAAGCTCCACTCGACGTCCATGCCCTTCGTTACGCCCCCGACGTGCCGGAAGCGAATCGACGGGTCCGACTTGTTCACTGACATCTCCGACAGCCACCACGTTGGCCAATTGAAGCGGAGCGGCACCCTCGACGTGTCGATGATGTGAAACGGGCGAGCGGCGGACATCTCCACCAGTCCGCCTCCATCCGAGCGTCGTTCTCGAAATCGCACGTACCTGTAGTGAGAGAGATGTGCCGGCCAATTCTCAACTCTGCTCGCTATCTCAAACATCGTATTGACCGAGGCACGCACGAGTCTCTCGTCGACAGTTTCCATTGGACGTCCGAGCGGCATCGGCCCCAGGTCCAGCGGGCGTGCGAGCTTCTGCGCCATCAATGCACCGGCGCCCAACTCGTCGTTACCCGAAAGCCACGGCGACGACGGGCGACCGGTCTGCGCGCGATTGCCTCGTGCACTGTATCGACCAGTTCCTCAGGAGTGAAACCCCGCATCACGGAAACGACGCCATCGTGGCGGCTAACGGCATGAAATCGAAGGGGAAACGAAGCAAGCCAGAGTCCCGCCGCCGCGATCCAGCTTCGCCTGAGATCGCTCACGATCACGCGGAGGCGCGCGACCCGATTCATCTCGCGAAGGAGCAGCTTCGCGTCATTGCCAGCAAAGTGATGCAGCAGTTGCGAGCACATCACGATGTCTATGGTGTCGTTCGCGAATGGCAGATGTAGCGCGTGGGCGCACACCGAAAAATCGACCGATGATCGACTCGCCACCGCGAGCTCCGCCGCCGAGTCGAGGCCGATCGTCGTGAGCTCGACTCCGTTCTGGCGCGCGACCTCTCTGGCGCGCCATGGGATGTCGCCGAGGCCGGTACCGACGTCGAGCAATGTCGTGTGCAGCGGGGCGTCGTTGAGCGCATCCTTGAGCTCTTCGATGGCGGAGCTGACTCCTCCGAATAGCGCGTTGGCGCGCGCGACATCGCCTAGCGAACGGGTTACGAGCTGCGGATCGACGTCCGGCGAGTCCAGAATCTCGATGCCTCTTTTTCGCCGCGGCGTCAGGATGTCTCGCACAGTTCTAGTGCTCGAGTTGGGCGTAGCCGCCGCGGTAGTAGAGCAGAGGCGTGCCGATCTCAATGCGAGTCGCTTCCACCTCACCGACGATAATCGTGTGATCTCCACCCTCGTGCAGCGCGACGCGCCGACACTCGATCAGACCCAGGATGTCGTCGAGAATCGCGTACCCACTCGAGGACCTGGTGAAGCCGACGCCCTCGAACCGTTCGATGTCCACGATCGAAAAGCGGCGGGCAATCTGCTCTTGCCTAGCGGAGAGAATGTTCACCGCGAATCCGGGAGCGGTAGTTAACGCTTCGTGGACCGACGCACTGTGCTCGATGCAAATGAGCACGAGTGGCGGGTCCAGGCTGAGAGAGCAGAACGCGCTCACGGTCATCCCCTGATCGGACCCATCCGCGCCTCTCGTCGATACCACCGTCACACCTGAAGGAAACCTGCCGAGTACAGCGCGAAACTCGTCGGGGCTGACGCTCAAGTTCTGAATGCCGGAGAGATGAATAGAGTGAAAAGGAATCGCGGACTCAGTACGACGCTCGGAGGAATAAAATCTCCCGCCACGCCCACCAGCAGGTCCGCCATGTCCTTGCGCTGCGAAAGAAGCTTCGCCGCATTATTCATGAAATATGGATACGCGATGGCCATGCCGACGATTCGCTCGAGCTTCCACTTTCCGCCGAACTCGCGTTTGCGCGCTTCGTCGTAACCGGAGAGAAGCTTGCCCTCGTCTGCGGGGGTTCTCCCCAGCGCCTCTATCAGGTACGGCGCGAGCAACTCTCCGCCACGAAGAGCCGCGTAGATGCCTTCGCCGGTGAAAGGATCGAAAAAATCCGCGGCGTCGCCCACGAGCGCCGCGCCGGGTGACCAGGCACGACGGGAAGCCGTGGCGAACGGGCCCGTGGCCCGAACCGGTGTAATTCGTTCCGCTCCAGCGAATCGCTCCGCGAGGTGCGGTCTCGACGCAATCCACCGCTCGAAGAATTCGGTTTTGCTCTCCCCGATCTCTCTCGCCCGTGCCATTGGTATCACGACTGCGACGTTCATTTTTCCGTGGCCGACGTCGACTATCCCGAAGTAGCCGTCGTAATCGACGTGCATCTCACCGATGTCTGTAACGCCTTGCACGTTTCGGTAGTGCGTGACGAGGGCGATGCGCCGTGGCCAGATTCGACTCGTCTTGACCAGTCCCAGTCGCCGGCCAATCACTGACCGGAGTCCGTCGGCGCCGACAACGTAGCGCGCGCGCAGAGTGCGCGGCTGGCCGTCAGGTGCGATTGTGTTTACACCGCTCACGCGCGCCGAACCGTTCCTCGCGAGATCCGTGACCCGTACGGATTCTTCGACACGCGCTCCGGCGCTGCGGGCGCCGCGCAGCACGATCTCGTCGAGAATCGTTCGTCTGATCGCGAGACCTTTATCACGGAATCCGCGAAAGCCGTGATTGGCCGCGAATCTTCCTTCGGCTGTTTTTCCGTTGGGAGCGCGGACCATCATTCCGGCGAGATGCGCGGGATCGCTGCGCTCGATCTCCTCGAGCACTCCCATGTCAGCCAGGATGCGCGATGCCTGTGGACTCAGGTACTCGGCGCATACCTTGTCGCGCGGAAACCTGGCGCGGTCGAGGACCAGCACGTCGACTCCTTCGCGCGCGAGCGCGCAGGCAGTGGAGGCGCCCGCAGGTCCACCGCCGACTACGATGACTTCCGCGTCGAGATGCTGAGCCACGCTATCCAATTGCGCGCGAGACGCGCTGGAACAGTCCCATGTATTGCCAGTGCGGTCTGGGCAGCCGCAGCAGCGACGCCGTCCGGGTCAAATAAGGCAGGATCATCGATCTGGAATCAGCCGAGAACATGAATCGCGGATGTTCCGCCGCGAAGCGCTTGAGTCGCGCGACGGTTTCCTCGAAGTGCAGCTCACTGGAAAAGTAAAAGGTAGGATCGAGCAGACTGCTGGCAGAGGGAACTATACCCTCGGAGATCGCGATGCGGTGGAGCGTCGTACCGGGGTAGATGCGCAAGCCAACTGTGAGATACACCGCGTCCCCTCGCTCCAGCCGCCATCGAGCGAAAGACAGTGTTTCTTCTACCGTCTGAGTCGTTTCTCCAGGTCCTCCCACGAGAAAGATCCAGAGCGTTTTGATTCCGTGCTTCTCGACGCGCTCAGCCACCTCACGCACCTTCGCGGCAGTAAACCCCTTCTCGAGTTTCTCCAGCACAGGATCACTGGCGCTCTCGGCAGTTATTCCAAGCGTGCGAAAACCAGCGAGCGTCATTGCTCTGAGCAGCTCTGAAGACGCAGCCGCAGGCGTGAAGTTGGTGGTGTCGAGGTGAACGTTGAGCTTTCGACGCGTAATCGCTTCGCAGACCCGCAGCGCATGACCCGGCGGGGAATTGAATGTCGAATCGACAAAATCGAAGTGGCGGATGTGCGCCTTAACCTTTAGCTCTTCTATCTCGTCGGTTACCAGCTCCGGATCACGCGTGCGGTATCCCCAGCCTTCAACGTTGCGATAGGTGCAATAGACGCACTTGTACACGCAGCCACGCTTCGTCTGGATTGGAATTGTCGCACCGTGTCGCTGATAGCGAGCGAGGTCGATCCAGCGATGCAGCGACGGTCTCGGCAGTGAATCGAGATCAGCGTCTTCTCCCGGCGGAGTGAACACGACGGTTCCGTTTCGCTCGCGCACGAGCCCGGGTAGGGCGTCGATCGCAGCGCCCGTCCCTGAGGAAAGAGCGTCGATCAGCGCGACGCTGGCGCGCTCGCCGTCGCCGGCGACTGCATAATCGACGGCGAGGTCCCGAAAGAGTGCTTCGGGCGCCACACCAAAGGCTGCGCCGCCGGCGACGACTCTTGCTGACGGCGCGGCCTCGCGCAGCGCGTGCAGGACTTCGCGCGCTTCGGGAGTGTAGTGTCGAAGAGCGATCGCGTCGCTGTTGTCGATGTTACGGACCGATACACCGATGACGTCGGGTCGAAACCGACTAGCCGCCGCTCGTGCGCTTGCCACGGCGTTCTTCGCGAAGCAAAGGTCCAGAAATTCGACGCTGTGACCGGCGGCGTCGAGCGCGGATGCGACACAGGCGAGGCCGTTTGGCACTACGGGGTACGGCTGACGCTCGCGATTCGTGCTCACGAGCAGGACGCGTGCTCCGCGTTGCGTGTTAATTCCCATCGTTGATCTCATCGGTTCAGCAGATTACTCAGATTGCGCGAGACAGAAGCAGAGCTACGACCGCGCCAACGGCGGAGCAGACTGTGTTGACCAAATCGTTGTCGAATCCCCGGAGACCGCGTGCGTGACGCGTCGGATTGCCGCAGCTGTGGACGAGCCGCTCGGTTGATTCCGCGCATAGGTCGCACCAACGTCGCGCCTGGAGAGTGGCTCCCAACAGGGAATCTGCCAGCGCGCCCGCCAATCCACCCAGGGCTGTAGCGGCGAATGGGACTTGCCAGTTGGCCAACGCCACCCCTGCGCCGATGAACAACGCACCCGCCAGTCCCGCCGCAGTGCCGAGGGCCGTGATACCTCCAGAAGTTCCGGGCGGAACTATTTTGCCTGAGATTATGGATCTTGGATCGCTTGCCAGCGTTCCGACTTCGGTCGCCCAGGTGTCTGAAGCAGAGGCCGCAAGCGCCCCAGCTCCAATGGCGGGCCAGAGAGAAGAGGGCCAGAGCAGATAGCCCAGCGCCGCAGCTGAATAGACGCCAGCGTTGGCGAGCACCTGACCCGCGTCTCGCTGTGTTCCCTTTGCAACTACGGGTCCTACTCTGATCGCCTTTCTGCGCTCACCGAGTTTTGACAGGCCAGTCGCCGAAATGAACATTGCCAGCAGTAGCGCGCCCCAACTCCAGCCGGCGGCGGTCGATATAATGCCGACTAGTGCGCCAGCGATCGCGCCACTCGTCGAAAGCGTGCGTGTCCGACGCGCCGCGATGACCACAAATGCCGAGAGCACGCCACCTACGGCCACGCGAGCGAGAAACTCAGTCAGCTGTGACGACCCCGTTCTGTTTTTTAGGCGGCGCCTTCACGGTTTCATGCTTGAAGGCAATTCGAGCGGCGGTTAGCTTGCGCTCTCCGCCTATCAACTAAATGCCCGGCACTGTAAACGCCATAGTCCCGCTGAGTCTCCTCGAAGCAGTGCGCTCGGTCGACATTCCCGAAGGCGGCGACGAGGAGGTCGAATATGTGCAGGAGCATCGCAACAAGCGACTCGGCCTGAGTGACACGGTCATTGCGCAGATTCGCCGCTACAAGGACGCCCTGAAGCGTAATCAGCAGATCCCTATCCACGAAGCCAGCGGGATCGCGCGGCTCATCGGACGCCGGCCCGACGCCGAAGGAATTTTCACGCGCGCCGGGACCATCGTGGCAAATCGCATGTACCAGATGATCTCTTCCACCACGCGGCAGATAATCCATCTGCTGCCCGGATTTCTGGCGCGTCCGCTCGCGTTTCGCCAGGTGAAAAGAGCTGGCGAAAAATATCTCGGAGCAAAAGTGCGCCGAGTTGGAGCGTCGATCGTGCTCGGAGTCACCGAATCTGTGACTTACGGAACCGCTCCGAAGGCAATCGGCTGTCTTTATTACGAATCAGCCTTGCGCGAAATGCTGAAGTTGCTCGTAAGCAGCGGCGGCATGATTGACCATGTCCACTGCCGGGAGCGCGGCGAAGATATATGTGAGTGGCGCGCTGAATGGCGCGCGGTAAAAACCTCTCAGTAGCGCTACCCGATGCTGCGGCCTGAATCGCTTCCCGAGCTTCAGTCAGCGCTCGATCGAGCGGGGCTCGACGGGTGGCTCATTTACGACTTCCACGGTTTGAATCCCATCGCAGTAGGGATGTTGCAACTTCCTGGGATGACCACCCGAAGGTTCTTCGTATTCATCCCGCGTAAAGGAACACCGGTGGCGATCACGCACGCGATCGAGCAGGGTCCGTGGAACGAGTGGCCAGCGAAATGGCGGAGGGAAAAGTACAGCAGCTGGCAAACGCTCGAGTCCATGGTGAGCGAACTGGTGAAAGGAAAGCGGGTCGCAATGGAGTATTCGCCTGGCGACGCCGTTCCCTATCTGGACCGCGTGCCGGCGGGTGTCATCGAGATGGTGCGGAACGCCGGCGCCACTGTCGTTTCGTCTGCCGATCTCGTCTCGAGGTTTTATGCGGTATGGAGCGATGAGCAGCGCGCGTCGCATGAGCGTGCAGCGCGCGCAGTCGCGACAATCGGGCAGGAAGCAATTCGGCTCGCGGGAAGTCGTGCCGACAGTGCGTCTCCACTCACCGAGTATGCGCTCCAGACCTGGATCAAGGAGCGATTCGCGGCCGGTGGCCTCGAGACTGATCACGGCCCAATAGTGGCCATAGGTCCGAACGCTTCAAATCCTCATTACGAACCGACCGCCGAGAAATCCGCAACGATCAAGCGCGGCGATATCCTCCTCGTGGATCTCTGGGCGCGCGAGAAGAACGGAGTCTTCGCCGACCAGACATGGATGGGATCTCTCGGTACTCCAAGCGATCGAGATAAAACGATTTGGTTTGCGGTACGCGATGCGCGCGACGCGGCCATCTCGCTGCTCGAAAAGAGGGTGGGCGCGCATAAACCCGTACGCGGCGGCGAGGTCGACGATGCCGCTCGCGAAGTAATCGCCGAGCGCGGCTATGGGGAGTTCTTCATCCACCGCACCGGCCACTCGATCGACCCGCGCGATCTGCACGGCTCCGGGCCACACATCGACAACCTCGAGACGCGCGAGGAGCGCGCGCTCATTCCCGGCGTAGGTTTTTCGATCGAGCCCGGCATCTATCTCGCCGGCGACGTTGGAATCCGGAGCGAGGTCAACGGCTTCATCGGGGCGGACGGAGTTCTCATCACGCCGTCCGACTATCAGAAGGATTTGCTGGTCGTCTAGCGGCCGGCGAGTTGCGACTGGCCGATGAATTCCCAGACCGCTTGATCTTCCAGTCCGAGCCGCCATAACGCAAACGTAGATACGCCGAGCTGTCTGGCGGCGCGCACCAACGTCTCGAGCAGGACGCGGTCGCTCACCCACAACTCCCATCCTTCCGGCGACGTTGCGTGCAGCGTCGCCGATGCGTGGTCACGCGTCAGCGGCGTGTTGGTCATCGTGGTGAGGCGACGTGCATCGTCATAACTAATGACTTCAGTTTCCGCGCTCTTTCGCCAGCGATAACCATAGAGAGGAAACGCAGCTACGATTCGCGCTGCTCCGACCTCCGCTACTCGCGCGCCCAGGTTGCGCGCGACCCACTCCGGAGTTGCGATCGGCCCGGGCGGGGAAGTGCTCCAGTGCTGATCGTAAAGAACCGGCATGATGAGATCCGCGGACTCCAACAGGAGAGCGGCGGGATACGCCGCAGTGTCGCCGGCTGGAACTGCAATGACGACTGTCGAGACGCCGTGGGCTCGCACAGAATCGGCGACTGCTTTGGTGACCGTTAGCAGGCGATCGAGATCGCGCGGCGTCATTCCTTCGAAGTCGATCACTACGCCATGGTAGTGGCCCGAATCGACGAGAGACGCGATCGCGCCGGCAGTGGTCGCCGCGAACTCGGGGTTCTCGCCAAGCCCTCGGATTATTTCGGGATGAAAGCGGTTCCCGAATGAGGTGGTGATGAGCGCCATTGCACGGGATGCAACGGTGCTGTCACTACGCACGCTGTCGGGGTAAAGTCGTACCGGACGAAAACTCGTCGTGTCGAGCGCAATCCAGCCGGTGATGATTTGGTCGAGGCTGCCGCCGTGAGCTTGTACCGATGCGTCGCTGCGTCTGTCCCATGGTCCGGTGAAGCCCCAGTAATTCGGGCGCCCACGCGGCTGCGAAGGGAGATGTGCACATCCCGCGAGGAGGCCAAGCACGAGAACTCGGTTAAGCGCACGATTCAGGTGCACAGCAACTCCTCCGAGCGGCGACGCTCTTGATATGTGCGACAACTGTCCAGCCGTCGTCGCGCCTTGTGTCAAAGCAGTCCACGCCGCAAACTCCGGCGCAATGAAATATCTCTCAACCTACTTTGCAGTTGTCGCGCTTGCACCAGCCGTGCTCGAAGCGCAGACATCGGCCGATCTCGTTCTCACCAACGCACGCATTTACACCGTCGACAACGCGCGTCCTGTCGCTTCTGCCCTCGCGGCTCGACAGGAGCGCATCCTGTTCGTCGGATCCGACGCCGAGGCCAAGGCACTCGCCGGTCCGGCTACGCAAGTCATCGACTTGCGTGGTGCCAGCGTCGTTCCGGGAATCGTCGACGCCCACGCGCACCTGCTTGGCCTTGGGAACATGCTGCAACGGGTGAATCTCGCTGGATCGGCCTCGTATGAGGAAGTGATCGATCGCGTGAAAGCGTGGGCGAAGGATGTCCCGCCGGGGAAGTGGATTCTGGGCCGAGGCTGGGATCAGAACCGTTGGCCGACGAAGGAGTTTCCGACTCACGAGGCGCTCTCCCGCGCATTCCCAAACAATCCCGTCGTGCTCACTCGCATCGACGGTCACGCGTTACTAGCAAACGCGAAGGCGATGGAGCTCGCCCACGTCACGGCTACGACAGCGGATCCGTCGGGCGGGCGCATCATAAGGCTTGCCAATGGCGCGCCGTCGGGCGTCTTCGTCGACAACGCGAAGAACCTGATCGAACGCGCGATCCCGGCAGCGACGCGCGCCGATAACAGAAAGGCGATTCTCGCCGCGATCGCCGAGGCCAATCGCTGGGGTCTGACCGGGGTTCACGATCCGGGCGAGGACGCTCAGACGATCGGCATCTACGAGGAGCTCGCGAAGTCGGGGAATTACAGCCTGCGAAACTACGTCATGCTGAGCGATCCCGGCGAGCCAGGATCAGCGGCCGCGTTACGAAATCCATATATCCAGCGCGGACCGCAGAGCGCGCTCTACGACGGACATCTGTGGATTCGGGCCATCAAACTTTACGCCGATGGCGCGCTGGGCTCGCGCGGTGCTGCTCTGCTCGCGCCTTACAGCGACGACCCTACGAACTCGGGGCTGCTCGTTTCGAGACCGGAGCACATTCGCGCCTGGGCCGAGGCCGCATTGCGTCGCGGCTTTCAGGTGAACGTTCACGCGATTGGAGACCGCGGTAACCGCATCGTCCTCGACGCCTTCGACTCGGCGCTGAAGAAAATTCCGAAAGCCGATCATCGCTTTCGGATCGAGCACGCGCAGGTGTTGAGTCCGCAGGATATCCCGCGCTTCGCGAGGCTCGGCGTGATTCCCTCGATGCAGGCAACGCATCAGACGAGCGACATGCGCTGGGCTGAAGGTAGGGTGGGACCGCAGCGGATTCGGGGTGCCTATGCCTGGCGGTCGCTGCTCAACACCGGTGTGGTGATTCCAAATGGGACCGACTTTCCGGTCGAAGAGGTGAATCCGCTTCTCACTTTTCACGCAGCCGTGACTCGGCAGGATCCAACGAATTGGCCGACGGGAGGTTGGTATCCAGAACAAAAGATGACGCGTGAAGAAGCTCTTCAGTCCATGACGATCTGGCCCGCTTATGCCGGTTTCCAGGAATCGATTCTGGGCTCGCTGACCCCGGGCAAGTACGCGGATTTCGTCGTGCTGGATCGGGACATCATGCAGGTGCCCGACACCGAAATCCTCGGTACCAGAGTAATTTCCACCTGGATCGGCGGACGGCGCGTGTACGTGGCGAAGTAGCTCGGCACATCGCTTGCCCCTCGATCAAGCGAACTCCACTTCGGCTCGACATCAATGCTCCGCCGGTTTTTCGGCTTTTCATTAATCAGCGTCGTCGCGCTCGCTTGCGCGCGCGACGATACTGCCTCTGCGCATCCGCGGAATGGCGCGCGTTCTTCTGACGACGGCGTTGCACCGCGACCGGCGGTGATCGCGCCCGCGACCCAGCCATACAAAATCGTCGCGGTGAGCGCGGGCGGCACAATCACCGGGACCCTCGACTTCGAAGGAGCTCGGCCGGCTCCTCAGGTGATTCGCCCCTCAGTCGATCAGAATGTCTGTGGCAATTCGATCGTGGAGAAGAGCGTCACGCTTTCCGGAACTCGCGTTGCGGGAGCGATTGTTTGGCTGACCGACATTCGCAGCGGCAAAGCATTTC
The DNA here is from genome assembly GCA_003223425.1 of Gemmatimonadota bacterium. Classification (GTDB taxonomy): domain Bacteria; phylum Gemmatimonadota; class Gemmatimonadetes; order Gemmatimonadales; family Gemmatimonadaceae; genus UBA4720. The sequence continues at coordinate 10,848 of QHVA01000001.1, forward strand.
CGCTCGAGCGACGTCTCGATCTCACGAACGACAGTTGCACCCTCGACCCGTTCGTGCTGGTCATGTCGATCAATAGCACCCTCAATGTCGGCAACGATGACAGAACGCTTCACACCAACCGCTTCATCAACGTTGGAACAGGACAGATCGAAGCGGTGGCACCGTTCAACGATGATGGAGAGGTGGTGCCAGTAGATCGCTTCAGGGAGCCCGCGGAAATCGAGGTGGTGTGTGAGCAGCATCCGTGGACGCACGCCTGGATCGCGGTGCTCGATCATCCGTACTACGCGCAAACAGCGGCGAACGGAACCTTCAGCATCGATGGCATTCCGGCGGGACGATACCGGATTCGCGCCTGGCATCCGAGTCTTGGATATGTGGACGACAGCGTGACTGTCGCGGCAGGGCAGCAGGCAAGCGTTGCCTTCCGCATCAGTCACGCCGCACCCGCGACCCCGACAGTTGTCGCACCGGCGCCGGAGAGCGTACGCCCGGCGGCGTCGAGTACGCCCGCCGTTCCGATCCTGCCGACAGCGTCGAGCACGCCGACATCGTCGAGTACTCCGAGCACTGTTCCGCCGCCTTCGCGTTAGTTGGCGGCCTCAGTTTCCTAGCCTACTAGCGCGTCCCCCGGCCTGAACTGGCCGCGATAAAGACGCGAATACACTCCCTCCGACGCGAGGAGCTCCGCGTGCCGGCCCTCCTCGACGATCAGGCCGCGATCGATTACGACGACCCTGTCAGCGCGTAGCACCGTACTCAGCCTGTGCGCGATGATTAGGGTGGAGCGCGCGCGCAACAGATCTTCCATCGCCTGCTCCACCAATCGCTCACTCTCGCTGTCCAGACTCGATGTCGCCTCGTCGAGAATCACCAGCGCCGGATTCTTGAGGAACACTCTGGCGATCGCGATGCGCTGACGCTGACCGCCTGACAATTTCACGCCACGCTCGCCGACTCTCGTGTCGAATCCATCGGGGAGCCGCTCGATGAATTCCATTGCATGCGCCGCCTTCGCTGCAGCGCGGACTGAATCTTCGATCGGCCGTGATCCATCAGCTCCGATCCCGGCGTAGGCGATATTCTCGCGGATCGTACCGCTGAATAGCGTCGGCTCCTGCGGCACTATCCCGATCGCACCGCGCAGCTCCGCCAGTGAGAGATCGCGGATGTCGATTCCGTCGAAGGTGATTCGACCGGACGTGACATCCCAGAACCGCGGCAGGAGCGATGCGATCGTTGTCTTGCCTGCGCCGCTCGGACCAACAAGGGCCACAACCTCACCGGCACCGATTCTCAGAGATAGACCCTGCAATACTTCGGGCAGCGCCGGATTGTATTGGAACACGACGTCGTCCATGACGATTTCGCCGCGCAGTGGACGCGACAGCTTGACCGGCTTTACGGGATCCTTTACTGACGACTCGGCCTCGAGCATGTCGAAGACTCGTCGAGCGGCTCCAACAGCCTCCTGATATGCGCCGAAAAGGGATGCGAGCGAGCCCACGGCTCCTGCTACGTAGAGCGCGTAGAGGAGAAAGGAGACCAGCGCACCCGCGGTGAGACTTCCCGCGAGCACCTGACGCCCGCCTTGCCAGAGTACAGCAACCACACCGCCAAATCCGCAGAACGTGAGAATCCCGAAAAACGTCCCGCGAATCCGCGCCCGTCGAAGAGCGGCTTCGATAACCTCACGCAGGTGAGAGCCGTATCGGCGAACCTCCTCTGCCTCCGCTGTGTAGCTTTGCACCGTCCGGATCTGCGAGAATGCTTCGTCGGCTGTGCCCGTTGCCTCGGCGATCCTGTCCTGGACGCCAGTACTCGCACGCCGAAGCGCGCGACCAAAGACGAATGCCGCACCGACGACGAGCGGTACGACGGCCAGCGTAGTTGCAGTGAGGCTGGCGTCAGTGATCGTCAGTAGGATGATGCCGCCGATCAGGAACAACGTTTGGCGGGCAAACTCCGAAAGATTGTAACTTAGGACGGTCTGTAAGACCGTCGTATCGGCGGAGAGGCGACTGGTGAGCTCACCAGTTCTGCGTTCCGTGAAAAATCCTGGCGACAGTCGCACCAGGTGCGCGAACAGATCCTCTCGCAGCTTTGCGATTACGAGCTCGGACGTGGATGTCAGCAGATAGACCTGAACGAAGTTCAGTACCGCCTGAATCGCGAAAAGAATGAGCAAGCCGAGCGCGATTCTGTTGAGCAGCTTCGCGTCCGCCGAAATGAACGCGGCGTCGAGGAGATGCCGCACGATCTGTGGAAATGCGAGGCCGATGCTCGCGCTCGCGAGCAAGCAAACGAACGCCAGAATCAATCGGCCCAGATACGGGCGTATCCTCGGAAGGAGTCGTCCGAGCGGCCGTGGCGAAGAGACTGCCTGCCGAGCACGTGGGGTTGGACGCTGGGCCGAGACCGCGAACGGCGGCGGTGTCGTCACGCTCCGAGCACCTTGCGATCGATTACCATAGCGAGGAAGAGTAGAGCGAGGTAGAGCAGCGAGAATTTGTAGACCCACCAGGCCGGTTTCGTCCATTCAGGGCTGCGGCTCACTCGCACGACTCCGACGAGCAGAATCCCGCCCAGTACGATCGCTGAGACGAAGTAAATAAGTCCGAACGCGCCGAAGGCGAACGGCATCAGCGTGAGCGCGATCAGAATTACGTTGTACCAGACCATCTGCCTCATCGTCTCGCGCTCGCCCCACACGAGGGGCGCCATCGGAATTCCCGCACGGCCGTAGTCTCTCTGCTTGAGGAGCGCGAGGGCCCAGAAGTGCGGCGGTGTCCAGTAGAAGACGATAAGAAAGAGATAGAGCGCGGTGAGATCGATCGTCCCGGTCATCGATGCCCATCCGACGAGCGGCGGAAATGCGCCGGCCGCTCCGCCAATGACGATGTTCTGCGGCGTCGTTCGCTTGAGCCAGCCCGTGTAGACGAAGATGTAGAAGTAGAATCCGCCGAGCGCGAGCAGCGCGGTTAGAACGTTGGTGAATCGCGCCAACAGAAACGTCGCCGCCGTAGCCAGCGCTACTCCGAAAGCGATGCGTCCGCTCGGGATGGGGCGCAGTCGCGTGCGCGCCATCTGCGTGTCGATATCACGGTCGAGATACATGTTGACGGCGTTCGCTCCGCCCGCCATCAGATACCCGCCGAGCAAGACGACGAGAACGAGCAGCCAGCCGGGATTTCCGGCCACGAACATCGGCGCAATCGTCGTCACGAGCAGGAGCGAGATGATGCGCGGCTTGGTCAGCATCACCATGTCGCGCAGCAACGAGGTGCGCGTCTGCTCCTGCACAGTAACGTCCATCTACGTACTCACTCCCTCCGGAGTGGCGAACTCGCCCCGCGATGGCGACTCGTAAACGATTCTCTCGATGTCAGTCATTCCGATCGATCCGCTGGCAAGGACAGCGAGCGTCACCACCGCAATCCAGAGCGCAGTTCCTACTGCCTGGTGAACCGAGCGAAGCGCAGTTGGCAAATGCATCTCCACCATCGCTGCTGCAACGACGACCTGCACAACCACGATTCCGAGCGCCGTCCACGCCGCGAGGCGGATAG
>QHVA01000188.1 GCA_003223425.1 Gemmatimonadota bacterium
AGAGTGACGACCGAGGCTTCCTGCGCATCGATCCAGGCGCTTACGTGCGCCGGGAGCGAAGTACCGTCAACGGTGAAGCGTATCGCGTTTGGCAGCTGCAAATCGGTGGCTTCCGGGTCGCTGGTGGTTCGGCTCTATCAGAAGAAAAAGAACGCAACTCCGAGTACTGCATACGCGAGGAGCAGCAACGCCCCCTCGAGCCAGTTCGTTTCGGCGTCCCTAATCACGGATGACGTTACTAAAACAGCCAATGCGATGCTCGCCACCTCCATCGTGGTGAAGGCGAGATCCATCGGCTGGTGAAAGACCATCCCGAGAAGAACCAACAGCGGCGCGATGAGCAGCGCCACCTGGATGCTGGAGCCAATGGCGATGTTGAGCGCGAGATCCATTCGGTTCCGCATCGCCATGATGATCGCAGAGCTATTCTCAGCCGCATTGCCGATGATCGGAATCAGGATCAGTCCGACGAAGAACTCGGATAGTCCGAGAACCTTCACCGCCTCCTCAGTGGCTGAGACGAGAACCTCCGCCACAAGGCCGATCGAGCCGGCCGCGAGCAGGAGTATTACTACCGCTTTGTTTGACGACCATTTTGGGGCTACAGTCACGGGCGGACCACGGTCGGCGGCGAACCCGGACGAGTGTGTCCCCAGCGAAAAGATCAGCCACGCCGCGTACCCTGCAATCAACAGCCCCGCGACGTAGTGGGACATCCGAACCGTCGCCACCCTTTGCGGGTCGGGATGAAGCCCCTGAAACAGCGCCGGCACCACGAGACCGAATACAGCGATGAGAAGCACCGTCGAGCTGGAACCCGCCAGATGTCGACTGAATTTCTGCACTTTGAACTTGAGCCCGCCGGCGAGCAACGCGGCGCCGAGCACCAGCAGCAGATTGCTCAGGATGGAACCAGTGATCGAAGCTTTCACTAGATCGATGAGGCCTGCCCGAAGGGCCACTGCCGCGATTATTAGCTCCGCCAGGTTCCCCATCGTCGCGCTGAGGACGCCGCCGACTGCCGGACTAGTGTGCTCGGCGACGGCTTCCGTCGCTGCGCCCAGGATGCCCGAAAGTGGGATGATCGCCAGCGCGCTCACGATGAAAACTGCGATCGGCGGCGCGCCGGCGATTCGAGCCACGATGGCGATGGGCACGAATACCAGCAGACCATAGAGGAATTTCATCCGCGTGCGCCCAATCTCGACTCAGCACGGCATGCCGCCGTACAGCGCGGCCGGTTGCCGCCCGCCGTCCGTGCGCGGCTCGTCAAAACAAATAACGAAGCGAGACATAGACGGGCATCTGACCGCCTTCCGCAGGAAGCCCGCCGAATGTACGCGCGATGTCGAACACGAAAGCCCCGCTCTGGAGTCCGAAGCCGACGGAAGCGCTGGCATTTCCACGTCGGTCGTGCCCGACGTACCCAGCCCGGAGGTGAACTTTGCCCTGGTACATCACGTCCGTGCCGACGCGCACCGATTTTCCGCCGAACGACCGTGAGTTGATGTAGCTCGCGGATGCGCGAAGCTCGGTGTCCTTCACGTAATGGTCGATGAATTTGAGTCTGTACATCGCACCGACCTCCACCTGCGTTGGAAGCGGATCACGCTGATTCGTTTCTCTCGAATTGAGTCGTCCTCCGAGATTCCGCACCGCCGCGCCAAAGGTCAACGGCGCGCCGACCAGAACATCGTACTGAGCGCCGAGATCCACCGCGCGCGAGCTCTTTACTTCGGGACCGACACTGCTGCACTGCCCAGAACAGTCGACGCGAAGCTGCACCACCTTGTAATTAAGGCCCGCGCTAAATCGCCTTGTCACGTTCGCTGCGTATGTGCCCGCGAGTACGACGTCTCGCGGCAAAATTACTCCGACGACGTCGCCGAATTCGTCGGTCACCTGCTGCTCGCCAATGTTCAGGATGTTGAGCGAGATCGCCGCCGTCCCATACGCACGCGTCGGCAGGACGAAAGTAAGAGCATCTCCAACTCCAGCGACGGTCTTCGAGTGATGGATTGCCAACTCTCGCTTGTCCTGCTCGGCGATCGAGGCCGGGTTCCACCAGATTCCTTCGCTGCCGGGCTTTCCAGCTACCATTGCCTGTCCCATCCCGACTGCCTGCGCGCCTGTCGGCAATAACAGAAAGAGCGAGCCTTCGCTCCCCGTCGGTGCTTGGGCGACAGCGCGCCCGCCGAGAACGACGGATAGCGCAGCCAACCGCGCGCTAAAAAGGAGTCGCCTCATCGATCAGCATGATCGGGATGTCGTCGCGCACCGCGTAGCGCAGCCGGCACTTGTGACAGAGAAGCGCCTGCTCCGCCTCGCGATACTCGAGCTCGCTCTTGCACTTCGGACAAACCAGAATCTCGAGAAGACGCGGGGACAAGCTCATTTGCTTTTTCCAGTAGCGAGTTGATAGCCGAATCGTGAAAGACTCCCTGGGTTCTTCCGCCAGTTGGCGAGAACCTTGACCCACAGATCGAGATACACCTGAGCGCCGACGAAAGCCTGGATCTTTTTTCGGGCAGCCTCTCCGAGCTTGCGAATCTGCGCGCCCTTGCTCCCGATGATGATCGCCTTCTGGCTGTCCCGCTCAACGTAAATTACAGCGCGAATGTAGAGAGGCGAGCGTTCCTCCCGATATTCCTCAACTTGCACCGCGACGCTGTACGGGACCTCGTCGTGCAGCTGCTCCAGTACCGTCTCCCGGACCATCTCTGCGACGAAAAATCGAACGGGCTGCGTACTGATCTCATCTTCGGGATAAAGAAACGGACTTTCGGGGAGATGCGCGGCAATCCTTGCAATCAGCTCCGGAACCCCATCACCCGTAAGCGCCGAGACGTACATCACTTCGGCATCTCGTGGTAGTTCGGCGCGGCGAGAGACCGGAACGACATCCGATTTGTTGAGAACGGTGATCACCGGCGCTCGCGGCGGCGATGGCAGAGCGGCTGCCGCCGCGATCGGCGGCGGATTCCCCTCTGTCGCGTCGGCGAGATAAACGATCACATCTGCATCATCGAGAGCGCGCCGCGCAGTCAAACGCATCGCTTCCTGAAGAGGATAGTGCGGATTGAGCAAGCCTGGGGTGTCGAGGATCACCATCTGTGCGGCGTCGTCACTATAGATCCCAACGATGCGATCGCGAGTGGATTGCGGCTTCGGGCTCGTGATGCTCAGCTTCTCTCCGACGATGCGGTTGAGAAGTGTCGATTTTCCGACGTTTGGTTTCCCCGCTACGGTGACGATGCCGGCTCTAGGCATTCCGGAAGATAGCGCCGAACAACAATCTTGCGCATCGGCGGCACAGTGCAGTACCCGTGGCACGGCTCGCACTTCGACGTCAACATCGGCGCCGTGAAATCAGGACCAGCTAACGAACACCTTCACGCTTTAGGTGGTGGCGGCGTGATGCATCTGCGAGACGGCGTCGCGCGCCGCGCGGACAATCGTCGCCGCGTCTATGCCTGCCGCTGCGCGCTGCTCGGCAGGCGTGGCAGAGGCAGGCATATCACGCACTGCGAGCATTACGACGCGGCTCCGCGTTTCATTGTTGGCAAGAACGGAGAGCACCGCTTCTCCCAGACCTCCTTCTGGCCAATGATCCTCTATGGTGACGATGGCCCCCGTGTCGGCCGCTGCGGCTTGCACAGTGGATGCGTCGATCGGCTTGAGGCTGTACAGGTCGATCACCCGCGCCGCGATGCCCTCTTCGGCAAGCCGATCTGCGGCTTCCAGCGCCTCGTGGACGGTCACGCCGGCGCCCATCAACGTGACCGCGTCGGCGGGCGTCTGACGTAGCACGCGGCAACCACCAATTGGAAAGTCATCGTCAGGCGAGTAGATGACCGGCGTTTTCTCGCGCGTCGTTCGCAGGTAGACGATTCCGTCGCGATCCGCCATTTGCGCAACCAGTCGCGCCGTCTGATTCGCATCACACGGATAGAGGACCGTGCTGGACCAGGTTGCGCGGAACGAGGCGATGTCCTCCAGTCCCATTTGGGAAGGGCCGTCCTCGCCGATACTCACCCCGGCGTGCGAGCCGCAAATTCGGATGTTGGCGCGGCTGATTGCCGCCATCCGAATGAAGTCGTGCGCGCGGGTCCAGAACGCGGCGAAACTACTCGCGAACGGCTTCCACCCCCGCACCTGAATTCCCACCGCTGCCGCCGCCATTTGCTGCTCGGCGATGTACATCTCGAAATACCGATCCGGTATTTGTTTGGCAAAGATCTCCGAGTACGTCGAGTTGCTGACCTCGCCGTCGAGTGCGACCACATCCCCTCGGGCGTTGCCGAGCGCTGCCAGCGCATCCCCGTACGCCTTTCGCGTTTCCTCTTTCGCGCCGCGCTCGTAGCGCGGCAGCGTCATCGCGCCGCGCGTCTCGAACCGATGCGGTGTGCCGGCACCATCGGGTTTCGCGACCGCGACGCTCACGTTGGGCCGGCCTCCAAGCTCGCGGATGGCGGCTTCAGCATCCTTGATCGGCTTGCCGTGCATGCCGTTCTTGTTTGCGACCGCTTCGACGCCCTTCCCCTTTACCGTGCGGGCGATGACGGCCGAGGGCTTTCCAGTCGTCGAGATCGCCTCGGCAAACGCAGCATCGATGTTTGCCACATCGTGGCCGTCTGTCTCGATCGTGTGCCATCCCATCGACTGCAGCCGACCCGCGTAATAATCCAGGTTCCAGCCATGCATCGTCTCGCCGGTCTGACCCAAGCGATTGATATCGAGCACAGCGGTCAAATTATCGAGTCCACCCTGCGCGGCGTGCTCGAAGGCTTCCCACATGCTGCCTTCGGCCAGTTCGGAATCACCAGTCAGTACCCACACACGATATGGCAATCGGTCGAGCCGCTTGCCGGCGAGCGCTACACCGACTCCAATCGGAAGGCCTTGCCCAAGCGAGCCGGTCGCCACATCGACCCACGGCAGACGCGGCGTAGGGTGACCCTCGAGGCGACTTCCCGCCTTGCGATAGCTAAGCAGCTCCTCGTCACTGATCGCGCCGGCAGCACGGTACATCGCATAGAGCAGTGGCGACGCGTGCCCTTTGCTGAAGATGAGATGGTCGTTATGCGGGTTATGAGGCGCAGTGAAGTCGTAGCGCAGGTATTTCGCCAACAGCACGGCCATCAAGTCGGCGGCGGACATCGAAGAAGTCGGGTGCCCGGATCCGGCGGCGGAGCTGCATCGTATGGAATCGACGCGCAACTGTTGGCCGATGGCGCGCCAGAAGTCGTGATCGCTCATGTGATCTCGGATTCCGCAAGTTGACTGCCGTCAGCGGAAACCCCAACTGAACGGGTGCAAGATACTACGATCTGCGAACTAACTGCTGCGGACTGCGGACCAACGGCATTGCGGACTGCTGACTAACTACGAATTGGGGAACTAACTGCGGATTGGGGAACCAAGGGCTACGGACTGCGGACATGTCCGCAATCCGAAATCCGCAGCAGTTAGTTCGCAGTTCGTAGTAGGTCTCCCAATCCGCAATTAGTCAGCAGTCCGAAGTGCCGTTGGTCCGCAATGCGAGTCGGCCAAAAAAAAAGGACCGCCCAAAGATGTATGAGCGGTCCTAAAGAAGATGCCGGCGACGGCCTACTCTCCCGCGTTCTCTCGAACGGAGTACCATCGGCGCTGTAGGGCTTAACGACCGTGTTCGGAATGGGAACGGGTGTGGCCCCTACGCTTCAGTCGCCAGCGAAAATCGGTTGTCAAAAATCGGAGCTGGGGCGGCAGGATTCGAACCTGCAACTTCCGGATTAACAGTCCGGCGGTCTGCCAGTTGACCTACACCCCAGTAGGAACAGGCCGCGGACAACATAACACAGACTTTGGTAACAAAAAAATCTTGGAATGACTTTGGATTGTAGTAGTGATCGTGTGATGCGAATCAACCGTTAGATCGCTTGGTTTTCTGCTAGTCGGTTCGAGTCATAAAGAGGAAACTCAAACCATATAAGGAGATCAAGCCTCACGGGCGATGAGGATCGCTTCGCTCGAAACCGCTTGCGCGGCGTCCACGTGCGACCTCTTGACGGGATGGTCTCTCCCGGCCCTTCAGGGAGCTCGAGGCTCCAGGGAAGATTCATCTTGGGGGCAGCTTCCCACTTAGATGCATTCAGCGGTTATCTGCGCTTGCCCTCGCTACCCAGCGCTGCAGTTGGCACCACAGCTGGTACACGAGCGGGCAATCCGACCCGGTCCTCTCGTACTAGGGTCCGCGCCCCTCAATCTTCCAACGCC
>QHVA01000002.1 GCA_003223425.1 Gemmatimonadota bacterium
TGATGCTGACCTCTAACCAGCATGGAAATCACCTCTATCTGAACAAAGGTCATTTCCAGTTCCAGGACATCACCGACGAAGCAGGCGTCGGAGGCAAAGGATCCTGGGCGACCGGCGTCACCATGGCCGACGTGAATGGCGATGGCCTGGTGGACATTTACGTCTGCTATGCAGGCAACAGTGCGGGCAAGCAGCGCGCGAACGAGCTCTACATCAACCAGGGACTGGACAAGAACGGCGTCCCCACCTTCAAGGAAATGGCGGTGCAGTACGGCCTCGCGGATGAAGGCTTCTCTACCCAGGCTACGTTCTTCGACTACGACCACGACGGGAACCTCGATATGTTCCTCGTCAACAACTCCTTCCGGCCGGTCAGCACCTTGGCTGTCCGCAACACGAGGAATGTCCGCGACCCGCTCGGCGGCGACAAGCTTTTTCACAACGACGGCAACGGACATTTCACCGACGTGAGCGCCAAGGCCGGGATCTACGGCAGCGAAATCGCGTTCGGGCTTGGCGTCGTCGTTAGCGATGTGAATCGCGACGGCTGGCCGGACATTTATGTCTCGAACGATTTCTTCGAGCGCGACTACCTCTACATCAACAATCACGACGGAACCTTCGACGAACGGCTCGACAAAGAGATGCCGTACCTCTCCTACTTCTCGATGGGACTCGACATCGCGGACGTCAACAACGATGGCTGGCCCGACATCTACACGACGGACATGCTGCCGGAGGACGAGTACCGTTTGCGAACGACTTCGGCGTTCGAGGGCTGGGACATCTATCAGGAGAAAGTGCGGAACGGATTCCACTACCAGCTGATGCGAAACATGCTCCAGTTGAACAACGGCAATGGAACGTTCAGCGACATCGGGCAGATGGCCGGCGTTGCGCGCACCGACTGGAGCTGGAGCGCGCTGATCGCCGATCTGGATCTTGATGGTTACAAGGACATCTACGTCACCAATGGGATCGCCAAGGACGTGACGTCGCAGGATTATGTGGCCTTCCTCGCCAACGAGCAGACGATGCTAATGGCGACCAGGGGGAAAAAGGTGGATTTCAAGGCGCTCACGAACGCAATGACATCTACCAAGCTTCAGCACTACGCTTTTCAGAACCGCGGGGACCTCACCTTCGCCAATCAGACGGGGAGCTGGGGACTTGATACGCCGAGCTTCGCCAACGGCGCAACATACGCGGACCTGGACGGTGACGGTGCGCTCGACCTGGTGGTGAACAACGTCAACGATGAAGCCTTCGTCTACCGCAACAATGCGAGGTCGCTGCTACCCACCAACCACTATCTGCAGGTAAAGCTCGACGGCGAAGGACATAACCGGTTCGGCGTCGGCGCAAAGGTGACGGTCCAGAGTGGGAAGCAGACACTCTACCAGGAGCTGTCGCCGTCGCGCGGGTTTCAGTCGAGCGTCGATTACATACTGACGTTCGGCCTCGGCAAGATAGACACTGGGCAATCGGTGACCGTCAATTGGCCGGATGGACGCGTGAGCAACCTTAAAAACGTCGCGGCCAATCAGCGAATCACTGTGAAGCAGTCGGAATCGGCAAAGGAAGGCGGAGGCGCAGCAGGCGGAACATTGAACGCCAACCCTGCAAAGCCGTTAAGCCAGCTCGTCGCTGACATCACCGAGCAAACGAAACTGCCATTCGTTCATCACGAAAACGAATACGTTGATTTCGATCGGGAGCGGCTGATGCCGAAGATGCTCTCGACCGAGGGTCCATTGATGGCGGTCGCCGACGTCAACGGCGATGGACTGGACGACATCTTCATCGGCGGCGCGAAGGATCAGCCAAGTGCGATCCTGATTCAGCAGCAGGACGGAAGGTTTGTTAAGAGCAACGAGAAGCTCCTCGCGCAGGACAGCTTATCTGAGGATGTGGGCGCCAGCTTTTTTGACGCCAATGGTGATGGGCACCCGGACCTGTACGTCGTGACCGGAGGAACCGAATTCTCGGAAGGGTCCTCGGCGCTCGAGGACAGACTCTACCTGAACGACGGAAAGGGAAATTTCAGAAAGGCGGTTGGTGCGCTTCCGCCCCTCGCGATTAGTGGATCGCGCGTCGCGGCTACCGATTTCGACGGCGATGGCGCAATCGACCTGTTTGTCGGAGGGCGAAGCGTGCTGGGCCGCTACGGCATCGATCCGCAGAGCGTACTGCTCAAGAACGACGGTCGCGGACACTTCACCGACGTCACCGGGCAGGCAGCGCCAGGTTTGTCTCACGTGGGCATGGTTACGGACGCGGTTTGGAAGGACATCGATGGCGATGGTCGTCCGGACCTGATTGTCGTCGGCGAGTGGATGCCGATCACGATTTTCCATAACGCCGGCCACGGTAAGCTGGTCAAGATGAACGTGCCGGGACTCGAGAAGAGCAATGGCTGGTGGAACCGGATCATCGCCGGAGATTTCAGCGGCCATGGCAGGGTTGATTTCATAGTCGGCAACCTGGGTCTCAACACGCGGCTGCAGGCGAAGGAGAACGAGCCGGTCACGATGTACGTCAACGATTTCGCGCACAACGGTTTCGTGCAGCAGATCATCTCCTACTACAACAATGGCAAACCGTTCCCGCTCACGCTGCGCGACGACCTTATCCGGTCGCTGACTTTCCTCAAGGACAGATATCTCAATTACAAGGATTACGCGAAGCAAACAGTTGCCGACGTCTTTCCGCAAAAAGATCTCGACGACGCGGTGGTGAAGAACGCTTACACGTTTGCGACGACACTGGTGAGAAACAACGGTGATGGCAGTTTCACAATGGTACCGCTACCGCTCGAGGCTCAGATTGCGCCCGTGTACGGAATTGTCGCCACCGACGTCGACGGAGACGGAAAGCCGGACCTGCTGATGGCCGGCAACTTCGATGGCGTCAAACCAGAGATTGGCAAAATGAGCGCCGGCTACGGTAGCTATCTGCGCGGCAACGGCAAGGGAAACTTTTCCCCAGTGAGGGAGCTCGAAAGTGGGTTCTTCGTTCCGGGACAGGCACGCGACATCCAACGACTTCGCACGCGCAACGGCTACATCTACATCGTGTCCCGCAACAATGATCGCCCGCTCGTCTTCCGCGCGAGCGCGAAGACCGGCGGCTCGGGCGGAGCGGCTGCCGCCCAATTACACGAACGTTAGTTGGTGTGTTTGGTCTTGATTACGATCACGCCGTTCGCGCCACGCACTCCGTAAAACGCAAGACTCGCTGCGTCCTTGAGGACTTCGATCGAAGAAATGTCGTGCGGATTGATCCCCAAAAGCGCCCCGCCGGGTCCGGTCTGGACCGTTTGCCCATCGATCACGTACAGGGGCTCGGTGTTGGCGCTAATGGACGTCTGGCCGCGAATACGGACGGCAATCCCGCCGTCGGGAGTTCGGGTAATCCAGACTCCAGGAACGTGGGACGCGAGAGTCTTCTCGATCGGGTCGAGCCCGGCTCGATCGAGATCGTCGGCTGTTACGGTAGTGCCGGCGAGTGGAGGTCCTGGAGAAGGAGCGGGCCCACTAGTTTCGACTGGGCGCGCCGCGTTGCTTGAAGCGCAACCGGAGATGGCTGCGATAAGTAAAGCGCAGGGCAGGGAGGAGCGCGTCGAGAACGTCATAAACACTCCTGGGCACTAAGCCAAGGGAACTAATATAGGGTCGTTGCATTACATGTGCCCAATATTTTCACTACGTACTCATTAGCAGAGACTGTTTCGAAATCAAATGAGTCACAGGTCCAGCCTCTAACGTCAGCAATGGAGTAATCGAGATGCAAGTCTATGTACAGGGCTGGGCCCGCGGTCTGGCGCTCGCCGCCTCGCTGGTAACCTTCACCGCGTCGGCGGTGCACGCACAGGACACACTCACGGTTTCATCGCCAGACGGTCGCAACAAAGTGGGCGTCGGCACACACGAGGGCAAACTCTACTACAGCCTGACCAGAGACGGCCGCTCGCTTCTCCTCCCATCGATGCTCGGCTTCGAGTTCAAGGGTGCGCCGATCCTTCGCGACGGTTTGCGGATCACGGGCTCGAAGCGTTCGAGTCACGATGAGACGTGGACCCAGCCATGGGGCGAAATCGCGCGCGTCCGCGACCACCACAACGAGCTCAGAGTGTCAGTTGCCGAGACGGCGGCTCCCGCACGGAGATTCGATTTTGTCGTTCGCGCGTTCAACGATGGCATCGGCTTCCGGTACGAGTTTCCGGCGCAGCCGGGGCTCGGAGACTTCGTGATTTCCGAGGAGCTCACCCAGTTCAACTTCGCCGACGACGCCAAGGCCTGGTGGATTCCTTCGAATCGGCCCCGTCTCGACCGCTCGGAGATGCTCTATTCGTCCTCGCCGGTGAGCGTCATCGACAGCATTCAGACGCCGCTCACCATGCAGACCCGCGACGGCAAGACGTTCATGGTGATCCACGAGGCGAATCTCGTCGATTATGCGCGAATGAACCTGGCTGGGCCCCGCATGGATAGTCGAGTGCTGCGAGTGGCGCTCGCGCCGTGGCAGAATGGTGACAAGGTGCGGGGTCACACGCCATTCGTAACTCCCTGGCGAACGATTCAGCTCGCTGACCGCGCCGCCGATCTCTCGCCGTCGGTGCTCGGTCTCAATCTCAATCCGCCCACCGTTCTAGCCGATGTGAGCTGGATCAAGCCGATGAAGTACGTCGGCATCTGGTGGGGCATGCACATCAACACCATGACGTGGAGCTCGGGTCCCAAGCATGGAGCCACGACTGAGAATACCAAACGCTACATCGATTTCGCCGCCGCAAATGGCCTCGGTGGTGTTCTGGTCGAGGGATGGAACCTCGGCTGGGACGGCGACTGGATCAAGAACGCCAACGCCTTCTCGTTCACGCAGGCCTATCCTGACTACAACTTGCCGGAAGTCGCCAGGTACGCGCGCGAAAAGGGCGTCAAGCTGATCGTGCACAATGAGACGTCGGGCGGAATCGTGAATTACGAGCGGCAAATGGAGGCTGCTTACGCTCTCTACCACTCGCTCGGACTCGACGCGATCAAATCCGGCTATGTGACTGATACGACACCGGAAGGGAACTCGCACCACTCGCAGTTCATGGTGCGACACTATCGCAAGGTGATCGAGACCGCCGCCAAGTATCACATCATGATGGACGTGCACGAGCCGATTCACGACACCGGCGAGCGTCGCACATATCCCAACATGATGAGCAGAGAAGGGGCGCGCGGTCAGGAATACAACGCGTGGGGAGGCGAAGGCGGGAACCCGCCCGAGCACGAGACGAATCTTTATTTCACGCGACTTCTCGCGGGGCCGATGGATTTCACGCCGGGAATCTTCGATCTATTGATCGAGCGCGGCACTGGTCGTCCCCGCCGCATCGAGGAATCGCATCCGCGAACGACGCTCGCCAAGCAACTTGCGCTCTACGTCGTGATTTACTCTCCGCTGCAGATGGCGGCCGATCTGCCCGAGAACTACGTCGGCAAGCCGGCGTTCCAGTTCATTCGCGACGTCGCGGTCGATTGGGAGACGAGCAAGACGATCGACGGCAGAATAGGCGACTACGTAATTGTCGCTCGCAAGGCTAAGAACAGCGACGATTGGTTCCTCGGCGCTATCACGGATGAGGAAGGGCGCACGTTCAATGTTCCGCTCAACTTCCTGACGCCGGGACGCAAGTACACGGCGGAGATCTACGCCGATGGCCCGGGCGCGAACTGGGCGACGAACCCGCTGCCGGTGAGCATCTCGAAGAGAACGGTCGATTCGAGCACGAATCTCAGCGTGGTCCTCGCGCCGGGTGGGGGACAGGCGATTCGCTTCACGCCTGCGAGGTAGGGCAACTGCGGCGGGAAGCGGGAAGCGGGAAGCGGGCAACAAGCAGTCTGGAGTTTGTGGTCGCCCGGGTGGCTGTGGTTTGCGCGGTTGTGCTTGTCGGTTGTGAGCGCACCGTAACCACGCCAACTCACGCACTCTTCGAGCTGCTGAAGCCCGAGGCGACCGGCGTCACTTTCGCGAACAACCTGCCCGAGCGGCCCGACTTCAACATCCTGAACTACCTGTACTACTACAACGGTGCAGGAGTGGCCGTCGGCGATGTCGACGGAGACGGGCTCCCCGACCTCTACTTCACCTCGAACCTCGGTCCGAACAAGCTCTATCGCAATAAGGGCAACTATCAGTTCGAGGACATCACCGACAAGGCCGGCGTCGCCGATTCGGTCGGCTGGAAAACCGGCGTCACGATGGCCGACGTCAACGGCGATGGGAAAATCGACATCTATGTCTCGGGCGTCGATTACCTCACGATGCACGGGCGTAACGTGCTCTACATCAACAACGGTGACGGCACGTTCACTGACCGGACCAAGGAATTCGGACTTGAGCACGTCGGCTATTCGACCCAGGCGTTGTTCTTCGACTATGACGGAGACGGCGACCTCGACATGTATCTGCTCGATCACTCGACGCACACGCAGCGCTCGATCGACATGCAGACTCAGCACACCGGCAGCAGCCAGCGCACCGGTGATCGATTGTTCAGAAACGACGGCAACCATTTTACCGACGTTACCGAGGCAGCCGGCCTGCACGACGGGATCGACGGCTACGGACTCGGAGTTGTCGCGAGTGATTTCAACAACGATGGATGCCCTGACATATACGTCGCCAACGATTTTCAGGGCAACGACTATCTCTATATCAACAACTGCAATGGCACGTTTACCGAGTCGATCGCCAAAGCGACGGGGCACACCAGCAGATTTTCAATGGGCGTCGATGCCGCCGACTTCAACAACGACGGCCGCACCGACATCATCTCGCTCGACATGCTGCCCGAACGCGAGGACATCCTCAAGACGTCGGCAACCGCCGAGGGCTTCAACCTTTATAACATGAGGCTTGCAGCGGGCTACCATCCGCAGTACGCCCGCAACGCTCTCCAGCTCAATCGCGGCAAGGGAAAGTTCAGCGAGATCGGTTATCTGGCGGGAGTCGCCGCCACCGACTGGAGCTGGTCGGCGCTGTTTGCGGACCTCGACAACGATGGTCGCAAGGATTTGTTCGTCACCAACGGGGTTTATCGCCGGCCGAACGATATGGATTACATCAGCTATGTCGGGAACGAAGCGGTGCAGGCGTCGCTGCACGACACGATTACGAAGGCAAACCTAAGCCTGCTGCGGAAGATGCCTCAGATCGCGCTCGCGAATTACGCGTTTATCAACGAGGGCGGTCTGAAATTCAGAAACGTCGCGCAGGAATGGGGGCTCGCCCAGCCTGGATTCTCCAACGGCGCGGCTTACGTCGATCTGAACAACAGCGGCAATCTCGATCTCGTGGTGAACAACATCAACGCGCCCGCATCTATCTACAGAAGTCACGCGCGTGAGATCAACAGGAACCACTACCTGAAGGTGCAGCTCCGCGGCTCCGGCGCGAATACGGACGGAATCGGCGCGAGAGTGCAGATAACTCAGAACGGAGAGAAACAGGTACTCGAGCAAATGCCGACCCGCGGCTTTCAGTCCTCGGTCGATCCGCGGCTGCATTTCGGGCTCGGCTCCTCGAGCAAGGTCGATTCTCTGAGGGTCATCTGGCCGAATCATCGGTTTCAAACGCTCACGAACGTTGCCGGCGACCGAATCCTCACGCTGTCGCAGCAAGATGCAGCGGGGGCCTACGCCTATCATGATCCGGTCGACCAGACGCCGACGGTATCGTCGTCTCGCTTGCGTTCGGCGCAATCTCGGGCGACGCCGATGTTCACTGACGTAACTGCAAAGAGCGGCGTCGATTTCAAGCACGAGGAAGACACGTTTTACGATTGGAATCGCGAGCCGCTAATGCCACATCTGTTGTCGACCGAGGGTCCACACCTCGCAGTTGGCGACGTTAACGGCGATGGGCTCGACGACTTTTACATTGGTGGAGCGAAGTGGCAGCCCGGCAAGGTTTACCTGCAGCAGCCTGATGGCAGGTTTCGCGCGAGCAATCAACCAGCGATTGCCGCCGACAGCTTGTCAGAAGATATCGGCGCCAGTTTTTTCGACGCGAACGGAGATGGCCATCCTGACCTGATAGTCGTGAGCGGCGGCAACGAATTCTGGGGCGAGCAGGATGCGCTGCGTCCCCGACTCTACCTGAATGATGGTCGTGGAAACTTCCGACGCGCGCGTGATGCATTGCCCAACATCTTCGAGAATGGATCCTGTGTGGCCGTCGGGGATTTCAACGGCGACGGACATCCCGATCTCTTTCTCGGAAGCAGAGTCGTGTCGCGAAGCTACGGACTGATTCCGAAGAGTCATTTGCTGCAGAATGACGGCAGCGGGCACTTCACCGACGTCACGCTCGAAAAAGCGCCGGAACTTTCCGAAGCTGGAATGGTGACCAGCGCGGCATGGATCGACTACGACCATGATGGGAAGCTCGATCTGGTAGTCGTCGGAGAATGGATGCCGGTGCGCGTCTTCCACCAGGAGAATGGCAAGCTCGTCGATCGGACAAAGGAGGCAGGGCTGTCCGGAACCAACGGCTGGTGGAACAGCATCGAGGCCGTCGATCTGCGCGGAAATGGGCGCGAGGATCTCGTGCTTGGAAACCTCGGCCTCAATTCGTATCTCCGCGCTTCACGGACCGAGCCTGCGCGCCTCTACATCAACGATTTTTCGCATGCGGGAGGTGGCAACCTCGAGCAAATACTCACCTTCTACAAGAATGGTGTGAGCTACCCTCTGGCTGGTCGCGACGAGCTGTTGAATAAAATTCCGTCACTGCGCAGCAAGTATCCGTCGTACAAGGATTTTGGCGCCAGTCGGATCGAGGACATTTTTCCCGCCGAAGATATCAGGCGCGCGCAGGTGCGCGAAGCGTACACATTTGCCAGCTCCGTCGCATTCAATAACGGCAATGGCACTTTCAGCCTGCAGTCACTGCCGGCTGAAGCGCAGTTCGCGCCGATCTACGCTTCGTTGGTGGGGGATTTCGAGAGGAACGGTAAGAAAGACCTGCTGGTCGCCGGCAATTTCTACGGAGTCACCCCAATGCTGGGGCGCTACGACGCCAGCTATGGTTTGATCATGCGCGCCGAGGATGGATTCGCGGCGGTCGACATGGAGCGGAGCAATCTGGTGATCGATGGTCAGGTGCGGGACATCAAGTCGCTGCGCTCCGCAAATGGGGACAGATTAATTCTCGTGGCGCGGAACAATGATCGGGTGATGGTGCTCCGCCAGAGGTGATCCGCCTGAGCTAACTGCAACTGCAGTTAATGACTCCGAATGGCTAAGTGACCTTTGCCCAGGGTTGCTGCTGGTGAGGCCACGCAAACAGGTCGGGGTGGAAGAGATGCGCAAGTAGTTCGACCCCCTCCGCTACACGCGGGCCGGGACGCGCAAAGTACGCGTTCGCATCGACAGCGTACACTTCTGCATCTGTGAGTCTTGGGAGTCGGTTCGCGACAGTAATCGCTTCGTTCAAGCCGTAGCCACACGGCGCGACCACGATCATCTCCGGCTCGAGCGCCGTAACATCATCCCACGTCATTCGTCGCGAATCGGCTCCGGGCCGGGCGAGGGGATCTTCTCCTCCCGCGGCGGCAATCATTTCCGGCACCCAGTGACCGGCGCAGAAGAGTGGCTCTGTCCATTCGAGAAACGACACGCGTCGGGGACGAGCCTGATCGACAGCCGCGACGACATTGCGGATGCGCTCCCGATTTTGCTCGACGAGTTGCCGCGCAACTTCCTGCCGGCCAGTCGCCTCGCCGATCGCGACAATGTTCTGTTCGATTTCCGCGAGGGTGCGGGGCGTCAGCCAGAGCACCTCGGGCGGTCGCGACATTTCGCGTAGCGCGCGACTGAGCTCGTTACCGGACGGCGCGCAAACCTGACACAAGTCCTGAGTGAGAACGAGGTCGGGGTGCAGCTCCTCGAGCAGCTTCTCGTCCACCTGATAAAGACTTTCTCCCGTTGCGAGGCGTGCAGCCACGGCCTGGTCGATTTCTTTCTGGGATAGTCCATCGAGCGGGAGCGCGGGCTTACTTACGACGGGTAGCGAACGCACTTGCGGCGGATAGTCGCACTCGTGCGAGCGACCGACGAGATCCGCGCCCGCGCCGAGGGCGTAGGTGATTTCGGTGGCCGCAGGTAAAAAGGAGACGATGCGCGTCATTCGACAAATCTACTGAATCGATCAGTTCCTGAAGCGCGCATTGCGCGAGATCACGGCAATTACAGCGGGGTGCCGGTCTCCTGGACGGGAATCAGGTCGCCGTACGCGAAACGCTCGTCCCGCAGCACCGTGTCACCAACGGTGTATCCGACTGGACCGTCGTAGCCCGGCCCGTAGGAAACGAAAGTGTGGAACTCTCCGCGCTCACCGCAGGGATCGACGCTCGGCGGAAGCTCCGCGAGCAGCGAGTCATCGAACATGCGATGAGCAAACGACCCATCGAGCTGTGTTGTATCCACGCACACCAGCCGCGCGACGAATCCCTCCTCGACGAACCGGTGGGCGAGCTCGGCGGTGTCGACCCCCCAGATCGGGAAGAGCGCGTCGAGACCAGTCGGAGCGAGTAGCCTCTCGCGATAGGCCCGGACATCGGCCAGAAAGAGATCGCCGAACGCTATCGCTGCGAGGCCCGGCAGCTCGCGTTTTACGCGCTCGACGGCAGCAAGAAAGGCACTCTCGTAAACGTCGTTCGTTGTGACCGGATCGAGCTCGATCGTGAAAAGAGGAAGTCGCAGCCGCTCCGCCTGGCACTCGAGCAGCGATCTCCTCACGCCATGGACACTGATTCGCTCGTAATCGCGCGTGACGCTGGTCAGGAGTCCCACAACTTCAACGTCTGAATCTGCTCGCAACGCTTGCAACGCGAGCGCGCTGTCCTTGCCGCCACTCCAACTCAGAAGAACGTGCTTTCGCGTCATCCAAATCGAAGCTTGGCGAAGCCGATCGCGCCGTTCAGCGCCACCATTCCGAGGTTGGTGATGATCACCGGCCAATCCTCGATGATGATTCCGTAGACGATCCACAACGAGCTCGCCGTAACGAGCAGAGCGAACATGCCGAGGGACAAGTCGCGGGTCTGGCGCCTCCTCCATGTTCGGATGACCTGCGGGAGAAAGGACGCGACCGTCAGGGTTCCTGCGAAGTAGCCGAGGTAGTGGATCATATTTGTAATGGAGAGAATAAGTGTAACGCAAACTGCAACTGAACAAGACGTCAGCTGGAGCCTTGCAGTTGACTGCTGTCAGCCTCACTACGTCGGAACGTCATTGGCGGATTAGAGCACAGGCAGTTGTTTGTGCCGTCACGCCATCGGTGGCGTCCCGACGTTCTGAGCCTGCTAGCTGTCAACTTTAGTCAGCTCAGGCTGACGTCTTGTTCAGTTGCAGTTTGCAATTGCAGTTCAAGCGGCGGGGTCAACGGCAATCGCGGTTCCTTCCCGGATGGTGAGCCAGTCCGTCCTGACGCGGTCCCACTCCTGAATCAGCAACCCCTGCTCCTCGAACACCAAACGAATCTGACTCGGATCGTAGCCACAAATCTCTTCAAGGATCGGAATCAGAACGCTGAGCGCGTCGTCGCTGATCACCGTACGACGGGCGATCTGCGCGATGTGCCTCGCTTCTGACGCCGCGATAGTAAGGCCGTCGCCGCGATTGACGTGCAGCATCACGTGGATGTCCGAGCTGCCGTCGCCCACGTACACCACACGGTCGGTAGGAACGCCGAGTCGAACACGCAGCGAATCGACGGCGGCGACTTTTCCGTAACCTGCTGGCACTTGAATGATGGATTCCACTTCGCCGCTTTCAGCACTGAACTCGAAGTGTCCGCCGATGATGTGATTGGGGGGCACGATTCCCTGCAGCGCCGAGTGTACGACGAGCCACGGCGCGGCCGAGACGACGTAGAAGTCGAATCGGAAGCCGTCGATCCCGTCCTTCAGAAACTCGGCGAGCAGCGCGATGTTGCGCTTGAGCCGGATCTGCCGACCAACCTCAACGAGATCTTCCTCGCGGACGCGGCGAAAATCAGGATCGTGGCGCAGCAGGTAGGTGAGCTCCGCGCCGGACTGGACCAGATTGAGACGCGACAGATTGGCGACTCTCTCCTGGAAATCGGGAATGCCCAGCATCTCGGCCAGGACGAGCCCTGAATCGTTGAAGCTCAGGGTCTGATCGAAATCGCTCACCAGCAGGTAATACTTCCTCATCAATCCTCCATTGGCGCTCTCAATGTTTGACCACCGGGCGCGCCCGTCCCGGTGACCAAAAACGAATCGCCCCCGCATCCAGTCGGAACGCGGGGGCGAATCTTAGGCATGTTATCAGGTATGGTTAACCCCGTCGCCTTCGCGCGCCACGCGTCCCGTCCCCGCAATTGAAGGCGGGGCCGAAAATCTTGTCAGTGAGGCGATGAGCGATGAGCGTCATTGTTGATCTTGAATTCGATTGAGATTGAAATCACACTCTCACATGCAACCTAATCGAAACACGAGAATCGTGTCAACGTAAGGACGCTCGAGCCTGTTGTTCGTTAGCGAACGACGTGTCACACTTTCGTCACACATCGGCCGGCGGCACCAATCCGGGGCCAGCAACTAGCTGTAATCGTCAGGACAGCTACATTCACTATGGTAGGCGCAATTGCTGATGGGTTGTCAACTAGGCTATTTGACACCGAGGCGCTACCGCGGTCACCGCGGACTCGGTGTTGACGCATCAACCTGTTTCGTGGAGGGTCGTATGCACCGCGCCATAACTCTGGTCGGGCTTGCATTGCTCCTGACCATTCCTGCCATTCGAGCCAACTCGCAAGCAAAACCGAGCAAGGCTCAAAAGATTGCCAACGCGATGACTGCTGCCCCGCGCTCTCTTTCGTCGAAGGCTACGATCATGGATTGGCCCGCGAGCGAAGGAGCTCAGATGACTACGCTTCGCACCGGCAGCAATGGCTGGAC
This sequence comes from Gemmatimonadota bacterium, assembly GCA_003223425.1. GTDB lineage: Bacteria > Gemmatimonadota > Gemmatimonadetes > Gemmatimonadales > Gemmatimonadaceae > UBA4720. The sequence continues at coordinate 12,983 of QHVA01000002.1, forward strand.
CTGCCTTCCCGATTTCCCCGCCACCAAAGGAAACGACCCGATGTGTGTGGACGATCAGTGGATGTCGTTCATGAACGCCATGATGGGCAAAACGACCCCGAGGATTTCGCGCGCGGGGGTCGGCTACATGATCGCGCCCGGCGGTGCCTACGGCAGCAACAAGGATCCGTTTGCAACGAAAGCGACTGCCGACAACGACTGGGGCTACGATCCTCCGCACGTGATGCTGTTGGTCACCGACCAACGCACATTACAGGGAATTCCGACGGCTCGGCAAAACGGTGCTCCGTGGGTAATGTGGGCCGGCACGCCGTACGCGCACGTTATGGTTCCGGTCAGTTCGGCGAAGAGGTGACGCCGGAGTTGAGTTAGACCCGACAAATCCGAATGGCGTCAGCGAGCGAGGTACGGGGGTCTTTAGTCGGAACGAATTCCTGGGCGACGTAGCCCGAGAACCCCGCCTCGCCGATGGCGAGCATGACCGCCCGATAATTGAGCTCCTGGGTATCGTCGATCTCGTGCCTGCCCGGCACTCCGCCCGTATGAAAGTGGCCGATGTACTTGATGTTGTCGCTCACCGTGCGGATTACATCGCCCTCCATGATCTGCATGTGGTAGATGTCGTATAGCAGCTTGAATCGTGGCGAGTTGATCTGCTTTGCCAGCGCCACACCCCAGGCTGTGTGATCACACTGATAATCCGGGTGATCGATCTTCGAGTTGAGCAATTCCATGCAGAGAGTCACGCCGTACCGCTCCGCCACCGGAATGAGCGGCGTTAGCCCTCGAGCACAGATAGCGCGGCCTTCATCATCGTTTTGGCCGGCGCGATTTCCTGAAAAGCAGATCACGTTTGGAACGCGCGCCGCGGCGGCGAGCGGAATCGCTCGCTCGTAGGCGGGGATCAGCCAGGCGTGATTCTCGACGCGGTTGAAGCCCTGGGTGAGGCGCGTTTCCGGATTCGGAACTGTCGCGTATCCCATCGCGCACGTGAGACCGTACTTCCTCGGAATCGCCCACTCGTTCGGCTCGAGCAGCTCCACGGAATCGATGCCGAGCTGGTGCGCCATTTGGCAAAGCTGGTCGAGCGTGAATTGTCGAAAGGGCCAGCGCGTAACGGAGAGTTTGAATTTCGCTGGAGACAGCACGCCAATTCGCGGACTGAGCCCGATAAGGGTCGCCGCGCCTACACTCGTCCCGGCGGCGATAAATTCACGCCGGGTGATATCAGTGCTCATTCATTCCCCTCTGCTACAGCGGACCGGCCAATGTGCCGGACCCGCCGTATGCTGTCAAGCGCTGAAATAATTGGCTGTTTATCGTAGCGCGAACCGACGAAAAGCTCCAGATTCTTCGCGGTCTCCGCCTAGAG
>QHVA01000003.1 GCA_003223425.1 Gemmatimonadota bacterium
CCACTTCACGCTGACGAGACATCCTCACAGCGCGAATCACGGCGTTAACCTTTGAGAAGGCAAATGGCATTTTCGCGCCCGCAATTCGGGATACTCTAAGGACGATCCTTTCTTGAAGGAGACACCTGACGGCCCGGAAATGTCGCGGGGAGGCTCCGGGCCGCACTCAACGCAGATTTGTGATATTTATGGGGTGACTTTCGACGGTGTGTGCCGCCACTGGTTCTCCTAAACAACACCACTATCTTGCAGTTGCTTTTGCGACCCGGTAGCTCAGTTGGTAGAGCAACGGACTTTTAATCCGTAGGTCGTGGGTTCGAGACCCACCCGGGTCATTCATGCCAAAGTCGCCCAGGAAGAGGGAGCCCGACGTCTCCCGCGCGCTGAACGCGTTGCGCCGGATGGTGCGTGGTCTTCGCTCAGCGGCTGAAGCCATCGAGCGAGACGTAAGGATCAGCGCGGCACAACTATTTGTGTTGA
>QHVA01000004.1 GCA_003223425.1 Gemmatimonadota bacterium
CCGATCTCGCGCGCGGAACAAAAACCCTGGCAGTGAGCGCGCTCCCCGCGGAAACAACCCGAGCAAGGCGGCCGGCAGGAAATGAAAAAGGGACGTCAGTCGACGACCCTTTTTCATTCCAACCGCTTATCACCTGATTAGGTGCAGGTGATCACACCGTTATCGGGCTTGCTGACGCCGATCAGGTGCAGACAATCGCGCCAGTGGAGTTGTCGCAGGTCTTGGATGACTGCGAGTGTGTCGCGGTGGCAGTCCAGGTCTGCGGCGGACCGGCAGCGATGGTCGCCGTAATCGTCACGTTCTGCGACGGCGTAAAGCCGTTAAGCGGAGCAGCGCTGGTCGCAGTGCCGGCGAAGTACGCGCCGTTGTTGTCTGCGGCGTACTGCTCCTCGTATGTCGCAAGGTTGCGAAGATCCGACTTCATCGCTGCGACGTATGCCTTGTCCTTTGTATTGGCGAACTTCGGAATTGCGATCGCGGCAAGAATGCCGATGATGACGACCACGATCAAAAGCTCGATAAGGGTAAACCCCTGTCTGTTGCGTGACATAGCGTGTGTTTCCTCCACTGTGATTTTCCACCCGGCAACTCCCATTCAGTTGACGAGCGACGGTGGAGCTGGCAACGAAAAAAGCGTCGGTGCCGACGCACTTTTCGTGACGTTTGACAGGTTTTTTTCTACGGCTACTTTTCGGGCGGATTGGGGGGCGTCGCGGACGGCGTACTGACAGGTCCTGCGCCGTTGCCCTGAGCTGCTGCGCGGGCAGCTGCTGCGTCATTTTGCGGTGGCACCGGCGAGAGCTGAATTCCACCCTCGACTTTGCGCATCATCTTTACAAACGCACCAGCCGCTTCGAGCTCGAATTCAGTTCCCGCGCGCTCTTCGATGTAGGCAAGCACCCGTTGTGCTTCCCACGCGTCGCGGTATGGACGCTTCGTGCGCAGCGCATCGTAGACGTCACAGACGTGGACCAGCTTGCTCGCTTTGTGGCAATCGCGCGGATAGTGCTGGTGCGGGTATCCTTTCCCGTTGATCATGATGTGGTGCTCGTGCGCCACTGCCGCGGCAAGATCGAGACGCCTTCCGCTCTCTATGATCAATCTCGCCCCCGCCACTGGATGCGCTTGCATCACCTCACGCTCCTGATCGGTGAGCTTACCCGGCTTGTTGAGGATGTCCTGGGGAATGTTCACCTTGCCGAGGTCATGCAGCAAACCCGCGATGCCGAATGTGCGAACGTCCTGCTGCGACAGACCGAGCGATTCGGCGAGCGCCATTACCAGCACCGAAACGTTGAGCGAATGCGTCGTTGTGTACTCGTCGAATTCTCTGAGCTGAAGCAGTGGCAGTATCATCTCCTGATCTCCATGCATCGCGATGGACAGCGATCGCACGACTGCCTCCGCTTCGGCCAGAGGGAGCTTGCCGCGCTCCTGAACTTCTCTGTGCATCGACAGGATCGATGCGGCTTCTTCGCCGAGTGAGTATGACATAGTGGCAACGGGCACTGGAGTTTGGAGCGATGCCTGGACCTCTTTCGTCTCCCCGCGTATTCCGAGCGCGCCAACTTTGATCCCAGTGGGGCGGTTCGGTCTCGCTTCGGCCGAATCGATGAACGAGAGCGTGATACGAGCCATCATCTCCTCGAGAAACTCCTCGTACTGCTCGCGTGTGACGCCGGTGTCCAGCTCGATTCGCTGCACACCAGCCTGCGCCAGCCGCGCCCCCCATTCCCAGTCGCCGAGCTCGCGCAAGGAGGTTTCCTGGTAGATCGTCTCTTCGCCGAGAAATGAGAACCGGGGATGCGGATCATGCTGCTGGAGATCGATCAGGCACCGGTAGGATCGATCGACGGCGCGCTCGCGCGCTGGATGGCCGTCGTTGTAAAGCGCCATCGTCGAGACAGCCTGCCCGAACGAAACCAAGAACCGAATCGGATCACTCATTCTTCGGCGGGGTCAGCGGGTTGTTCGTGCGCGTGCGAGCGATCTTGCCCCGCACTTCGGGATCCCTGCTCTGTTCGGCGAGCTTGATGACTGAGTCTGCCGCGGGGTCGCCGCGCCAATTCGCCGCGATCACGCTGAGCGCGGCAAGCATTTCAGGCGTCGACGGAAGCAGCCTCGGTTTTCTTACCCAGTGCGTTTCGGTCAGAACGAAGCCGAGAAACCACTGCAGTGCATCGGGCGTGCGCTGCTGCGCCACGATTCGGATTCCCATCGTCCGCAGCTGAGAGTCCAGCTCGCCATGATCGACACGCTGCCTGATCAACTGGATTCCGGCCGGCGGACATCTCTCCTGCGCGGCAGTAAGACCCGCGAACACAACACGGTCGTCCGGATCCGACAACGCGCTCATGATTGTCTCGTCGCGGTCGGAGGGGCTGCGGAATAACAGTCGTACCGCCTCGCGTCGAACCAATGGTTCTTCGCTGTCCAGGAAGGCACGCGCAGAGAAACCGGGCGGAAGGGTTGGCAGTCGTCCCAGCAGGGCCAATAGCTCACGCTTTACAGCTGGCGGGGCACCCGGAATCCGCGCAGATATGGCTTCGGCGACGTGATCGCCGAAAGACTGCAACAAATCGTAGAACTGGCTGCGGGTTTTCGCATCGTCGAAGACCAATGCGGCCGACAGCAGCGTTGGCGCCGCCTCGGGTCCCATTCTCCTTACGAAACGGGTGACCAGGGGAATGTCGATACGTGGTTGCCCGAGGAGTGCATCCAGGACGCGCTGTTCGACGAGGAAGTCCCAGACTGGCGTCGCAGCCTCGGAGGTGGGCGCGCGCTCAACCAGGTCCAGCAGGGTGTCAGCTCGCCCCACTTTGACCAGTTCGACCATCGCCGCGCGCACCTGCGGACCCATCGCGCCAATTTCGATCGCGATCTGAATCATGCGCTCCGGTTCGCACTCGATCGGGAGCGCATAGCTCGATGACTCCGTCGTCGCCCGGCGGCTTGACATAGTCTCGAGCGCCTGGCGATACGCCTCGGGATTCGGATCGTCGAGCGTCCAGTCGTCTACCAGGCGTCGCATCACATCACGGATCGTCGGGTCGGTCTTGGCACGATGTCCACCTGAGGACGGATGATGCGCGAGCTTCGACAGCATTCGCAGCATCGAGTGGGACACTGTTTGACCTTCGGCGGCCGAAGCCGCCTTGACGAGGTCGATCACTGCTTCAATCGTCACGCCCTGGGATGCATCGAGCAGAAATTTCCGCCTCTGAGCTTTGTCACCGCCCATCTCGAGTAGCCGCTCGAGGGTCGATTCCTTCAGTGAGCCGACGAGGCGCGACACGCGCCGCTGCAGCCCGGCAGCTTCGGGCCCCTCTGCTGTCCTGAGCTCTTCGCCGATCTGAAGCAGATAGCCCACGATTACCTGATCGTAAGCCTCCTCGCGCTGATGCTCGTCGATCGCGCGGGCAACAGTTGCGGGTTCGAGGGCGGTGCTTTCGTCCGCCTCTTCGCCGCCGCGCACAGGCTCAGAAGTGTCTGATACAAGTGCGGCGCGCGCGAGACCAATCCAGAGCTGGGTCGCACGTCCAGCCGCCATCTGGTCGGCGCTTGGCGGCTCGCCGCTCGGATCGTCTTCGATCAGCTGAAGCCGGTCGTAAGTCAGCGGGAAGAATCTCACGTGTGGCCATAGCTCGCCCACGCGCTCGGTGTCGTGGCCGATCGGTTTCTCCGCCCGGACAGGATCTGTCGCGAGAGCGGCCAGAGCCTGAGCAAGCTCATCCCGGCCGATTCCACGCACGAATTTCACGGCGCCGACGTGATGGTTGTGCAGCCGCTGAGCGAGCTCCTTGAGTACCGGGTTCAACGGATCGGTGGCCACGCCCTCGATGATCAGCTGCCGGCGCGCCACCCCGATGGAGAGCGAGTCACGGTCGCCCACGAACAGCATTGCCAGGCGATTTGCCACTCCGTCTACGGCAACGTCGAGGAGCGGGTGGCTTTGGGGGTAGATCGCGTGTTTGTTCAGCGTGATCGAGAGCTCCACGAGGAAGTCGGCGAGCTCACGCGACAGCGTCGCGACGCCCGGCTTCGCTGCCGGCGCCGAGGAAGGGGGCGCGGTGGGTGTTGACGGCGGGGCCGCCTGGGACGGATTTGTCATGCGTGAGGCGTGCGCGACGTCTCAGGCCCGGGAATATGAACGGCGTTGCAGGAGCATTCAGATACTCAGGTTGTACTCGTACCTCGCAACATCGAAGTTGCGCCTGGCCGAGGCTAATTTTTCACTATGTCTGCTGACACATACTCGACGCGTTGGCGGGTGCTGGCGTTACTCGGTTTTGCCGAATTATTGGGCATGTCCTTATGGTTTTCGGCCAGCGCAGTGACCCCGCAGCTCCGATCGATCTGGGGTCTGACCACCTCGGAGGCTGGCTGGCTGACGACGATCGTCCAGTTCGGCTTTGTCTGCGGAACCGCGGTGGCGGCTGTCCTCAACCTCCCCGATCTCATTCCGGCCGGGAGATTCTTCAGCGTTTGTGCTCTGCTCGGCGCGGCAGTCAACGCGGCGATTCTCGCGGCCCCTGGATACCCGTCGGCGCTGGTCCTTCGCTTTCTCACCGGCTTCTTCCTGGCTGGCGTCTACCCGCCCGCGATGAAGATGACCGCTACTTGGTTCCGTTCGGAGCGCGGCCTAGCGATCGGGGTGATCGTGGGAGCGCTCACCGTTGGAAAAGCGACTCCCTATCTGGTGCGAGCGATTCCGCACGTTGGCTTGAGACCGGTCGTGCTTACCAGCAGCGTCGGGGCGCTAGCCGCCGCTTTGCTCGTTACCGTTGGCTACCGTGACGGGCCCTTCCCATTTGCGTCACGTCCGTTTTCGTGGGGTCACGTCCGAGATGTCGTGCAAGTGCGTGAGTGGCGGCTCGCGACGGGAAGCTACCTCGGTCACATGTTCGAGTTATACGCTTTTTGGACGTGGATCCCGGCGTTTCTCGCCGCCAGCGTGGCCGCGAGTGCTGGTGGCCGGTTTCGCAGTCCGCGATTGATTTCACTGCTCGCGTTCACAACGATCGCCATCGGCGGAATCGGATCGGTCTGGGGCGGTCTGTTCGCCGACAAACGAGGAAGGGAGCGATTGGTAGCCATCTCTTTGTTCGTGAGTGGCAGCTGCTGTCTGCTCAGCGGACTCCTTTTCGGCGGCCCACTCTGGGTACTCGGCGCTCTGGCGATGACCTGGGGATTTTTTGTCATCTCGGACAGCGCACAATTCAGCACGCTGGTCACCGAGTCGGTTCCCGCGCACACCGTTGGGACGGCACTCACGGTTCAGACTTCACTGGGATTCCTGCTGACGATGTTGCCCATGCAGATCGTGCCAATCGTCGCACAGAACGCGGGCTGGCGCTGGGGATTTGTGATCCTGGCTCTCGGTCCTATCGCTGGGATCGCTGCGATCCGGCGGCTTGCCGCTCTCCGTGCGGCCACGGCGCGAAGCTCTAACTTGTCGCTGTCGACCTGAACCTTCTCAACAGGACTACCCGATGCCAATGCTGAAGGAATTCAAAGAGTTTTTGTTGAAGCAGAACGTCGTAGCGCTGGCGATAGCAGTCGTCGTGGCAACGGCTCTCAGCACGCTTGTCAAAGCTGTCGTCGACGATTTCATCATGCCGATTGTCGTCGCGATCGGACCGGGCGGTGAGTGGCAGAAAGCGACGTGGAGCGTGGGCTCGGTGAAGTTCGGCGTCGGCGACTTCATTGCCGCGGCGATCAACTTCATCATCATTGGTTTCGTCGCGTGGCGAATCTCGAAGATCTTCATCAAGCCCGCAGCCGAAAAACCCACTCGGGTTTGTCCATACTGCCGCATGTCGATCGATGCTGCTGCGACACGTTGTCCGAATTGCACGAGTCAGCTCTCGGCGGCTTGAGCTGGCGCTGAATGTCGCGCCGATCAGTTAGGCCGGCATTTGTCAGGATGCGTAGCCGAGGGCCGTGCGCACCTCTGCGAGAAGCGTCTCGCTCGTGAATGGTTTCTGGAGATAGGGGACCCGATTCGCACCCTTGTCCGGGAAAACCTCTTCCTTCGGATACCCGGACATGAACAGAACCCGCATTCCCGGACTTAGCTCCTTGAGCTCCTCAACCAAACCGCGTCCGCCCAGATTCGGCATCGCCACATCGGTGAGCACCAGATCGATTTCACCGACATGACCGGCCGCGAGTCGCAAGGCGATTGCACCATCCGACGCCTCGAGTACGCGATAGCCTTTCTGAAACAGGACGCGTTTGGCCAACGTCCTTACTGCTGCTTCATCCTCGACCAGAAGAATCGTCTCCGCAACGCGTGGCGTTCCCTGAACTGCCGCCATCGCTTTCGCGCGTGCGATGGTCGATTTCTTTTTCAGAGCGGCTTCGGCAAGGCTGGCGTCGAATGGCTCGAGCCTCGAAGATGCGAGAAGCTGGCGCCCTAGAATCGACGCGCGTCTGGATGCGCGCTGGATTTCGTCCAGCTCCTCGAGACCAGAAGGGTCTTTCCCTACTGAGTCGAGCAGAAACTCTGTGTTGATTTGAATGACGGTGAGAAGGTTGTTCAGCTCGTGAGCCACAAAGCTGGCAGTTTTACTTGCTTCTTCGAGGTCGCGAGTCCGCGCCGCAAGATCGAGCTCCTTCGACGAAGGCTTGCGCTTTCGTGAGCTGCGGGTGGGTTTCTTCAGGTTCCTACCCTCATAGCCGAGATGCGAGTGATGTTTCGAAGCTTTGGAAGCTAATGCATTCAACCAGCGCACCGTCCGGGCCCGAAGAACGTTGAGACATCGCAGCCACTTGCTTCGGCCACATATATTGAACTGGAGCATGTCGACGCGCCCAACCACAGCCGACTATCGCACGATGATCGAATCCGCGCCGGAAGCGATCATCGTTTACACGCCAGAGAAGTTCCTCTTCGTGAACCGTTTCGCGGCGGAGCGCCTCGGCGCCGATCCGAAATCGCTCATCGGCCACCCGATCATGGAGTTCGTCCATCCGGATTCGGCCCCCGTTGTCGTGGATCGCATTCGCCAGCTCGCCCGCACTGGGGAAGGAGGTCCGCCGCTCGATGTTCGCTTCGTATCGAGGAATGGCGATGTCATGCCGGCAGAGATCGTATCCGTTCCAGTCGTCTACGATGGTCAGAAGGCGCTCCTGGGTTTGATACGCGACATCAGCAAACGCGCCGCCGCAGAGCAAGCGCTGCGCGAGAGCGAGGAGAAGTTCGCAAACGCGTTCCGTCAGTCTCCCCACGGAATGGCTTTCGTGGGTCCGGACGGGCGCTGGTTGAAAGCAAATCGCGCGCTTTGCGAGATGCTTGGCTATACGGAAGAAGAGCTGCTAGAGCGCCACTTCGCCGACGTGACGCATCCGGACGATGTCGCCACGGACCTGGAGCAACTGCGCCGACTCGTTGCGCGCGAGATAAGCAGCTACAATCGAATAAAACGTTATCGCCGCAAAGATGGCACTGTGATCTGGGTATCGGTTGCGGTCTCGGCTGTGCACAACGCCGAAGGAGCTCCGATCTATTTCATCGGGCAAGTGGAAGACATCACGCTGCGACTCGCTATGGAGGAGGAAAGGGCGGTCGCGCAGCGGCGCGCAGGAATATCCGAGACGACGGTCGCCGTTGCTCACGAACTGAATAATGTGCTCACGGCGCTGGTAATGAATGCCGAGCTGCTGGCGCACGATGTTCCGGCCGACGAGATCCCCGAGATAGCCTCGGAGATCCTGGCTGCGTCAAACAGAATTGCCGCGACGGTGCAGAGGCTCCGCAAGATGGTTGAGCCGAAAACGGTCGACTATTTGGGCGAGCGAAAAATGCTCGATTTGTCGGCCAAGCCGGCATTAAAGGTCAGGAAAAAAGGAGCGAGAAAAAAAAGAAAGTAGACGGTCTTCTTAGATTCCGGACGGATACGTTTCAGGCGGCTCGACGTCGTGCCAGCGCTCCGGTTTCTCGAGGGGCTCGACCGCGCGTGTCTCATCGAAATGAAAGACAGCGTCGAATTGCTGCGGCATGTCGGCCAGGAAATAATGGCTCACCCGCTCCGTATCTGGCCTGTAGATCACCCCGATCGCGCGTTCGAGTCTCGGCTTGGACATGAGCGAGGTCGCGGCAGCGCTGTTTCCAAGGTTGAGGAAGAAGCGCGGGATGCCGGTCTCGTGGAAACCCAGTTCGTAGCTGTTGGCTAGTGCCGGGCGCACGCGTTTTTGTTCGCCGGGATCATCCCAGTCGGTCGCGGCGGTAACCGTACCGGCGTACGTCGTGAACCCCACCAGCAGCGCGTCGGAGCCGTATTTCTGGCGAATCAGCTGCCCGACGTTCAACTCACCTCGCGCTCCCATCTCGGTGGCGCGTGCATCGCCCAGGTGAGAGTTGTGGGCCCAGATGACGATCTTCGCCGGGCGATTGTGCCGGTTCAGATAACCGACGAGCGCGTCGACCGTCTCGGCCATGTGCGTATCGCGAAGGTTCCAGGATGATTGGCGACCGCGGAACATCGACCTGTAATACACTTCTGCGTTCTTGACCAGTCGGGCATTTTGTTCTGCGTCGAAGAAGTTCTCGCCTCCAGTGCGCTCCACATATTCCATCGCGCGCCGCTGCATCTCGATCAGCTGGTTTACTGCCTCGTCCTCGCAAGATTGTGAGAGATCGAAGCTCGCCACGTAGCCGTAGGCCTGGCTGTCTTCTCCGAATTGCTCGAAGCACGAGTAGCGATAACGCGCACGTCGCGCCGCCTCGGAGTCGACACTATCCAGATATCCGATAACTGTCCGCATTGAATTGAACAAGCTGTAGAGGTCGAGTCCGAAAAAGCCGGTGCGCGCATTCTCGGTCCGACTCGAGTTCGCGTTGCGCAGCCACTCGACGAAACCGAGCACCACTTTATTCCGCCACATCCAGGTCGGGAATCGCTCGAACCCGCTCAGGGCCTCGTTGGCGTCGCGGTCATCTCCCTCGCAGCGGGCGAAACGATTCACTCGATATGCGTCGGGCCAATCGGCTTCCACCGCGACCGCGCTGAATCCTTTCTCGATGATCAGACGCTTCGTTATCTCAGCGCGCTCGTGGTAAAAGTCGTGAGTCCCGTGTGAGCCTTCACCGAGCAGCACGAATCGAGAATCGCCTACCAGATCGAGGAGCGGACGGTGGTCGCGTTCGGTGCCATCGAGGGAATGCGCGATGGAGCGAAGATCGACTGCTGGCATACCGTCGGAAGTCGCAATGAACGAACCACTTAAGGCCGTTCGGAGCGAGGGACCAGATAAACCGGCTCTGGCTCCAAAAAAATGACGCTCGTACATTAGCCTCCAATGCGAAGGCCTGATGAGGCGCCGCTCGTCGGGCGGAGCGCGGAGCTCGCCCTCCTCTCAAAAACAATCGACGAAGCGGCAAAAGGTGCCGGCCGTTCTGTCTTCGTTGTGGGGGAAGGTGGAATCGGCAAGACGCGTCTTGCCGCCGCCGCTGCCGAACGTGCGGCCAAGCGCGGCTGGAATGTTGCCGTCGGTCGCGCCTATCCGGTCGAGACGGGCGTACCGTACGCTTTGTTCTCGGATGCCTTGCTGCCCCTCGTCCGAAAGCTGGATCCCGGAACCTTGACGGTGTTGACGCGGGGCGGCGCCGCGGATTTCGGGCAGCTGTTTCCCAATCTCGGAACAATTGCTGAGCGCGATCGAACAGCTGCCGGCGCTGATCCGTCGGAGATCAAGGCGCGTTTGCTGTGGAACTTTACCCAGTTCCTCTGGCGTCTGTCTGGCAAGCAGCCTCTCTTCGTCGTGCTCGAGAATCTGCAATGGGCCGACGCCTCTTCGCTCGAGCTGCTGCATTTCGTCGCCCGACAGATCCAGGGCCAGAAAGTAATTCTGCTCGGCACCTACAATGAATCCGAGCGCGACTCGAATCCGGTGCTGCGCAGCACCGAACAGTCGCTCCTGCGGCTTGGCGCTCTCGTCGTTCAGAAGCTCGCTGCGCTGAGCGCCGCGGAGGTCGATGAGATAGTCGTGCAGATGTTCGGCGTGGACAAGAATGCTACACGCCATTTCTCGGCAATGCTCTACGACTGGACTCGCGGCAACCCGTTCTTCATCGAAGAAACGCTCAAGTCTCTGGTTGAATCCGGCGCACTCTCGCAAAAGGACGGGCGTTGGACGGGCTGGGAGATGGAGACCCTCGAGCTTCCGCCGACCATCCGCGACGTCATAAAAGCACGCGTGGATCGGCTCTCAGCGAATGCGCGGACGCTCGCGAATCTCGCCGCGGTGATCGGCACCCGCGCGCTGCATGATACGCTGGCTACCGTGTCCGGTCTTTCCGAGAAAGAGATCATCGGCGCGCTCGACGAGCTACTCGCCCAGCGCATTCTGGAGGAGACGGGAAGCGTCGATGCAATCCACTACGATTTTACGCACCCGCTGCTTCAGCAGGTGATCTACTCGGAACTGGGACAGGCACGAGCGCGGCTGCTGCACGCCACCATCGCCGAGGCGCTCGAGAGTCTTTATGGCGATTCGGCCCCAGCGCACGCCGACGAGCTGGCTCTACACTTTGCGCGAGCGCATTCGCAGTCGCTTGTCCGCAAGGCCGTCAGGTACCTGCACGCGGCCGGACGCGGAGCGCTGGAGAAATACGCCAACCGCGAGGCGGCCAATTATCTTGCCGCCGCCCTCGAGCATCTGGACAAGGACCCGACTATAACCGACGCGCCTCGCGAAGAGATCCTGACGACGCTGGCCCGCACGCGACAGCGGCTCGGAGAGTACGACGCGGCGATGACTTTGTGGGAGCGCGCGCGGGAGGAAGCTGCTGCTCGCGGGGAGAGAGGCGCGGTGGCGGACATCGACCATCGGATGGGACTCGCGTGCTATTGGAGTGGCAAGTACGCCGATGCTCTCTCTCACTATGAAGCCGGGCTCGCGGAGGCTGATCACGTCGATCCCGCGACGACGGTGCGGCTCCGACTCGCGAAAGGAATCGTTCTGCAGGACCTCGGGCGACTAGAAGAAGCGCAAGCAGAGGTAGAGAGCGCGCTCGAACTGGCTGCGACGAGCGGAATCGAGAACGATTCGCTGTTGTCGCGCGCACACAGGGCGCTGCTGCTCCTGTACGCCTGGACCGGCCCGCTGGAGCTCGCGCGTGAGCACGGGACCAAAGCGATCGCCCATGCGGAATCAGCGCGACAGCGAATGCTGGAGTGGACAGCGCACTGGGGAATGGCGCTTCTCGCCGGAGTGTCGGGCGACGCCGAAGCCGTGGTGAAGCACATCGCCGCGAGCGACAAGCTCGCCGATCAGATGCGCTCGCCGATTCTTCCGCTCTGGTCAGCCGAACTGACCGTGCAATACCTGTCGGGAATCGGGGATTGGGATGCCGCTCTAGAGACAGCGGAGCGGACGATCACACTGGCAAAAGGCCTCAACCAGCGAACGCTCCTGCCTCGGCTCTACGTTTGGTCGGGGCTGATCTATTTGTGGCGAGGCTCGGAGGACAAGGCGAAGGAATACTTCGATCTTGCGTGGAAGCTGGCGGGTGGTGAACAGGCGGGCCCACTCGAGGCCGCGGGCGAGCAACCGCTCGATGTTCCGTCGATTGTGCCTGCGCATCTGGGTCTGGCCTCGTATCACCTCGCACGCGGAAATCCCGAAGAGGCCGTACGTATCGGTGAGGCCGGTCTCGCAATCGCAGACAGTACCGGGTATGTCGTTTGGGCGCTTCAGTGGCTACTACCGATCGTTGGTGAAGCAGCACTTACCGGGCGAGATTTCGATCGTGCCGCCCGGCACTCCGCGAGGATGAGGAGGGATGCGGGTCGCCTGCACCATCGACTCGGACTTGCGTATGCCGATGCCTGCGACGGATTGCTGGCCTGGTTTCGCGACGGCAATCCCCGTCGCGCTATCGATCTCCTCAGATCTTCGGTGAACCAGCTCGAGGCAATTCCATTCCCACCGCAGGCTGCCCGGATCAGACGCCGGCTCGCCGGAGCGCTGATGGAGGTAGGCGAACGCGAAGAAGGGATGCGAGAGCTGCGAAGGGCCCACGATGTGCTCGCCCGCCTCGGAGCCGCGGAGGAATTGACTGGAACGCGCGAGGAAATGCGGGAGCGCGGAGTGAGACCGCCCCCAAAGACAATCACCACAGGCGCGGCTGGCTTGACGGGCCGCGAGATCGAGATCGCTCGTATGGTCGCGAGCAGGAAATCCAACAAGGAGATCGGAGGCGCGCTGCAGATCTCGGCGCGGACGGTAAGCACTCATCTCTCCAACATCTTTCTCAAACTCAGCGTCGGCTCACGAGGGGAGCTCGCGGATTTCGTGCGACAGAACGACTTGCTCGACGGATAGGCGCGCCCGGCTCACAAGCGCGACTAAATTTGCGGGCATGATCGATGACATTCTCGCCGAGCTCGAAGCAGATACCTCGCTCGAAGTCGGAAAACAATTCGCGGCAGTAACGGCGCGGTAGTTCGAAAAGACTCGAGGCGGCGCCGGCCAGGTCTCGACGCCGCACACTCCGGAGCAGCTGGCGCAACGATTCAGTGAAGAGCTTCCTCGGCAGGGGCTTCCGGTAGGCGAGATAATCGACCGCCTTGAACGCGAGGTATTGGCCGACGCCAACAAGTATTACCACCCGATGTACATGGGTCACCAGACGTCGGCGCCGCTTCCGGTCGGCATCTGGATGGAGAGCGGATGTCTCCGACTGCTACGATGATCGAGCATCAGATCGTGGGCTGGCTGGCGACGCTCGCCGGTTACGGTGCGGGCGCGGGCGGCACGCTCACATCCGGAGGAACCGAAGCGAACTTCACAGCAATGCTAGCGGCCCGAAATTCCGTCCTGCCGAACGCGTGGGAGGAAGGTCTCGGCGCCGACCCGCCGGTGGTCGTTTACGGCGAGCACGCGCACTATGCGGTCACGCGAGCGATCGGACAACTCGGTATCGGCCGTCGCCGGGGAATCTCCATCCCATCGCGTGACTATCGGATCAACGTCGATCTACTCGTTGGCGTACTTGATCGCCTGCGCGAAGAAGGCAAAAGGATTATGGCAGTTGTCGCTACCGCTGGTACCACGGCGACCGGGGCATTCGATGATCTGGAAGCAATCGGATCAATCTGTGACGAACGCGGGATCTGGTTGCACGTCGACGCAGCTCATGGCGCCAGCGCTCTTCTCTCTTCGCGTCCACCGCGCGCACTCTCTGGGCTGCGTCACTCGCGCTCCCTGGCGTGGGATCCGCACAAGATGATGCTCCTGCCGCTGGCCACCGGAATGGTGCTGACGCGCGAAGAAGGTGATTTGGAGCGCGCCTTCGCACAACAGGCGCCATATCTCTTTCACGCAGGCAAGTCGACTCGCATCATCGATCAGGGGATCCGGAGCTTTCAATGCTCGCGTCGCGCGGATGTTCTCAAGCTGTGGTTCGTCATACAGCGTTTCGGCTCGGAAGGATTGGGACGGCTGTACGACCACCTTTGCAACACCGCCCAGCTTCTCCACGACGCGATCGATGAGCGGGACGATTTCGAGAATCTGCATCAGCCCGAATCCAATATTCTGTGTTTCCGCTATCTCGGAGCTGCGGGGAAGAGGGAAGCGGGAAGCGGGGCGAACGACCGCGATCGCCAGCGCGTCGATGATCTCAATCGGGAGCTTCGTCCCCGCTACAATCGAGAAGGAACTGGCTGGATCACGGCTACCGTTCTCGATGGGCGTCCGGTCCTTCGCGTTACGATGATGAATCCTCGAACCGGTGAGGCGCACGTACGTGCCCTGCTCGATGGACTCGCGGCGAAGGCCAAAGAGATCGAGTCATCCTGATGGCGCGAGTCGTTGCGCGCGCTCGAAGTTGGCATCAACGACGCGGCCAAACTCCACTCCATGTTGCTCGCGACCAGCCCACGCAATTACAGCGGCGGTGGAGAACACGGTAACCGCTACAATCGCCATCGACTGGGCGTAACTCATTTGCGTCGCGAAAAGCGCCTCGAGGTAAGCCACCGAGCTCGCGATCAACACCCCGCATTGATACGCGAAGCCCGGCATGAACCCGCGCACCGAATCGGGCGAGAGCTCGGTGATGTGGGCCGGGATGACGCCCCACGCCCCCTGCACCATGAACTGCATGGCGAACGCCCCGATTACTAGTCCGGTGAGTGAGGGTGAGAACGCCCATACCGGGATGATGAGTATCGCGAGCACCAGCGCGAGCACAATCGAGCGCCGTCGGCCGATTTTATCGGACAGGTAGCCGAAGCTGACTCCCCCGATTATCGCTCCGACCATTGAGAATGCAGTGAGCGCCGCGCGCTTCTGCGGCGAGAACCCCCAGTCCCGCTGGAGAAATGTCGGATACATGTCCTGCGTTCCGTGCGAAACGAAGTTCATTCCGGCCATGAGCAGCGTGATGTAGAGAAAAAGCTTCCAGTGCGACACGATGCCACGACCGAGGCTGCTCCAATCTTTGTGGCGGGTGCGCTGCCAGACTTCCGACTCCTGAACTCGATAGCGTACAAAGAGCGCAAGCAGCGCCGGCAGTCCGCCAATGAAGAACATCGGACGCCATCCCCAGCGCGGAAACACGAAGAAGTAGCAGACCGCAGCGAGCAGGTACCCGGTAGCGTAGCCTTCCTGCAGCAGACCCGACAAAACGCCGCGACGACGCGTCGGCGCTTTTTCCATCGCCAGCGACGCACCGACTCCCCATTCGCCGCCCATCCCGATTCCGAACAAAGCGCGCAGGATGAAAAACGCCGCGTAATTGGGAGCCAGTCCGGACAGCACTTCCACCACCGAGAAGAAGACGAGGTCGATCATCAACGGGAGCTTGCGACCATAACGGTCGGCCATCAGGCCGAAGATGAAAGCCCCGACGGGCCTGAACGCGAGCGTCACCGTGATAGTCAGCGCAAGCTGAGCGTCGGTCTTATGAAAATCCTTCGCGATCGCCGTCAGCGCGAAGACGACAAGAAAGAAGTCGAACGCGTCGAGCGTCCAGCCGAGGAAGCTGGCGAAGACCGCAGCGCGATGGCCGCGCGGAGCCGCGCTGGCGAGTGACGAAGGACTGATCGCGTCAGTGCTTGCCATGCGGCAATATGCGC
>QHVA01000005.1 GCA_003223425.1 Gemmatimonadota bacterium
CCGCCGCTTCGTTTTCGATAGAGCACGCGCGTCAGCAGAATGCCGGCGTTGCCGACGAGGAAGCGACCGGGCTCTAGAATGATCTTCAATTGCGAGTCGGCTACGAGTGCGCTGATCACTTCACCAAAATGGCGAACATCCACAGAGCGCTCGACGTCGTACGTGACGGCGAGTCCGCCACCGATGTCGAGATACTCGAGTCGAACATTGGTGTCGCGCTCGATTTCCCGTCGCAAGTGCAGCAGCCTTTGCAACCCGACTTCGTACGGGGCGAACTGCGAGATCTGAGACCCGACGTGCATATCGAGCCCGAGCAGTCGAATGTTCTTGAGTCCCGCCGCAACTTTTGCAACGGAGAGTGCCTCGTCAAAAGGTATCCCGAACTTCATACCCTTCTCACCCGTGCGCGTGTACGGGTGCGGCGTGTCGACCAGGACTTCGGGATTTACGCGCAATGCCACCGGAGCGATGACGCCGAGGCGCTTCGCCACATCGTCGAGTACGTGCAGCTCCTGCTCGGATTCCACATTGACAAGGAGCACTTCGGCACGAAGGGCTTCTTCCATCTCGCGCTCGGTCTTTCCGACGCCGCTGAACACGATGTCGCGTCCCGAATAGCCTGCCTTTAGGGCGCGGAATAACTCTCCGCCCGAAACGATGTCGAGTCCGGCGCCAAGCTCTCGCAGAAGCGCCAGAATGGCTATGCTGGAATTTGCCTTTACGCTGTAGTGAAGACGCGCGTCGAGCTTTCGAACCGCGTCGCGAAGCTGGTTGTATTGTTCGCGAATGGCCGCCGAGCTGTAGACGTAACACGGCGTGCCAACTTCGCGCGCGATCACCTCTAGGGACACGCTTTCACAGCTGCTTCCGTCAAGGTCGCGCACCGCATTTTCGACAGACGAAGTTTCTTTGGTTCGTGTTGCCGGCACTTTGCGTCTGCTCAATATGCTTTCGCCCACAGCGCCTCGGTGGTCGATGCGCCTCCGCATTTGAGACAGGTCTTGGGCGGTTCGGCCGACCTGAATTCTTCGTCGGGCAGCACGCGAATCGTGGCTTTGGTCTCTTCCTTGATTGAAGCCTCGCATTTCGGATCGCCGCACCAGCCGGCGTAGACGAACGCGCCTTCTCCGTCCATCACCTCACGGAAACGGTCGTAGGTGATGCCGCCCCGAATACTGTTCTGCTCTCTGCGCTCTCGGGCATCGATCAGCATGGTTTCCTGAATGAGGTGCAGCAGATCGGCTGCGTCTTCGCCTACGGATCCGAGAGACACTGGGCGCTTCTCGCCGGTGTCACGACGTACCATCACTGCCTGGTTTTGATCCAGATCGCGCGGTCCGAGCTCCAAGCGCAACGGAATCCCACGCAGCTCCCATTCGTAGTACTTGGCGCCCGGCTTCATCCCCTCGCGATCATCGACGTGCACTCGCAGCCGCCCAGGCACTCGGCGCTCCCAACCCAACAGGCTTTCCTTGACCAGGTGCGCGGCGGCTTTGACGCGCCCCTTGTCTTCGTCAGACCGCCAGATCGGAACGATTACGATCTCGATCGGGGCTAAAAGCGGAGGGACACGAAGCCCGTTATCGTCGCCGTGCGTCATTACCAGCCCGCCAACCATGCGCGTCGACACGCCCCAACTCGTGTTCCAGGCGTATTCCATTCCGCCGGCTTCCGTCTGGAACTTGAGGTCGAACGCCTTCGCGAAGTTCTGTCCCAGGTTATGAGAAGTGCCAGCCTGAAGCGCCTTGTTGTCCTGCATCATGCCTTCGCACGCGTAGGTGCGCAGCGCACCGGCGAATTTTTCAGCTTGGGTCTTCATGCCCGTAACTACGGGCATCGCCATCCAGCCTTCCATGAAATCGCGATAGACGCCCAACATTCTCCGCGTTTCTTCCTCCGCCTCGTCGTGAGTGGCGTGCGCGGTGTGGCCCTCCTGCCAGAGGAATTCGAGCGTTCGCAAGAAAAGCCGCGTGCGCATCTCCCACCGAACGATATTGGCCCATTGATTGATCAACACTGGAAGATCGCGATAGCTCTGCACCCACTTGGCGTACATCGCGTAGATAATTGTCTCCGAGGTCGGACGAACGATCAGGGGCTCCTCAAGTTTTTTTCCTCCGCCGTGCGTAACCACGGCAGTCTGGGGAGCAAAGCCTTCGACGTGTTCGGCCTCCTTGTGCAGGAAGCCCTCCGGGATGAACAGCGGGAAGTACGCGTTCTCGTGCCCGGTGGCCTTGAACATGGTGTCGAGCTGCTGCTGCATGCGCTCCCAGATCCCATAACCGCGCGGCCTGATGACCATGCAGCCGCGGACGGGTGAATAGTCAGCGAGCTCCGCGCGGAGCACCACTTCGTTGTACCAGGCGCTGAAGTCTTCGGAGCGTTTGGTCAGCTTCTTGTCGTCTGCCATGTTGCGTTTTTACAGTGAGTTCAGAAATGCATCGAGAGCCACTCTTCGCTCCGATCCATCGGCGAGCGTCTTCACGGTCACGTGTCCATTGGCGTAATCATCTCGCCTAAGCAGTACGACGTTTCTCACACCGGCACTCGACGCCGTCTTTAGCTGCCGTGCCAGTGTCTGAGACTTGAGCGCGTACTCTACGCTGCGCGACTTTGCTCTCAATCGACCGGCAACCGTCATCACGTCAGGCAGCATCGACTCGTCATCAGCAGCCACCCAGTACTCGGTTCCAAGTTCCGGCGCCGGAAGGAGATTTCGCGAACGAAGCAGCTCAGTCAGAACAACGTCCCCCATTCCGAAGCCGAGCGCCGGCAGATCCACCCCACCAATTGTCGAGAGAAGGTCGTCGTAGCGTCCGCCTCCGCAGATCGCGCGAAATTCTCCCTGCGCGTCGAAGAGCTCGAACACCTTCCCTGTATAGTAAGCGAGCCCGCGCACAATCGAGAGATCGAAATCAACCCAGTCACCCACACCAAGGGCATCGAGAAAGTTCAGGTACTCACGCATGTGCGTGATTTCTTCCATCACTTTTGGCGAATTTCGAAACTCGGCTGCCAGGGCGTTGAGATCAGTGGCGACATTGAGAATGCGCGCAACGCCTCGACGAGCCTCGGCGTTGGAAACCGCTTTCTCGACTTTGCCGAGCGTCACGTCACGCGGCTCGCGTCCGGTTTTGTCGATCGCGGCAAATACGTCAGGCATCTCGGCCTTCCTGACTCCAACCTCGGAGAGTACCGCGGTGAGAAGTCGGCGATCTGATACGCGCGCGCGAACATCCCGCGAGGTCAGGCCGACTGCTCGCATCACATCGATCGCCACTGCGAGAAGCTCTGCATCGGCAGCTACGGATGCTTCACCGATGATGTCGACGTTCAGCTGGAAATGTTCTCGCAGCCTTCCTTTTTGCTGGCGCTCGTACCGGAATAACTGTGGGACGGAAAACCAGCGAATCGGCTTTCGCATCGCATTCGCTTTCGCCGCCACCATGCGCGCGAGTGTTGGGGTCATCTCCGGCCGAAGAGCGACTTCGCGTTCGCCCTTGTCGGTAAAGGTGTAAAGCTGGCCGACGATCTCATCGCCGCTCTTCTTCTTGTACAGCTCGAGCGGTTCCAGGGGCGGACCATCGTATTCGAGGAAACCGTATCGCCGCGCAACGTCACGCCACACGGAGATGATGTAGTTGCGGGTGGCGAGTTGCTCGGGATAGAAGTCGCGAAATCCGGGTAAAGCTCCCTGTGACATTCAGGAAAGCTACGCGGCGAACGGAGACACCTGCAAGCGTGACATCACGTCGCCGACAGTGTGAAATGAGCCTGTCACAAGTACCGTTCCGCATCGCTTCTGACCGCGCGCGAGCGCTACATCGAGGTCGGGCTCGAGATCGGCGTCGAATCCACGCGAGCTCGCATAGGCGTGCGCCTCGACGGGATTCCATTTTCGCTCGGCCGGAGCAGAAGGCGCGTTGGTGAACATGAATCGATCTACGACTGGAGCGAGCTCGTTGATAATTCCGCGCCAGTCCTTGTCCGCGAGCACCGCAATCAACGCCGTTCTGGGCCGCGGCGGATCCAGGGATGCAATCGTCTCCGCGACACTGCGCGCGCCAGCCGGATTGTGCGCGACATCGAAGATGAACTTTCCAGCGGGTTGAAACCGACCAGGCAGGAAAACCGCCTCGAGTGCGCTGGAGATCTCGGATGGCGCGGGCAGATATTGCTCACCCATTGCAGCGAGAGTTGCAATTCCAGTCGCCGTGTTGCGCGCCTGATATTTCCCAATCAGCGGCGTGATTACACGGTGACCGTGTTTATGGTGCTCGAGAGTGAACGCCGTTCCTTTGGGCGAGACATCGACATCGCTTATTCCATATTCGTCTTCGAGCACGACCACCGGAGCTGCGCCCTGGTCGGTGGCACATCTGGCTAATATGTCGCGTATCGCGGGGGTCGGCTCACCGATGACTGCTGGAGCTCCCGCCTTGAAAATTCCGGCTTTTTCTTTCGCGATACTTTCGAGCGTGTCGCCGAGCAGGTCGGTGTGATCGAGCCCGATCGACGTGACCGTCGCGACTCGAGGCGCTAACACGTTTGTAGAGTCGAGACGTCCGCCCAGACCCGTCTCAATTACAGCGAAGTCGACCTCCTTCCACGCCAGCCAGTTAAACGCGAGTGCGGTTGTCACCTCGAAAAAGGTCGCACCCATTTCCTCAGCAGCTGGAATCCAGCGCTCGAGGAACTCTAGGACTTCCTCTTCGGAAATCGGATGCCCGTTTACTGTGATGCGCTCGCGGAAATCAACGAGGTGGGGTGATGTGTAGCGCCCGACCGTGAATCCGCGCGCACGGAGCAACGCTTCACAGGTAGCAACGACGCTTCCCTTGCCGTTCGTTCCGGCTACGTGAATGGCGTTCAGTCGACGATGCGGGGAACCAAGTTTGGCAAGCAGCGACTCGGTACGCTCGAGTCCGGGTTTGATGCTGCCAGTCGTGCGGGCGAAGAGAGTCTGAATCGCCTCGCTGTACGATGTCAGGAGGTCGTCCACCCTGCCGAGGCCGGCTTGCCGCTCATATGCCGGAGCAGCTGTCCCACCGTTCTCTTGAGGTCGGCCCTCGGGACTACTGAGTCGACGATGCCGTGCTCGAGCAAAAACTCCGCTGTTTGAAAGCCTTCCGGCAGCTCCTGCCCGATTGTCTGCTTGATCACGCGCGGTCCCGCGAATCCGATTACCGCGCCCGGCTCGGCGAGAATCGCGTCGCCGAGCATAGAGAAGCTGGCACTGACGCCACCCGTTGTTGGATTCGTGAGAATCGAGACGTATGGGACACGCCGCTCGGAGAGCTGTGAGAGAATCGCGGCTGCCTTCGCCATCTGCATGAGCGAAAGCACTCCTTCCTGCATGCGTGCTCCACCGGATGCGGAGATTATGATGAGCGGGTACTTGCGCTCGATCGCGAGCTGTCCCAGCCGCGCGATTTTTTCGCCCACCACCGACCCCATCGATCCACCCATGAACGCGAAGTCCATGATGGCGAGGCAGACCGGCATTCCCCCGAGCTGGCCAGTGAAGGTAAGAATCGCGTCGCCTTCGCCCGCGTTCGCTGTCGCTTTCTTGAGTCGCGCGTCATAATCGGGAAAGCCAAGTGGATCTGTTGAACGAATCTCGATTTCGGTCTCTTCGGCAGTCCCTTCGTCGAGCAGGAGCGTCGCGTACTCGCTGGCGCGGATGCGGCGATGGAAGCCACAATTGGGGCAGACGTTGAGGTTGCGCACGAACTTCTCGCGCAAGTCGGTGTGACCGCACTGGTCGCACTTCTCCCAAGCGTCGGGCGGGATCTCGTGTTTTTCGTGGCGCGGAAGGCGGGGCTTCTTTTCCTTTTTGAACCATGCCATGCGCGGAATTTACCTCAGCGCAGCTAACTTCGCACCGGGCAAGCCGTTACGGCGCTCGGCTCGCACGGTTGAGAGCCGTGGGCGCGTCTTCCCGCGGCACCGCTCTCTGTGTCGCAGTTCGGGATATTATGCCGGTCAGTCGGGCGAGGGCATCCTCTTCGGAAGCTCTCGCCTGCTACTTCGCCTTGCGGCTCGTAGCACCGCGCCGCCGTGTAGCGGCGCTGGCTCCGGCCGCTTCCTCAGAGGACGCCCTCACCCTCCTTCCCAACGATTCCGCAACTGCAGCGGCGCGCAGCGCCGTGTTGTGAGGTGGCACGAATTTCCCCAAGCGCGGAAGCGCGCCGAGCTCCGCTCGGCTTTCCCGTGCCAAGTTTGCTGCGCAGCGGCGCACACGGACCAAGAGCGGCGCTGTCACGGATCTCGTACAGGGAGGCGAGGGGTGTCCTCTGAGGAAGCGGCCGGAGCCAGCGCCGCTGCGAGGCGGCGCGGTGACGCGAGGCGCAAGCCGAAGCGTCAGGCGAGAGCTTCCGCAGAGGACACACCTCGCCGACCGCGCGCGATGGAGCTGATCGGGCTACCGCCGGAGGGAGAGCGCGCTACCCCGTCCCTCGCCGGAAATGCGCATCAGGATGCCGACGGCAAGCCAGCTCGCGAGCATGAACGAGCCGCCGTACGAAAAGAACGGCAACGGGATTCCTGTGATCGGCATGAGATTCAGCGTCATGCCGACGTTGACGAGCACGTGCACAAACCAGCCCGACATCAATCCGAATGCGACCAGACTGCTGTAGGAATCATTTGCTCGCTCGGCTACCTGCGTGATGCGGAGGAACAGCCAGAGAAAAAGCGCCAGCACGATTGTCACGCCGAGAAAGCCGAGCTCTTCTCCCACGACAGAGAAGATGAAATCCGTGTGTTGCTCCGGAAGGAACGCCAAACGCTTTTGCGTTCCCTGCGTGAAGCCCTTGCCGAAAAATCCACCGGAACCGATCGCAACCTTTGACTGAATGACGTGGTAACCCGATGCCCGCGGATCGGCCGATGGATCGATGAACACTTTCAACCGGTTTTGCTGGTACGGCGCCAGCTTCTCCCACATCATCGGGGCAATGACGCCGGTGGCGACATTCAACACCATCAGCACTATCCCCTCGATCAGGTACGGCCGGTACCAGAGCACGAGAGCGAGGAGAATAAAAAACCACGCCCCCCACAGGCCGACGCTAAACGAAAGAATGAGACTGATCGCGGGACTGGCAATGAGGATGAGAAGCGGCCACGCCACGCCGGCCCAGTACAGCATCGCGAAGAAAATCCCGATGAACACAATGCCAGTGCCCAGATCGGGTTGCAGCATGATGATCAGCCATGGAATTATTACGACCAGCGCCGGCTTCCAGAGATCGAGCAGCGACTTTGGCCCCTCTCGCTGGTTGGCAAGCACCTTGGCGAGCATGAGGACCACCGTCACCTTGGCGATCTCGGACGGCTGACCAATGCGATGACTTCCGATGGCGAGCCAGCTCTTGGTGCTCGCTGCCGTCCCCGCTCCTTTCCCGATCACGAGCGTGAGAGCTAATAGAAAAATCGAGAACAGATAAAGCGGCGTGGTCATCCACTCAATGAAGCGGACCGACGAGTGGCCGACTGCGTAAGCGAAACCCAGTCCAATCAGGAGCCACAGAATCTGGGACTTGTACGCACTCGCCACCGCGGTCGGCGTATCTGTCTGGCCCGCCGAATAAACCATCGCAATGCCGAATACCGATAGAATTCCGGCGGCGGCGAGCAGGCGGTAATCGGCGACGATCGGGCGATTCATCAGCCTTCGTCCATGGTCGCCTGGATCGGCCCGACTTTCAGATAGTGGCCGATGATCGCCGAAGCTATGTGGGCTGCGCGCGAGCCGTGCCCTCCGAACTCGAGCAGCACGGCGACAACTATTTTCGGATGATCGGCAGGCGCAAATCCCACGAACCAGCCGTGATCTACGCCGCCAGGATTCTGCGCCGTGCCAGTCTTTCCAGCCAGGGTTAGCCCCTGAATTGCCGATGCCGCTGCCGTTCCGCCCCCTTGGAGGACAGCTTTCAATCCCTCGAGCAGCACCGAATCCTGCGCCGAGCTCAGTCGGAATATTTGCTTGCGTTGAGGAATCAGGTGTGCGATCTCCGGGCGCGGCGCTATGCCCTGCATTGATACGGCGCTATAGAACTTCGCCATGTTCACTACGGTCTGTGAATTCGCGCCCTGACCAATCGCGAGGTTCAGCGTCTCGGCATTGCTCCAGTTTCGGCCATATCGCTTGTTGTAGTAGTCGATCGCGTACGGCCAAAACGGTTGATTCTCCTCCGGCAGGTCGATGCCCGATTTATCGCGCATCGTCAGATTGATTCCGCCGGCGATCATCCGCGACAGTCCGACCTTCAGACCTAGCTGATAGAAGTAAACGTCGCAGGAATGCTTGATCGCCTGCTCGAGATCAAGCGAGCCGTGTCCCTTCTTTTCCCAGCAGCGGAAGTATCTGGTCCCGTACTGATAACCTCCGCTGCAAGGCACCGGCATGTGCTCCTTCAGCCCAACCAATCCGTCCTGTAGAGCGATAACCGACGTCGCGAGCTTGAACGTCGAGCCGGGGGGATAACGTCCCTGAATCGCTTTGTTGACGAGCGGACGCCGTTTGTCGTCGAGCAATTGCTTGTAGTAATCAACCGGAATTCCGCCAGTGAACTTGTTGGGATCCCAGCTGGGCGCAGAGTAAAGGGCCAGGACTTCTCCGCTGGTCGGATCGATCGCGACGGCACCGCCCTGCAGCGAGTCGGCAAAGATGCCAACAGTGAATTTTTGAAGATCCAGATCGATGTTGGTGTAGAGTGGTGGTGCACCTTCGGCGCTCAGATCGGGTCTCGGTCCTTCGCCACGGACCGGGCGCCCCCGGGCGTCCACCTCGTCAAAACGAACGCCCTCCTTGCCGTGAAGGATTGATTCGTACTGCTTCTCGAGGCCACCCTTCCCGATCTGCTGCCCCGGTTTGTACGCAGCGTATTTCGGATCGTTCAGCTCCGATTCGGAAATCTCCCCTGTGTATCCGACGAACGACGCCACCATGGGTCCGTCGGGATAGTAACGCTTGGGAACGGACTGGATGATCAACCTCGGGAAATCGAGGCGATGTTCTTCGAGAACCGAGACGATGTCGATCGAAGCGTCGGGAAGAATTACTGTCGGCCGTGTCGGGGCGCGACGGTATCGCCTGATTGCGAGGTTGATGTCGTTCTGGGTCAGCTGCAGCGTCGGCGCAAGTTGCGCGAGCGCGCTCCGGAGGCTGTCGACGTTCGGCGACGTGATCGAGACTGAATAGGCTGGAAGGTTCTCCGCTATGACCTCGCCGTGCCGGTCGTAAATGATTCCGCGCGGCGCCGGAAGAGGAATGGGGCGCAGCCGGTTTTCTTGCGACTGCATCACGTACTGCTTGTTCTGGATGACCTGCGTCTTGAAGAACGCTCCGATCAGCACCAGGAATCCGACCGTGAGCGCCAGGGAGCTCATTCGCGCTCTGCGGGCGACGTCGTTCGGATGAAAGCTCATGCGGGAGTTGGCTCCAGTAGCGGGCGCATTATGAACAGTAACAGCACGCCCACGGCGGCGGTAACCGCCGCTGAGAGCGGCGACCAGAGGAGAAGCTGCTGAAGCAGCTCCACTCCGTGAACGCGCTGTTCACCGACGAAATAAAGAATGTCGAACACCCACTTCCCAAGAAAAAAGAAGAAGGCGTTGAGGACGAGATTGTCGGCAAAAAAGACGGCCTTCAGGTAAGAAGCGCCAAAGCCGACGATCGTCATCGCGATCGCACCCGCTCCCAACGCATCGGGCGCCAGAGAGTCTGATACCAGGCCAAGCACGAACCCGATCACTGCTGCGGTCGCCGGGCGGACGCGCACCGAAGCAAGGAGGAGCGCCAGAACCAGGAAGTCCATCGGCGCACGCCATCCAAGCAGTGGGCGAAGCGTATAGTGAAGAACGACGAAGATGAGGAAGCTGATTATGGCGCGAATCGCTGCGCCCACGTTCATCGAGTAACCCCCGGTCGGTAAGGAATCGTGTCCCTTCTGACGGAATCACGGCGGATGGTGTCGCGACGGATCGTATCGCGAAGCGTGTCGCGCCGGATGCGAGCCGTAGTGTCCACGGGTGCCGGCCTGTGCACCGGCGTCGGCCTCGGCGTAACCGCGCGCTGTGCATTGGCAGTATCGGTCGCGCCGAGCGGCGCTGCCCCGTTCGCGCGGGCCATGCTGTCGATGACTGCGCGGCGAGCTGCCGCTTCGGCGAGCGCTGCAGCTTTGGCCGCTGAATCGCCGGAAACAACGATGCGTTGCGTCGCCTGATCCACCTGCGCGACGTTCTGCCAAACGCCGTCAAATCCCTTTGCAAGCCGATCGCGGCGAAGGATCATGACCGAGTAAACATCGGCTGGATTCACGGCCGGACGCAGCAAGTAAGTGCGCGCCCACCCTTCACTCGTCTTGATCTCCTGCAGCACGGTACCGATTGGAATTCCACGAGGCCAGACGCCGCCCCAGCCGGAGCTGACGATGAGCGAGCCGGGCTTTAGGGTCGCCCTGAAAGGAACGCCACGCAGTTCGATCAGATAACCACCCGTCGCGCCGGTGAGATGCGCCTGCGCAATTCCAAATGCGGTTCCGTCAGGAGACATAGCACTGACGCGAAAGTCGGGGTGCGTCCACAGCATCGCGTGACTCATCGTTGGATCAACCTGATCGACCACTCCGACAAGCCCTTCAGGCGCGATTACCGGGCTGAGTCTGCTGACCCCGGCGCGCGAACCGGCACTGAGAATAACCGTCGTCTCATCCCTGACGCCCCGACCGTGCAGTGCTTCGGTGGGGACGAAGCCCCATCGCAGTCGTGAGCCCAGGCCGATCAGTTTCCGGAGGCGATCGTTTTCGCTCTCGAGCGAACCCGCCTTCATCGAGTTCAGCGATAGACTGTCGATGCTCGCTTGCTTGGCGTCGGCCTGCAACAGGGACTGACGACCGCGCTCGGCTCTTTCCTGCAACATCACGAGCGGCGCAAGAAAGGTCCGCCGTATGCCCGTAGCGACGGGATCACGCATTGTATTCGGAAGTGCACGCGCCGCGAGTGCGAGAACGATGCAACTCGACAGAATGATCAGGTCGAACCGGGTGTTGCTGCGGAGCGTGCGGTGCACGTGTTACCTCAGGTGGCTAAGACAGACCAGTACTTAGCCTCATCATCAAGTATACGGCCACAACCCCGCACCACACAGGTCAGAGGATCCTCGTCGACGTGGATCGGCAGACCAGTTTCCTGCGACAGCAGGACATCGAGGCCGCGAATGAGAGCGCCTCCGCCGGTCATGACCATGCCGCGATCGACGATGTCGGCGGCGAGCTCGGGCGGAGTGATCTCCAGCGCGCGCCGCACCGCGTCGACGATCTGTTGAATCGGCTCCTGAACCGCGTCACGGATCTCCGACGAATGCACACGCACCGTCTTAGGGATTCCTGATACAAGATCCCTGCCTTTGACGTCCATCTCCCTCTCCTCCCCAACCGGAGCGGCCGACCCGATCTGGATCTTCACCTGTTCGGCTGTCGATTCACCGACGAGCAGGTTGTAGTTCTTGCGCATGAACTGGACAATCGCCATGTCCAGCTCGTCGCCGCCGGTGCGGATCGAAGTGTCGCTCACGATTCCTGACAGCGCGATGACGGCGATCTCGGTGGTGCCTCCACCGATGTCGATTATCATGTTGCCAGTCGGAGTCTCGACAGGAAGTCCGACGCCGATCGCGGCAGCCATCGGCTCAGCGACCATGAAGACTTCCTTGGCGCCGGCGCCAAGTGCCGAGTCACGCACGGCACGCTTCTCGACCTCGGTGATGCCGGAGGGAACGCACACGATCACACGCGGCTTCACCTTGAAGACGTGGTTCTCGATGATCAACGCGAGGAAGTAGCGCAGCATCTTCTCGGTCACATCGAAGTCGGCGATGACACCGTCCTTCATCGGTCGTACGGCGATTATCCCTTCGGGGGTGCGGCCGAGCATGCGCTTCGCCTCGAGGCCGACGCCTTTGATCTTTTTCGTCTCGCGATCAAGCGCAACAACCGAGGGCTCGTTCAGCACGATCCCTTCACCCTTCACGTATATCAGTGTATTCGCGGTGCCGAGGTCGACGGCGATCGCATTCGCCGGGAAAAGAGAACCCGGCTTGAAGAATGGCCAGCGCATTAGTTCAAGTATGAATCGGGTGGAGTATACGGCAAGGCAAATGCCTCAGCGACAGCGGGATATGTCACCTTTCCGTCTACGATGTTGAGTCCCTTCTTGAGTGCGTGGTTTTCCTTGAGCGCTTGCTTCCATCCTTTGTTCGCGAGCTGCATCGCATAAGGGAAAGTCGCGTTGGTGAGTGCGAGCGTTGAAGTGCGTGGTACTCCGCCGGGCATGTTTGCAACTCCGTAGTGAATGATTCCATCCACAACGTATGTTGGGTTCTCGTGTGTTGTGGCTTTGATCGTCTCGACGCAGCCGCCCTGATCGATCGCGACGTCGACGATGACTGCACCAGACTGCATCAGCTTCAGATCCTCGCGACGAATGAGTCGTGGCGCGACGGCTCCCGGAATGAGAACCGCGCCGACGACCAGATCCGCGGTGGAGATCTGCTCCAGGATGTTATGACGATTGGAGTAGATGAGTGTGACGTTGGCCGGCATCACATCCGAGAGGTAGCGGAGCCGCTCGAGCGAGAGATCCAGCACCGTAACCTTCGCACCTAAGCCTGCCGCCATCTTCGCCGCATTGATGCCAACGATGCCGCCGCCAAGGATTACGACCTTGGCCGGAGCGACGCCGGGAACGCCACCGAGGAGAACTCCGCGCCCGCCGTAAAGCTTCTCGAGGTACTTGGCGCCCTCC
>QHVA01000006.1 GCA_003223425.1 Gemmatimonadota bacterium
ACTTCCTCCGCCGCAACGACGGATGGATAAAACTCTACGAGCGATTCGTTGACGATCGCGATCGCAACGGCATCTGGCATCCCCACAAGGGAACCGACCGGCCGACGACAACGAATCCGTGGGCGTGGTCCATCTTCCCGCTCGACGACGGCGCCGGAGCAGAATCGAAGTGGACAGACGTCACCTTCCGCATCGGGCTCATCGGAAAGCTTGTCGGCAGAGAAATTGAATTGATCTGATCAGATGATCGGATTCGGTCGCCGGCGTAATCTCAGGCCCGGCGAGATGTTTCCTGCCGGCGATCCCGCCTATCGCGTGAGTTTTCCGCGTCTTCGCTCAGGAATAAAAATTCGCGTGGTTGAGCGCGGCGATCCGTCTTCGCCGCCAATCCTTTTGGTGCACGGCTGGGGATGTAGCGTTTACGTCTTTCGCCGCAATATGCCGGCGCTCGCCGCCGCTGGTTTTCGCGCGATCGCGATCGATCTCAAGGGACATGGCCTCTCCGACAAGCCACTAGCCGCGAACGAGTACACTGTCGAGTCACTGGTCGAGCATCTACGCGAAATTCTCGACGCTCTCGGGCTCGAGAGTCCTGCGCTTGCCGGGCATTCGCTCGGAGGATCTCTCATATACCATTTCGCGTCGCGATACCCTGAGCGCGCGCGGTGCCTCGGCATGCTCTCTCCCGTTGGGCTCAAAGGCGTGGCGCTGATGTGGCTGTACCGGTTTCTGACGCCGGGGCCGCTCACGCCAATACTTCGACAGATAAACCCGCGCGTGATCGTGAAGCTCGCCCTGATGCGAGTTTACGGAAAACGCGGCCACTTCACGAAGCGCGATGTTGCGGAGTACCTCGCTCCCTCGCAGCACCCGGAATTTTCGCTGGCGATGCGGGAGCTGCTTCATCATTACGATTGGAACGCGGCAGACCACCTTCCGCTTGCGATCGTCAATCTTCCGGCAGCTGGAGTATGGGGAAGTCTCGATCACCTAATGCCGCACGACGGCATGGCCATTTACGTCCCGCTCGTTCCTCAGATCGTGCTGCGCGCGATTCCTGACGCGGGGCACATCATCACAGAGGAGACGCCCGATGAAGTTAATGAGGAGCTGATCGCGCTCTTGCATCGCGCTGGGTTTTGAGCGGATAACTGCAACTGAACGGGTGCGAGTTGCCAGTAGCGTAGTTGCCAGTGATTCAGTTCACGACGCCCGGACTTCACTAGGCGCCATTCATGGCACAAGCAGTGGCTTTCACGCCACAGAGGTAAGTCAGGGCGTAGTGAACTGAAAAACTGGCATCTGTGCCACTGACAACTCGCACCCGTTCAGTTGCACTTGTTCTTACCGAGCATTTGTAAGCTCTAGGTATATTAGGGGTAGATGATCGTACAACCTCTGGACGCGAGCCCCCCGTTTACCGCCCTCGGCCTCGCGCCGGAACTGCTGAATGCAGTCCGCGATGCGGGTTACACCCATCCCACTCCAATCCAACAACAAGCTATTCCACTAGCTCTCGAGGGCCGGGATCTGATTGGCTTGGCACAGACCGGAACCGGCAAAACCGCTGGCTTCACCCTACCCATCATTCATAACCTGATCACCGCTCCGCTGACGGACGAGAACGGAAAGCCCTTTCACCGTGTTCGCGTCTTGATCCTTGCTCCAACCCGCGAGCTTGCGGCACAGGTGGAGGCGAGCTTCCGCAAGTACGGGAAGTACACGGAGCTGCGAGTAGTGCCGATCTTTGGCGGCGTTGGTATCGAGCCCCAGTCGAAAGTGCTCCGTCGTGGCGTCGATGTCGTGGTTGCTACGCCGGGACGACTTCTGGACCACATGGAGCGCGAGAACGTTGCCTTCGACGATCTCGAGGTACTTGTTCTCGACGAGGCGGACAGAATGCTCGACATGGGATTCGCGCCTCAGCTCAATCGAATCGTTAGCGAGGTTCCGCGCTTCCGACAGACGCTGCTCTTCAGCGCAACAATGCCGCCTGAGGTGGAGGCACTCGCTCGGAAGTATTTGCGCAAGCCCGTTGTCGTTCAGGTCGGACGTCGCTCGGAGGCAGCGAGCACCGTAACGCACGCAGTCTATCCGGTTCCGCGCGAGCGAAAGAGCACGCTGCTCGGCGAGCTGCTAAGAAAGTCGGATATGGATTCGGTTCTGATCTTCACCCGTACCAAGCATGGTGCTGATCGAGTAGTTCGACACCTCGAGGACGAAGGCATCGCGGCAACCGCCATGCACGCGGACAAGTCCCAAGGCGAACGTACCAAGGCACTCGATGATTTCAAGTCAGGCAAGGTTCGCGTGCTCGTAGCCACCGACATCGCTCAGCGTGGCCTCGACGTTTCTGGCATCACCCACGTCATCAACTACGACGTTCCGCAGCAGCCCGAGGATTACGTGCACAGAATCGGGCGGACTGGCCGCGCGGCCGCCACTGGTGATGCCTACACATTCATGGCGCCCGACGAGATCTCAATGGTACGCACCATCGAGCGCATGATTGGCCAGCAAATTCCGCGGATCTCGGTCCCAGGGTATGACTTCGGCACGACTGCAGATGCGTCGCTTCAGGGTTCGTCCGTCGGTGACATCGCGGACCTCACCCCGCAGTCTCCGATCAATGCCGCAGCCGACCCAGTCGCGAGACAAAAACGGTATCGGCGGACGCATTCCGTCGAACGATGACGCTGAGATTTGCCGCGCCGTAGCCCATGCCGGTCGCCGCATACGACATCCTCACTCGACTCGCCGAGAGCTGAACTCCGTGATCTGTTCCGATCGCCTTCTTTCTGACCGTGTCGCCGCCAACGCTCACGTAGATTGTCCGGGCGACCGTGTCGATATCGACAGTTGTTTGCGCGGCGCGCGCTATTGCGATGTGGCGAGCGCTGCTGAAAATCGACTCGACCTCCAGTACCGCGCCGCGCACCTGGACTCTCTCGAGCAGTTTACCGGCCCATGGCACGGCGATGGCGGAGAGCGCGCTCAGAATGCAGAGAGTGATAGTGATCTCGATTATAGTGAACGCGTGTCGCACCCAGCTCTCCTTCCCCCGGCTTAGCCGCTTGGATACCATACTGTAGATGTGCGCTGCGTGGCTGCCCAGAATCATCCGGATGTATTCATCCCGTTTCGACACAAGATGAAACTCACATTCCTCGCGGGCGCTGCGAGCCTGCTCGTTCTCGCTTGTACGCCGGCGACGACACCCTCGCGAATTCCCGGGATCCCTCAACCGAATCCACCGCTCGTGCTTCCTCCATTCAGGATGGATACGAGCCTTACTCCTGATCGCGTACCGACTTTCCGAGAGACGCCCTTGATTCTGTGGGGACCGCCGCCCGAAGGAGTTGCGCACGCGGAGCGGGTACGGATGTACGACCTGCAGCACCAGGTAACGACCGTTCGCTTTGATTGGACACGTCACGCGGTTGTCGGAACGACCACCCTGACCATCGCCGGCCTTGCCCGCGCGGCGCCCCGTTCCAATCTGGTCATCGACGCTGGCGATATGACCTTCAAGCGCGTAGCTACGGGTGCGACATCACTTAAACACGATTACGACGGAAAGGCGCTGACAGTGCATCTCGCGAAGCCGCTACGCTCCGGTCAGAAGACCTCCATCACAATCGAATACGATGGCGCCAATCGATCGAAGGGTGCGTACTTCAGGCCGGCCAAGCATGTCGTCTGGACACAGGGCGAAACCGAGGACACTCGCTACTGGGTCCCCACCTACGATTTTCCGAACGACAAGACAACGTGGGAGTTCTACATCTGGACGGCGAAAGGTGAGCGCGCTCTGTCGAACGGACGGTTGGCAGGATCTCGCACAGTGGGAGACAGCATCGAGTGGCACTGGGTTCTCGACAAACCCACGTCGACTTATCTGATGACCGCAGTCGTCGGCAACTACAGCGTTCTTCAGGACAAGCCATACCGCAACGTACCGATTGGTTACTGGACTTACCCTGACTCGATCAACGCTGCCTGGCGCGGATTCGCCAAAACTCCGCAGGCGGTCGAGGTTTTCTCACGCAAGACCGGCGTAGCCTATCCCTGGGCGAAGTACGACCAGATCGTGATCCCTGAATTCCAATATGGCGGAATGGAGAACGTCACCGCGACATCGCAGAACGACGTCGCGATTCTTCATCCTGCCTGGTCAGAGCCACAGGCCAACTCGGTTGGACTTATGGCGCACGAGCTCGGACACCAATGGTACGGAGATCTCCTGACTACCAGAGACTGGGCAGATGTCTGGCTCAACGAAGGTTTTGCCACGTTCATGGAGCAAATCTTCCGAGAGGAGGATTTGGGTGTCGACGAAGGCGCCTATGATCGTCTCGGCGCTCAGGAGCAGACCATTGAGGCTGATCGTCGCACCAGACGTCCGATCGTTTGGAACAGGTGGGTCAACGATCCGATCGAGGTATTCTTCAGCGGGCACATCTATCCGAAAGGCGCGACAGTCCTACAGATGCTCCGCCACCAGCTCGGCGACGCGTTGTTCTGGAAGGCGATGAACCACTATACCACCAAGAACGCTTACGGAACCGTGGTCACCAACGACTTGCGCAAAGCGTTCGAGGAAACCACTGGCAGGGATTACAGGGCTTTCTTCGACCAATGGGTGTATGGCGCCGGCTTTCCAGTCTTCCAGGTTTCGTCGCTATATGATCGCGCCGCCGGGAGACTCGTGATCAGCGCAAAGGAAATTCAGCCACGCGACAGTCTTACCGGTTACTTCGACGTCGATGTCGATGTCGAAGCGCGTACCGACAGTGGAATCGTCCGCTTCGTCGTGCCCGTTCGCAATGGAACGGGCGAAGCAGGCGCGAATCTCAAGGCGCCACCTCGCTCAATTCGTTGGGACAAGGGCAATTGGATTCTCGACCTGACCGACTTTCCGCGCTCGACCGCGATGTTGCAGTACCAGCTCGTGAACGATGACGACGTTCTCGGCAGAATCGAAGCAGTCGACCTTCTGGCACAGCGCCCGACTGATCAGACGGCTCTAAACGCTCTGATCCTGGCAACGCGTAACGATCGTTTCTGGGCAGTGCGTTCACGGGCTGTGGACGCGATCGGCATCTGGGGAAGCGATTCGACCAAAGGGGCGATCGCGCCGATGCGCAGCGTAACGATGGCTTTGCTGGCAGCGACGCGGGATCCCGATGCGCGCGTTCGAGAGGAAGCAGCACGGGCACTTGGAAAACTGACGCTGAGCGGAACTGTAGCGAGGGACGTTGCCGTACGTCTTCACGAAGTCGTGCGTCGCGATTCGAATCTGATTGTTCGCGGCGCTGCGTTGGCGTCCGACATTCGACTGGAGAAGAATGCCGCGCTTCCGCTGGCCAAACAGCTCATGGCAACAGACGTCTGGCAGAGTGTGATTCGCGCGCCGGCAATCAATGCGCTGAAGGCTGTCGGCACTCCGGAAGCGCTCGAGCTCGCGCAGCAGTATTCACCGCCAGCACAATAAAGATCAACCGCAGGCACAAAGCCCAATGAAGATCAGCATCGAATACTGCGTCGTTTGAAACTACGAACCCAGAGCTGCCAGTCTGGCGGCTGAGATTCGCCAACGATTCCCCGACGCCGAGCTCGAGCTGATCAAATCGAGAGGAGGCAGGTTCGAGGTCGTGGCAGATGGAAAACCGATTTACCAGAAATCAAAAACGGGCCGGCACGCAAAGCCCGGTGAAATCCTGTCACTGATAGAACAGAAATCCTGAAATCCTGAGAATCGCGTTGTCCACCGGAGGAGGTGACGTGCCGGGGCTAGGCCGCTCTCGCCTTCGAACATGCGGTTTATTGCAGCTCAGCCGGGCTGTTGAGGTGTATCAATCGTTCGTCCCTCCGGGAGGACAATTTGGCATTTCCAGAGGGCAGAACAAATGGCTAAGCCCCTTGCCCATAAAGAGTTAGCAGGTTTGGCATGGCCTGGCACCGCACGTGCACCCATGAAGGCCATGAAATACCGTTTCGGCTTGATGCCGGCCCCTGCTTTTTTGCGCTTCATCCTGCCCGCCGCGATCGGAATGATCGTTTCGGCGAGCGCGGCGGGGGCGCAGCGACCTGTCCCGGTCAAGCCGGGTAAGCCCACAACGCAGCAATCGCAGTCGCGCCGGGAGCAAATCGTGCCGCCCAGTTTTTTTCCGCCGGCCGGAATGTGCCGGATCTGGATCAACGACGTACCGGCGGGGCAGCAACCCGCGCCAACCGACTGCGCGTCGGCGGTGAGAAACCGGCCGGCGAATGGAAGGGTGTTCTTCGGCGATGATCCGCCGAAGACGAAGAAAGGAAAATCAGACAAAGGCAAGAGCAAGTCGAGTCCCACTGACGAGCTCGTGGATCTAATCACTCGGAGGATTTCGCGATGAAGGCTTTCGCCATCACGCTTGCGCTCGCTGGCGTCGCAACTGCGGCCCCGATGAGCGCGCAGGTTGTCGCCCGCACGGTTCCGGTTACCAATCGGCCTGCGTGCGTCTACACACGTACCACCAATTCAGTCGGGGACATCATCTTCGGCCGCACGACTGCCGCGAGATGCGTCGACGTCAACGCACGCGAAGACGGTGCCTGGTATCAGGTAGGCCGGGGCGCGAACAACAATTCGATTTACAGACGTCGTGTGCGCGATGCCAACGGCAACCTCGTCGTCCAGCAAGGACGTCGTAATCCCGATGGAACGTTCGCAATCTTGAGCACGCGTGCTTACAGCAGCACCGATAAAGAGTGGAGAAAGGCGCAGAAGGCTGAGCACAAAGCCTGGAAGAAGCAGGAGAAGGCTCAAGACAAGGAGATGAAGAGCAAGCTCTCCGACGCGGATTACAAGAATTGGAAGAAACAAGAGAAAGCCGAGAACAAGGCGACGGATGCCAGCTTCAAGGCAAGCATGAAAGCGAGCAAAGGAAAGAGCAAGTAACACTCGACTTTGAAAACCGCCCTGGCAGCTGTGGCTCGCTGGGGCTGGTTTTTCCGGAGGAAACAAGGCAATGAAGTCTTTGATTATCGCTGCAACTCTCGCTGGCCTCGCAGTCGCCAGCCCACTCACGGCGCAGGGAAGAGGAAATTCGGGTCGGATTCCGCCCGGTCAGATGCCGCGCGCGGGAATGTGTCGCGTCTGGATTGATGGCATTCCACCCGGCAGGCAGCCGGCGCAGACCGATTGTGCAACCGCACGCACGCAAGCGGCCGCCAATGGCGGGCGCGTGATTTACGGCAGCAGCTCAAGAAATCGTGAGGATTGCACGTACTCTCAGTCGACCAACTCGGTCGGCGACATCATCTTCGGTCGTAGCGGCGTCAACACCACCAACTGCCGCGACAATCGAAGCACTCGTGTCAATGGCGCGTGGTATCCGGTCGGACGCGACGGCAACGGAAACACGATCTATGAGCGCCGTACCACTGACACGAACGGCAACGTGATCATTCAGCGTGCGCGTCGTGATACTTTCGGCAACATGACGATCATCGGCAGCAGAAACGCCGGCAACAACGGCAGGTTGAACAACAACCGTCGGCGCGGTAACGATGACGACGAGAACGGTACGTTGAACAACGACCGTCGGCGCGGTGACGATGACGACGAGAACGGTACGTGGAACAACAACCGTCGCCACGGCGATGACGATGAGCAGGGCGACAACGACGGCGACGAAGGTCGCGGAAAGTGGAGTAATCGCGGCAACAGCGACGATAGCTACAACAACAGCGATTACCGCTACTCCAATTCGGAACACAAAGGGCACGGCAAGGGTAAAGGACACAAAGGCAGAGACTAGATCTCTTGAAGGGCATAACGAACGGCCCCGTGAACGGCGAGTTCACGGGGCCGTTTCGCATCCGGTGCGATGTATGCACTTTCCACTGCGAATGCAGCGCATCGTAACGGACCGATACCTCCCGCCGGATCACGCGGCCTTCGTTGCGGCCGAGCCACCGACGGGTCGCCTGATCGTGATCGCGCCGACTCGCGCTGCGTGCGAGACAATCGAGCTCGCGCTCGGTCTGCGAATTCAGACACTGCTGGAGAAGCAGCACGGCAAAGAGATTCGCGACCTCGCTGCGGCCGGGAAGGGATTCGGCATCGTCGCTGGTACCGGCACAGGAAAAACTCTCGCAATTCGTCCAATCGCAGAGACGATCCTCCGCACCGATTCACTGAAAGCGGGCGTCGTGAACCGCGAGCGCGAAGCGACGCCGGAGACACCAAGCTGGAACGTCATCGTGGTCACGACTGGAATCGCGCGACGCTGGTTCCAGGACGGTGACATCCTTCCCACCGACACGCTGGTGGTCGACGAGATCCATCAGACATCAGCGGAGCTGGAGCTCTGTCTCGCCCTTGGGAAGAGAGTGGGGTGCCGTTTTATCTGGCTCTCCGCGACCGTGGACCCAACTTTCTACGCGCAGTACCTCAATGCCGCAGCGGTGCTCGAGACATCCGCCTTCGATCCCTCGAAGGCAGCGGATGTGAAAATCGTGCGCAAGGATCCGCTGATTTTTCTCGACGACAGATTTCTGCAGCAGGTAGTGAAGGAGCGCCGCGGGGTTGGAATGTTCTTACCGACTCGTGCCGGTGTAGAGGAGGCGGCGGAGCTGGTCGGGGAGCGCTTTCCGCGCATCAATAGCGCCTTCTATCACGGCGGCGAACCGATCCGGATCATTCGCCCCTTTCTCGAGGGAGAAGAGAAAAAACCGTACTTCCTGGCGATGACAGCCGCCGGACAGAGCGCGCTCAACGTTCAGGGCCTCGACACGGTGGTCATCGACGACACGCGCTTCAGCAACATCATCGAACGCGGTAAGAATGTGCTCACGCGTCTGCACCTCGGCGCCAACGAGATACTGCAGATGGCCGGGCGGGTGCACGGGCGTGTCGCGGGCGGAAGAGTGTTCATACTCTCCGATCGCGATATTCACTTCTCGTCGCTGAGGCCGACGGCGCCCGAGTTCCAGCTGGCGGGTGATTCGGAGCGCGTCGCGATGACCTGCGCGGATCTTGGTGTGCGTGCCGACGAGCTGGATCTTCCGGTTCCGCTCGATCGCGTTGCCTATCGGAAAGCCGTGTCGTTACTCGAACAACGCGGCATAATCGAGAACGGCAGGCTCTCCCGCTACGGTAAGGCTGTCGAGGCAATGCCGGTAGATCGTCCGTGGGCGGAGCTGCTTGTGAATACCGACGACGAGCTGATTCCGTATCTGGGGGTGATGAGCTCGATCGAGTCACTGCACCGGATGACACGGGAGGAACGCGATCTCTCCGGAGTTGTCGTCCCGGGCAGCGATCATCTCACTGCGTATAACCTCTACGCCGAGGCGTTCTCACATTGCGGTTACATCGGCGAAGTATACGGTCTGCCGCGGCATCTCTTCGACGAGAGCATCGAGAGGTGGGCCGAGAGGCGCGGTGTACTGGTGAAGGCAATCGAAGATGCGGCGCTCGCCACGGCAAGTATCTACCGCGCGCTTGGAATGGAGCTGCCAACCAGAATGGTGAACGCGCGTGATCACATTTATCGAAAGTTCACGGAGTTGCTCGCCCAGTACATGCCGTTCGAGCTGGTGATCGACGAGCATACGGCCGACGGCACCGAAGCGCGTGTCTCAAAGACGAGTGTGGCCGGAAGCTGGGGCGCCATTGCAGGCGACCTGCGTTACTTCGCCGATCGTTCCGGAATACCACGGGCCGCGATCGAAGGGACGCAAATCCCGATGGACCTGATCAGACGGTATGCGACACGTGGCAAGGCCGAGCTGACTTACGATCCGCGCCGAAAGCATGGCCCGCTCGTGCTGAAGCGATCGCTGGATTATTTCGGCTTCGAGCTGGACAGCGAGCTCGAGACGCTCGAAGAGTTTCCTGTGGAGCTGGTGAAGGAGGCGCGGCACATCCTGGCGGAAGCGTTGGCGCGCGGTGAAGCCCGGCACTTCGCTGTAAAAAAGAATCGCGACGTGATTGAGGAAATTCGCGAGGCATACAAGCGCTCCGGCGGCGAAACCAAGCGGCTTGCATTGCCCGAGCTCACTGCGCTGTACGAAGAGCAGCTGGCTGACGTCAACTCCATGAGTGATTTCCGATCCGTCCGGCTGCTCGTAGACAAAGACCGGTTTGTGCCTCGCGCCGTTCGAGAGCGACTCGAACGACTACCGAGCCACGTCACGATTCGTGATCGTGATGTCGAGATCGACTACGACGTGGAAGATCGCGAGGGAAAGCGCCGTGGCGTCGCGAGGCTTCGCCTTCCGGAGAAAATCGCCCGGACGCTCACTGAAACCGAGATACCAAAGCTCGATCGTCCGGTGCGGTTTGTAGTGCTGCGCGGGCAGCGGGGCGCGGTCCGCGCGGACACGCTCGACGACCTTCAGGAGCAGCTTGCGCAGCCGTGGTCGCCCGACGAGGTCGAGGAATCACCCGAGGATCGCGCCATGTTGTCACCTGCGGAGCTTGAAGTGCGGGAGATTGCAGCAGAATTTCGGCGCCATCGAAGCGGCCGCGATCATCCGCATCGCGCGCGGCAGGGACGCCATCGGGGACAGCATCACCGTGAAAGAGGACGCGAAGGACGTCGTCGTCGTGGACGCTAGCCGGCACTCACACTGGCGTGTGCTTCGCGCCCACATATAATCCGCGCATGCCAGCACAATACTTCGCCACTCATTTCAGCGGACATCAGAAGGTCATCGACGCGTGCATCGCGTCGCTGCGGCCTGCATCGGACGCAGCCTCTCAAGCCATCATTTCCTCTCTTGGCCGCGGTGGAAAGGTTCTCGCCTTTGGTAACGGTGGGAGCGCAACTCAGGCGAGCCACCTCGTCGAAGAGCTGATCGGCCGGTTCAAGGAGACACGACGGCCTCTCGCCGCGATCTCATTGGTCAGCGACTCCGGTGTCGTCACCTGTATCGCCAACGACTTTGGCTACGGGGCTTTGTTCGAGCGCCAGGTCGAAGGTCTGGCAACCGCTGGTGATGCCGTGATCGGTATCACAACGAGCGGCCGGTCGGAGAATGTGCTGCGGGGTTTCAAGGCCGCGAAAGAGAAAGGGGCAGTTACCATCGCGCTATGTGGCCAGCACGGACTCAAGGATGGAGAGGCTGATCACGTCCTTGCTGTGCCGAGTGAAGAGGGAGCATACATCCAGGAAGTCCACCTGATGCTTCTTCACGTCTGGTGCATCGCAATCGATGCGACGATCAAATCGGGTGAGCTCTAAACGAGACTGAGTCTCGGCCTCTCTTCAGCGACCGCGAGCGCATCCTCGCTATAGGAAAGCCAGCCGGTCTTTTCGTCGGCAACGAGCTCCATCTCTGTTCCGAGCGGAAGGGTCAGATTCGGGACCTCGTGACCAGCGGGGAAATCCATGAGAATCGGAACCTCCAGGTCGGATACCAGGTCGAGCAGGAAATCCTCGAACTCGTCCTCCTCCGATCGATCGAGCGACAGCTGGCCGAACACGATGCCACGTACGTGGCGAAGCAATCCGGCGGCGCGAAGGTGAAGAAGCCGCTCGTCGACGACGGACATCGGATCGCGCGTCTCCTCGAGAAAGAGAATCGCATCGCGCGTATCGATCTCGTAAGGAGTACCAATCGTTTGCTGGACGAGCGAAAGATTTCCGCCGGTGAGTCGCCCGATTGCCGTGCCTGCCCGTACGCAGCGGGCGATGTCTTCGCCGAGAAAAGTGTCTGGACGCGGATTCGAGAGAGCGCTGAGGAGAGAAAGCACTGTGGTGTCGTGACCGCCAGGAAATAGATCGTCTAGCGTCGGACCGTGAAAAACGCGTAGCTGGGCGCGTCGCATCAGCCAGAGATGGAGCGCAGTAATATCTGAATATCCAACAAACGCCTTGGGATTCCGGCGAAATACATCCGGGTCGAGGAAGGGAAGGAGTCGTACCGCCCCATAACCTCCGGTTCCTCCGATGACGGCTTTGACCTCGGGATTGAGCCACATCGCCATCAGGTTTGCGGCTCGGCGCTCGTCTTCGCGTTGCTGGAAGCGGCGGAATCGCTCGATGTCGGAATCGAGGATGACCTTATAACCGGCTTCTTCCATCGCTTTCGCTCCGCGAAGCAGCCAGCCCTGCTGGGCTGCGGACGACGGAGCTACCACACCTATGGTATCGCCTTTGACGATCGGTGCGGGTCTGCTCAGACCTGCCGGTCGCGCCGAAGTAAATGGAATTGATGGCGTACTTTCGATTGACGCCATCGTCTGTTCTGCGGGGTACGCTCCGAGTGACTCGGTCATCGTCGTTTATCGAAGCGCATTATCGGTTGGCCACTGCTAGATTCAAAGGTATGTCTGATACATCGGTGAAGGCGCCTGGTCCGGACGGGAGCGCCGCCCCCACCACTCGGAATATGCAGGCCAGCAACCCAAACGGAACCGGGGCACCCACCTATTTTCGGAAAGGTTTCGGGTTGAAATCCGAGATCCAGTCCGAACTGGCATCGGACTATACGGGCCACCTCGTCGATCTGCTCAAGGCCCGGGATTACACCCTGACTGTCGGGGATGTAACCATCCGTTTGGCGAAGGAGTTCGGCTTCTGTTATGGGGTCGAGCGGGCGGTCGAGTACGCATACCAGGCCAGAAAGAAGTTTCCGGATCGTACCATCTATCTTGCCGGCGAGATCATCCATAACCCGCATGTGAACTCGAAACTCCGGGCAATGGGAATCACGTTCCTCATGCCTGGGGAAGCGGGAAGGGGGAAGCGGGAAGCGGTAAGCGGGAAGGGGGAAGCGGGAAGCGGGCACATCGACTTCAGCGATGTGAAGGCCGAGGACGTGGTGATCCTTCCCGCCTTCGGCGTGACGATTAGAGACTTTGAAGTCCTTCGTCAAATCGGGTGCGTGATGGTCGACACGACCTGCGGTTCAGTACTCAACGTCTGGAAGAGAGTCGAGAGTTACGCGCGAGACGGATTCACTTCTCTGATTCACGGCAAGTACTACCATGAGGAAACACGCGCGACGGCATCGCAGGCGGAGAAATACGAGGGCGGCCGGTATTTCATCGTGCGCAATATCGACGAGGCGGGCCTGCTGTGTGATTTCATCGAAGGTCGACTGAGCGCGTCGGCTCTGATGGAGCGCTTCGCTCACGCGGCCTCGCCTAAATTCGATCCCGCCCGGGATCTTCAGCGTATCGGCGTCGCCAATCAGACCACGATGCTCGCTCGCGAGTCGCTCGCCATCGGCGAGCTGGTGGGACAGGCGATGGCGCGTGCTCGCGGAGACGAGTACGCGAAGCAGAATTTCCGTACGTTCGATACGATTTGCAGCGCCACCCAGGAACGTCAGGATGCGGTGGTGGAACTGTTGCGCGAGCCCCTCGACGTGATGGTCGTAATCGGCGGTTACAACTCCAGCAACACGATGTCACTGGCGGCTCTCTGCTCGGAAACTGTCCGGACCTACCACGTCGAAGATGCTGACGACATCGATCCTGACTCCGGCACAATTCGCCACCGGCCTCTCGGGGAAAAAGGGGAAATCGAGTCGACTGGCTGGCTTCCGCCTAACGCTCCGGTCACGGTTGGCGTGACTGCTGGCGCCAGCACCCCCAACAATAAGATTGGCGAGGCTGTTGGCCGGATTTTCGCTACTAGAGGAATCGACCCGAAGGCTATCCGGTAGACAAGTTTTACCGGGTTGTGACGAGTTTGGCGCGAGACATCGTCAAACTATTGGAGGGTCTCGGTACCGATTGTATGTTATTGCCGCGGCTCTAAACTATCGTTTCGGGGTACCGAAAGTATGGCAGCAAAGAACACTGAACCCGTGGAGGTTGAATGGACGTGTATGGTTCGGATACCGCCCCTGACGAAGAGGCGGCTGGTACGAGCGGTACAGAGACAACGCCCCAAGTCGGCGCCTGGTTCCAGCGTGGATCCAGCAACGAATCGGTTCTGAACGACCGAGGCATTGCAGTTCCAGTAAACGCCATGCTTGATCGGGTTCGCGAGGCGGATGCTCTAACCTTCGACAGCGGAGAGGACGAATAAGCGTCCTTCGTCAGCGAGAAAGGCCACCAACTGGTGGCCTTTTTTATTTTCAGGTGACCGACAATCGGTCGAGACGTTCCGCGATCACTTGTTCGCCGCGCGCTCTCGATCCATTGCGTCGAGCGCGACGCGAAGTCCCGTGGCGAGCTTGA
Source organism: Gemmatimonadota bacterium (assembly GCA_003223425.1). Classification (GTDB taxonomy): domain Bacteria; phylum Gemmatimonadota; class Gemmatimonadetes; order Gemmatimonadales; family Gemmatimonadaceae; genus UBA4720. Next base: position 14,186 of record QHVA01000006.1, read on the forward strand.
GCACATCGTCTCTCGCCCAGAAGTGCATGAAGAAGAGTGTCGGTGTCTCAACTAGCATGTGGTTGTGGAGCGCGGTGACGATGATGCCATTGCGCCGCAGCGCGGAGATCACCTTCGGAACTTCGCCCGCAGTCAGCACGAAATCTCCCGTGACGGCTGCCGTTCGATTGCCCGTCGGTTGAAAGTTGATGGCGGTTGAGACTCCCATCGATGCCGGAATTTCCACCGGGCCCATCTGTATCCGCTCGTGGCGCGGCACGCTCACTTGGTAGACACCGCCATTCACTTTGCCTGCGTACCCGAGGATCCGTTTGATGCTGGGCGTGTCGAGCTCGATGGGGACTGGCGCGGGCGGATTGGTGACGGCGGTGATAGGCGTTCCAGTTAGTGCGAGGGCACCGTGGATTGCCGTCGCGATCTGTCTCGCGTCACCATCATTGTGGATGTGCATGTACACAACGCGCGGCGATTCGCCGAGCAGATGATTGTGCAGTGCCGTCTCCATCACCCAACCGCTTTGCTCGAGCCGCGACATTACTGCTGGAACTTCCGGCTCGGTGAGGACGAGATCTCCCATTACCATGGCGTCTCGGGAGTTCAGCTTCTTGAAGGCGATCCAGGTTCCGAGAGCAAAGGAAGGCTTAAGGCGGACTCCGTCCAGCGTGACATTCAAATCGCTCCTTGGAAAGCTGAATTTCATGACGCCATCTGGCTGAAGCGTACCGGTACGTCCCATGGCGGCGATAACTGCCGACCAGTCGGGTTGCGCGGCTGTCGGTTGTGCGCTCGCTGCCGCTGAAAAAAGAATCGTGAGCGCGCAAGAAGT
>QHVA01000189.1 GCA_003223425.1 Gemmatimonadota bacterium
GGTGCCGCGGTCTCTGATGCCGGTCACGAGGGACCAGATCGCGCGACGCGCCTGCGGATCGAGCCCGGTCGTGAGCTCGTCGAGGAACACGACCTCAGGCTCGTGGATCAGCGCGAGCGCGATGAAGAGTCGCTGCTTCTGTCCGCCCGAGAGCGTCATGAACCACGAGTTGCGCTTGGATTCCAGCCCGAGCCGCGCGAGGAGCGCGTCGGTATCAGCGACGTGAGTGCTATAGAGCGATCGCCAGAGGTCCACCGCCTCCCACACCTTGATCCGCTTCTGGAGGTGCGCCTCCTGATGCTGCACACCGATCCGTTGCCGGAGCGCGTTGGCATCGCGACGTGGATCGAGGCCGAGCACCGAGATCGTCCCCTTGTCGGGAACGCGATTGCCCTCGACGCACTCCATGGTGGTCGTCTTGCCGGCGCCGTTCGGACCGATCAGTCCGAAGATCTCGCCCTCGAACACTTTCAGCGACACATCGTTGACGGCCACGGTGCGGCCGTAACGTTTACCAAGGTTGGAGACGGCGATGACGGCGCGCACCAGGAATCTTAGCCACAACGTTGACCGCGGCTAGGACTTCGCTTTCTTCGAAGGTTGCGCGCCGAGGTAACAAGGACAGCGAACGGCTCGTCGGCGCAGTAGGAGTCGCTATGGTCCCGACGCCGGTGTCAGCGTCACGTGGTTCCTCACCCACGCCGAAAGCGCCGGCACGACACCCGCCGCCAGAACTGGCCTTGTTTCCAGCTCGAGGCCATGCCCTGCGCCGTTGAACACGAGAAATGAGAAATCGGAATTCCCCGCTTTCGCGAACGCCTGCGCGAATGCCGCGTGGCTGTCGGCCACGGGGACCTGAGTGTCCAGCGCGCCTTCGAGTACGAGAACGGGAATATGAACGCGCGACCAATTCACACTCGGGTCGAAGGCTCCGACCAGCCGCCACCATGTACGCTGCCAGGTTCCGCGCTGGGGGATCCCGATATATTCGGCCCACCGCTCCCCCTGAATCTCCGCCAGAGATCGGTCGATTTCATCGTCGGATGCCCCGCTGGCGATCCTCGCCTCGATGCGTTGTTTCGCGGCGAGGGCCTTGGCTATGTCGCCTGCTGTGAACCTTGCCGCGCGAAGCATGGACCCCACAGGCTCGCCCGGTCCGGCGATCATGACGACGAACGCAACATCTGAAGACCGGACAGCCGCTACTGAAGCAACCCATCCGCCCTGGCTTCCGGAAAAAAGGCCGATCTCCGTTCCACGGATGCGTGCGTCCGCCTTGAGATGCGCCACGCAGGCCAGAGCATCGCCGGCGAGGTCCTCGAAACCGACGTGAGGATTACCATTCGTCTTGCCCGCTCCCCGGTTGTCATACACGAGCGTGGCGATTCCCATGCGGGCAAAGTGATCGGCCCAGAACCGCCACACGTTCCTGGTGTCGGCGTACGCTCCATGATGGAAGACGATCGCCGGATGCGGCCCTGGCGTCGTCGGCAGATAGAGCGATGACGCAAGGCGAATGGAGTCGTGCTGAATCGTGATCTCTTCGATGCGATACGGGAGAACCGGAATCGGGACCCGCGCGAGATGGATCCGTACCGGGGCGCCCATGTTCGCGGTTCCCACCATCTCATTGCCGTGAATACCGGCGGCGAAGGGGACCAGCGTTCCCCGGACCGGCATTGAGAATCGTACGCTGTCACCCTCGATGGTGATTGCGGATCCCGCAAGGTCTATGACGCCGCTCTCCGGCACATCCAGCAGTACGACCGGGTCAGACGGACCTTTGGGCCCCGCGAGGATGGAAAGCCCGATCCTGAGCGGCGCACCAAGCGAGGCTTCTCCTTCCCAACGCGACGGAACGATGCTCGAAGGGAAGTTCTGGGCGTCGAGCCTGCTCGCTCCGCCGACAGCGAGGGCAACCACCCAGCCCGACAGACATGCCGCAAGACGTCGCGCGGATCTTTGGCGGATCATGGCTGCCCCCGATAGGCAAGAATTGCTTCCAGAGCCGGATCGCGATTGGCTCGATACGCCGCGAATGTCGGCGGCAGGTATATGCGTGGAGCGATCCAGGTCCGATGGTCCTGCGGCCACGCGCTCTGCCAGTAAAGGTCCGATACGTTCGCCACGATCTTGCTGTAGGGCAGCGTGAAGGGCGTCTCGTCCCCCACCATGTTCGGGCTCGAGCCCGTCGGCTCTCCGACGAAGATCGCATTGGTGTAGCGCTCGAAATACGTGGCGGCGTTTTGCGCCGCGGAGAAAGTCCGGCGCCCGATGATGACGAACAGTCTTCCCGGCTCGTCCACCTTGTCGCTGCGGATGATTCGATTGAGGAGCGGTGGTATCAGGAAAGTGTTGCCGCCGTTGTTCCACCGCATGTCGATCACCAGCTTCGACACGTCATGCTCGTTGATGAATCTGAACAGGCGCTCGGAAAAGGCCGCCAGCGCCTCGCCCGGATCGTTCAGCACGCGGTTGAACTGAAAGTAGACCACCTTGTTAGCCGGGTCGTACTCGAACCAGTAGTTGCTGGTCGTGTTCTTGAGGTAAAGCGGTAGCGGACCTGGTAGCGTTGCCGCGTAAGTGAGCCACGACTTCGGAAACTCGTTCCAGATGTCGGGATTGCTCGCGTCCGCTTCGACGGTCACGCTCCGCTCTAGTCCGCTGGCACTGACAATCGCCAACGAGATCTTCCGGATATCGGAAGTCACACCGAGCGCCGCCATGAGCGGAAGGCTGCGAATGCGGTAGGGCGCTACCTGAGTAGGCCAGATCTCGTTGTCACGGTTGATCACCGGATCGAGCGCGCGCATCACCTCGTCGACGGAGTGGTCTCCAAACCGGACGACCCGCGCGCCGAGCAGCTCCTTGTACTTTGGGTCTGCCCCGATGATGAACAACCCTTCCTTGAACAAATAGAACTGGAGCGGCAGCGCCTTCGCGTATTCCGCCTGTGCGGGTGGACGGAGAATGCCGGTGTGCCCATCGCCCACCAGCCGGAGGAGCTTCATTATCTCGACCACGACCTGACCATCGGACAACCTCGGAATCGCGTCGTCGAGCTTACGTACGCTGGCGTCGAAGTCCTGCTTCGACAGCGCGCGATACACGCCTTCGGCGTATCCTTTCCGCTTGACCTCCCGCGCCAGCAGCGCCAGGTCAGCGCGCCAGCCCTCCTCACGCGACATCTTGCTGACATCAGGGAGTCCCACGATTCGCTGGAATCGTGGATCACCGTGAAGCGACACCAGGTCTGAATCGACCCTCGCGTGCTCGAGATTCCGAAAGCCCATCTCGAACGATCTCTCCAGCCATTGCATCGCCTTCTCCTTTTCGCCGAGGAGTGCGTAGGCGCACGCGATGTTGTAGGCCATGTTGGAGGGGAAGCCGGCGCGTAGCTCCAACGCTTTTTCGTACGCGGGAATCGCGTCGCGATAGTCCTTCGCCCGATACAGCGAGTTTGCGAGTTGAAACGCGAAAACCGCATTGACGGGATTGGTCTGCACGACTTTCTGCCAGAGCGGGGCAGCGTCGGTCCATCTGCGCGCCGTGGTCGCGGCTTCGGCCCTCGAAAGCGTGTCAATAAAACCGTCGACCGAGCCCTGGGCGAACGCGATCGTCGCGCCGGAGCCACACAGGAATAACGTGACCGCCATGGATGCACGCCGCCATACCGGGAGCGAAAGCCTGGAGTTGATCATCATCATTACCGCCGAGGAAAAAATCGTTGGCGCTCGAGAGCACGAGTCGAGAACCTGTGATGGCTTGGATACAGGTCGCCGACAAAACGTCACATGGGCTTGCGCCTCGTGGTTCGCTCTGCCAGACTCTCGCTTCATGGACCCAGGCGAACTGATTGCGCTCTTAGGCCTGCTCCTCGGCGGTGTCACGCTCGCCGGTGGTCTGTTCGGCGCGTGGGCTCTCGGCCGCATGCAGGCCGAGCGAAACGCGCTCGACACGCATGACGACGACGATTCGGATGCGCGTTTGACCCGCATCGAGCGGATGATCGAGGCGATGGCGCTCGACATGGAGCGACTGGCGGAAGCGCAGCGCTACGTCGCGCGCCGGCTGCCGAACGTCGAGCCGCGCGCCGAAAAGCAGGGGAGCCAGGGGTCGTTGCCTCGCGTGTGACGATTCCTGGCGTGCGTGCATCTAAGCTTGAATGAGGCAGCACGGACTCTCCGCGTAGATTCGCGACGCCATCGTGAATCGCCAGTCGGTGCCGGACCCCGACGCACGTGATGTTGCGCGCGCGGCGCGGGGCGACACGCAGGCATTCGAGCGTCTCTACTTCAGCCACGCCGCACGCGTGCAAACCCTCGCGAGACGGATTGTCGGGCGCGATCTGGCCGATGATGGCGCGCAGGAGGTTTTCGTTCATGCGTGGGAACAGCTCGGCAAATTCCGCGGAGAGGCACTCTTCGGCACCTGGCTGCATCGCCTCGCCGTGAACGTCCTGCTGCGGAACGCGGAGATGGCGAGGCGGATTGCCGCACGCGTGAGCCCGGCATTTGTCGAGGAGCTCGAGGCGCGCCCCACCGATCCCGACGCGCGAATGGATATGGACTCGGCGCTGGCGCAGCTGGGGCCGGGCCTGCGCGAAGTCGTCGTCCTGCACGACCTCGAGGGATATTCGCACGACGAGATCGGCGATACGCTCGCCATCTCGGTAAGCGCGTCGAAGATGCGGCTGCACCGCGGACGTACACTTTTGCGCGAGTGGTTGCTGCAATGACGATAACCTTCGACAACGGCGATCCATGGCAGGATCGACTGTCCGAGTATCTGGATGGATCGCTCACCGAGCCCGAGAGGGGGAGCCTCGAGGAGCATCTGCGAGTATGTGAGTCATGTCGCACCGCGCTCGCGGAGCTCAGGACGGTGGTGGAACGTTTGCACGCCGATCAGATGGACGAGATTCCAGACGATGCGTGGCCCCGCATCGCAGCGCGCCTCGACCGCGGTCAGGTCCCGAGCCGGCTCGGTGCGCGCGGGCGCGTCAGTCGATCATCAGGCGTTCTCGAGGCCGCGACCCTGCGAAGGATCACGACCGCCGCCTCGCTCACGCTCACTCTGGTGGGTGGAATTTGGGTGGGCGCCTCCCTCTGTCTGGCGAGGTCCGTGTGGACGCCACCGGCATGGATGCCTTTGTGGCCGCGGCGAGGACACATCTCGGTCACGAAGCAGCGGTCTTCCGTGAGCGTCCCGGAGTACGCGGGCGATTCCGTTCTCGACGCATGGACACCGCTTCGGCGGTCTCTTGCCGCACTGGATCAGCAACTGGCCGACGCCGCGATC
>QHVA01000190.1 GCA_003223425.1 Gemmatimonadota bacterium
CCGAGCTTTTGCAACACGAACGGCAACATCGAGCCAGCCAGCGAGCCGGACGTCACCACACCAACCAGCGCCAGGCCGATGGTAATCGCGAGCAGATTCGGATGCGGATACTGACCAATTCCGAGATGCTGCCAGAGCAGTATTCGCACGACGCCCATCAGTCCGAGAATTGCGCCAAGCACCAGACCGGATGGCAGCTCTCGAAGCGCGATCCTCCACCAGTCGCGCAACTTTATTTCTCCGAGCGCGAGCGACCGGATGATCAGAGACGTCGCCTGAGATCCTGAGTTTCCGCCCGAGCTGATGATGAGCGGCACGAACAGCGCGAGCACCACTGCCTTCTCCAGCTCTCCCTGAAAGTGTCCCATCGCCGTCGTCGTCAGCATCTCGCTCAAAAAGAGCGCAGCCAGCCAGGGCGCGCGCTTGCCGATCATCGAGAAAAACCCGATTTGCGTGTACGGCATGTCGAGAGCTTCCATTCCGCCGAAACGCTGAACGTCTTCCGTGTGCTCTTCAACAAGCGCGTCGATGACGTCGTCGACGGTGACAACGCCCTGGATCACTCCGTTCTCGTCGACAACGGGCACCGCGACGAGGTCGTACTCGCGCGTCACACGCGCAACTTCTTCCCGATCCGCTGTAACAGGAACGGTCTGCACTTCCTGCCAGGCTATGTCCGAGACCTTTCCGCCCTCCGGCGCGGCGAGCAGCTCGCGCAGCGACATCACGCCCTGGACGCGCCCGGCAGCATCGGTGGTGTAGATCGCGTTCATCGCCTCCAGTCTTTCGGATCGTGCGATGCGGCGAACAGCTGCTAAAGCTTCTTCTACGGGAGTGTCCTGCGAGACGGAGACGAACTCCGTCGTCATCAGTCCGCCAGCTGAATCCGGCTCATACGCGAGCAGCTTCTCCGTCTCGGCGCGCTCCGCAGCCGGAATCTCGGAGAGGATCTCTTCCGCGCTCTGTTCCTCGAGACCCTCGAGCGTGTCGGCGCGATCGTCCGGCGTCATCTCCGTGACGAGCTCGGCCGCCTGCCGCACGCTCATCGTTTCCAGTACTTCGGAGCGAAGCTCCTCGTTCAGGTACTCGAGTACATCCGCCGCGCGCTCGACAGGAAGCGCCGAGAGGAACGGACCCACCATCTCTCGCGGCAAAGCATGCGCAACGTCCGCGAGATCCTTGGCGTGCAGCTCCTCTGTCTCCGCAGGGATCGCGTCGGGACTTTCCTCGAGCATCTCGAGGATGTCAGGCGCGAGCAACGCGCCGACGCTCGCGTCTTCGTCGACGTCCACTGGGGCGTTGTGCGTGGCGGTCTTCATGGCGCGAGTGGAAGAGTGCGCCGATCGATCTTGAAGTCTTTCACTTCGTAGCCCGCGATTGCGATCGCGTCGCGAATCTGCTCGGGCGTTACGGTCCCATCGTGCTCGATGATGGCCTGGCCGATCGAAACATCAGCCCGATCGATGCCCGGTACTCCCGCAAGAGAAGTGAACACCGCGCGGACGCAGTGCGCGCACGTCATACCGTCGATAGAGACCGTCGTTCGCATGGGCGATAATATAGTGGTGTCGGTGAAGCCGACCCCTCGCTTTTTCGCGCCAACGACACTTGGAACTGCAACTGAACGGGTGCGAGTTGTCAGTGGCAGAGATGCCAGTCTGTCAGTTCACTACGTCGGGACTTCACTGGCGCCGTTCAGGGTAAAAGCAACTGCCTATGTCCTGAATTGCACTTAGGAAAGTCCGGGCGTCGTGAACTGATTAGCTGCCAACTAGGCTACTGACAACTCGCACCCGTTCAGTTGCAGTTATTCCTCAATCCAACCTATTGGCAGGTCTGGGCACCGGCGGGATTTTCTTCCGTGATACGAATGTCTTCTCCAACGCCGGAATAAACTTGTCGTACCTCGATCCCGGCTCCCACATCACCCAGCCGTCGTAGCCGGCGTCGTAGACGCCACGCTTCTGCTCCTCGATCTCGTGCGCTCCGTACTTCGGCAGGCCGATGCTGAATGCCTGCAGCCACGGACGTACGTGCTCACCCTTGATGCCGAGCTTCTCGTCGCGCTCACGGGCGCGCGAGATCGCGATGTGGACGATGTCGTAAGGATCCGCATTGGGATGCGGCAGCTGGAATGAGCCCGGCGGATAATGCGACGGATAAACCATCGGCAACACAACGTCTACCGACTGAGAGATCGGCTCCCACTTCTGCCCGACTTCCAGCGCGCCTCCCACGGTCGTGACCAGTCCAAAGATGTCGGCCGTCGTTCTCACGCCCAGCTTGGCGAAGCGCTCGCTCGCCGTGCTGAGAAATTCGCCGAGCACCTGCGGCTTGGTCCGGCCGTTCTGCTCGGGGAAGACCTGGGGCGGCAGACTCTTGTACGGCTCGGGGAATCGGATGTAATCGAACTGAATCTCTCCGAATCCCATCCTGATCGCCTCTTCCGCGACGCGGAAGTTGTACTCCCAGATGGCGTTCGCGTACGGATTCACCCACGTTTGCCCTTTCTTGTCGTGCCACGGACTGCCATCGGCTTTCCTGATGGTGTGGTTGGGGTTGTTCCGCGCGGTTACCGAGTCCTTGAACACAACAATGCGCGCGACCGGCAGAATTCCGTGCGCGCGAATAGTATCGACGAGCGCCTGGAGATTGTGTGATTTCACCTGCGTGCCGGCGTTCCTCTTCAACATCGGATCGCTCGAATCGAAGTTGAGACCGAATTCGTCCTTTACATCGATGATGAGGGCATTGATTTCCGTCGAGTCCGCGATCCCGATGAGGTGCTTGAGACGACGAGCGTTCGCCGCGAAGCGGAAGACGTAGAGTCCGCGCGCCGGAAGCGTCCCTTCGATGAGCGAGTCAAGAACCGGTGAAGTTGGATGCGGCGGCCCCGCGACCGACGGACGTACTGTCGTGTCAGTGTCCGCTGGCACCCGTGCGGGTGTAGAGCTGCTCGTGATTATCGTGTCGCCGGGGCCACCAACCGGTATCGGCGCAGCATGGAGATCCGGCGTGCCGCTCCTTGCGGACACCTCGTGTGTGCCGGTGCACGCGAGCGCCGATGCCACCGCCGCCGCGGTTATCGCGAGGGGGATCTTCGGAAAATGCATTCTTCTATTGTATGTATGGATGGCGGCAGGGAGACGATGCAATCTAATCAGGAAGGCGAGCATCGTCGCGTGTAAGGACGGTCGAGAGTCCTGATTAGTACCTGGTCCGATTGCGATTTGGTCCGCGACAACCCGATATATTTGGCAGCGATGCGATACCTAAGTCTAGTTTTACTCGCCTTCACCGGCTCCTGTGCTCTCCCGCCTCCGCCTCCGCCGGCGGCGGAGTTCCTGGTGTCCGCCGGCGATCAGACCTACTGGGTTCGTAGCGACAATTCGGGACTCCGGATTCGCGGCTCACCGCTCATTCTGGCACGGACGGGCGGCCGCTACTACGAGATCTTCGTCAGCGAGGTCGACCGCTCCTTCCCCCGGGCACTGCTGAGTGGCGAACGGGTCTTCCGCCGCGAGCTCGCGAGCGGGGACTCGGCCATTATCTATGATGATACCGCGATCGTAAATCTCGCCGAGCGATATCATCACCAGCATCCAAGTGCGAGGCTGCTCGGCCCCGACGATGATCCG
>QHVA01000007.1 GCA_003223425.1 Gemmatimonadota bacterium
CACCTATTGCGGAATTCGCTCGATCACGGCATCGAGACGCCCGGTGAGCGTGAAAGAGCCGGCAAGCCGCGTATCGCAACTCTGATTCTCACGGCGGAGCGTGACCGCGCGACAGTTCTCATTCGGGTGACAGATGACGGGCGGGGAATCGATCAGTCGCGAGTGCTACCGCGGGCAAAGAAGCTTGGTCTCGTCGACCAGGACACGACAAAGCTCTCCGAGCAAGAGCTCGTCGCGATCATATCGCGACCGGGGTTCTCAACCGCCGAGAAAGTCACCGAGATCTCGGGACGTGGAGTCGGCTTCGATATCGTCGCCAATCGCGTGCGCGCACTGGGGGGCTCACTCGAAGTGCATACCGACGCCGGTCTCGGTACGAGCGTCAGCATGCGACTTCCTCTCACGCTCGCGATATCGCGCGCCCTGTTGGCGAAGGTCGATAAGGAAGTTTATGCCATCCCTCTGACGCACGTGCTCGAGACTTTCAACCTCTCGCAGCCAATGTTGTTCGAGTCAAAGGGAAGGCAGGTCGTCGCCATTCGCGACGATCTGTTTCCAGCGATCTGGCTTAGAGAGCGCGTCGGTCTGCCGGATCCGCCCAATGCCGCTAGCGGCCAGGTAGTCCTTATCGAGCTCGCGGAACGCCGCGCAGCGCTCATCGTCGACGAGTTCGTTGGTCAGCAGGAAATCGTCGTCAAGCAATTCGACGGCGTGAACGGCAGCAAGACTCTCTTCAGCGGCGCGACCATTCTTGGCGATGGATCGCCTGCGCTCATTGTGGACGCCTCCAGTCTTCTCTGACATGATTAATCCCCGCAACACGCCAGCCGGCGAGAGCAGCACGACTCTACTCAGCATTGCGCGTCTCGACGCGCTGCGCGAGGTGGCAAACATCGGCGCGGGTCACGCGGCGACCGCTCTTTCTACGCTCACCGCAACTCGAATCATGATCAGCGTCCCGATGGTCAACATCGTTCCGCCTGGTGATTTTGTGCCCGAGATCGCGCCTGGAGTCGAGATCGTCGCGGTCCAGATGGCGATGAGCGGAGACATTAGCGGTCAGACGGTTTTCCTGCTCGCGATACCGGCGGGGCTCCGATTGGCGGAGCGGATGCTGCGGCGAAAGCGGGGCACTTCCCCGAATCTTGGCAGGCTCGAACAATCCGCACTGAACGAAGCGGGCAATATTCTCGCCGGCGCTTATCTGACCGCGCTCAGTGAATTCCTCGATATGCGTCTAATGCTGTCGCCGCCGCATCTCCACACTGGAGACACCGGGGAGGCCCTTAGTACGCTCGGCGATCACGCGCCGCGCGTCGATTCGCCGATTCTTTGTGTGGAAACCGAATTCTTTCTCGAGGAGCCGACAGAGAGTCTGCACGGGTTCTTCCTCCTCGTTCCCGACCCAAAGGCATTCGACGCCATCTTTCGCGCGGTGCGCGTAGAGTAGCCCATGAGCGCTGCGGCAACTGCCCGCCCGTCGGCAGCCGCGCACGGCGGTGAGATTGATATTCTGCGATCGTTCGCCCGCCGAATCGATCCCTCCGACGCGGGCGCATATAACAACCTCGGCGTACTCTACTTTCGAAAGGGCCTGACGGACGAGGCAATCGTCTCGTTCTCGCGCGCGCTCGCGCTCGACGAGCGCATGGGTGTTGCGCGGCGCAATCTCGAGATCGCATACGGCGAGAGCGGCATCCTCGAGCGACGGCTGCACGAGTTGGAAGAGCGGCTAAGGACCAATCCAGACGATCTCGAGGCTCTTGTTCAGAGCGGGATCGCCGAGAAAACTGCCGGCCGGTTGGAGCGCGCGCACACTCTTTTCCAGCGCGCAATCGACCTCGATCCAGACAGCTCGGTTCTGCATTTCCTGCAGGCCGAAACTCTCTACAACCGTGGTCTGCACGAAGAGGCGATGCGCTCGGTGCGCCGGTCGATCGAGCTCCATCCGGAGAATCCCGACGCGCTTTATCTGATCGGTTTCATTCTCGGAGACCTCGGTCGGAGTGAGGAAGCCGCGGAAGCGAATCGGCGAGCCGTGATGCTGAACCCGACGCTGGTGCGGGCTCAGGCGAATCTTTCGCTGGAGACCTATCGCCACGAGGCGACCCCGAGTCAACAGCAGCGAACGCCAGCCGGGGCGCACATCACGCTCGGTCGCGCGCTGCGACAAAAGGGCTATTTCCAGGAAGCGCTTCGCGAATACGAGAAGGCAATCGAGGGCGCCGAAGCAAATGCGGAAGTGTTGCAGGCGATGCTGGAGCTATACCTGTTGCAGCGCGACACCGGCGCGGCGATCGCCACGGCCGATCGATTTGCTCGCGAGTTTTCACCGACTGCGAAAACGTGGAACGGACGCGGAGTCGCGCTGCAACTCGAAGGAAGGCACGCGGAGGCGGAGGAGAGCTACACGCGGGCCTTGGAGATCGACTCCAGTTATCCGTTCGCGCACAACAACCTCGGCGTCCTCCTCTGGCACAAAAACGACACCAAGGCCGCGATCAATTCCTTCAGGCGCGCGCTGCAGTTGCCCACCCCGCCCGTCGAAGCGCGCCTGAACCTGGCGCTCGGATTATTCAAAAGGAAACACACCGAGCTGGCACTCGAGGCATATCGGCAGGTGCTCAACACAGCGCCCGAGCATCCCGTCGCGTGGAACGGCATTGGGCTCATTCTCGTCGAGCTGGAAAAGTATGCCGATGCGCGGAATGCGTTCGCGCGCGCGATCCAGGCGAATCCTGATTTCGCGGAAGCTCACTACAACATGAGCTTCACACTCTCAAATCTCGGTGACTTCGCGGCAGCGCTGCGCGAGACGAAGCGCGCGCTGGCGCTGGATCCGATGTACACGCCGCAAAAGCTCGAGCTCGCGATAGAGCTGCCGAACGAGGAGATCAGGCTGACCGTCGCTCCGCCGATCACCGAGTCAGCCGAAACGGTAGAGCACGTCGCGGACTTTCACTTCGATCCGGCAATCATCGAGGAGTTGTTCGCCCAGAAACCTGTGCGTCGGCTTACGCCGGCGGCGCAAGGCGCGATGGCGGGATTCTCGCTAGCCCGCGACCTGATCACAAAGGGCCTGTACGACCGCGCTCAGGCCGAAATCGCGCGCGTCCTGGCGCGGGGTGGAGACAAGATCCTGGGACTCGTACTGGCCGGCGACGGATTTGCCGCCCAGGGGCTTCATGGTGAGGCCCTCGAGCGATACCGGAGTGCTCTCCAGCTGGAGGAGACCAATCCATACGCCAGGCAGGGTATCGCCCGCTCGCTCCTCGCTCTCGGACGTCCGGACGAAGCGCGACCGCACGCAGAGGCACTGGTTGAGGCTGGCAGCACCGATGTGAACCTGCTTCTGCTAGCGGCGGAAGCTCGGGTGGCATCCTTCGACAAACCTGGCGCCCGCGAAATTCTGGTCGGGCTGAAAAAGAGCGAAGCCCGTAACGCGAACGTCCTCAAGCGAGTCGGCGATCTTTACGCAGCTCTCGGCGATTCGAGCGAGGCCATCGCCGCCTATCGCGCCAGTCTCGGAATCGACGAGCGTCAGACAGAGACGCGAATCTCGCTTGGACGGCTTCTGGCGAAGGCGGGCGACGATACCGGGTCGATCAGAGAACTGGAAACTGTTTTAGTCACCGCGCCGAATCATGACGCAGCGGTTGTCGAGCTCGTTGGACCGTACCGTCGTACCGGCCGTTCACGGAGCGCGCTGCCGCGGATCGTGGCGCTGATTCGCCGTGATGTATACCACTTCGCTGCCTTGATCGCGCTCGGCGAGATCCTCATCGATCTTGCTCGCGAAAGCGACGCGCTAAGAGCCTTCGAGCGCGTCTTGCGCTTCGACCCGAATCATTCCGAAGCGCTCCGCTACCGCAGACTCTTGCTGCGAGGGCGGATCTGATGGCGATCGAAGGACCACTGCGCGAGCTCGGCATTCACGACGTCTTCCAGCTCCTCGACTTGAGTCGCAAAACTGGAACGCTTCGCATCACGTCTCCGGAGCGAAACAACGAAGGCAGCGTGTACTTCGATGCAGGCACGATCGTGGCGGCGACGATGAAGAGCAACCCACACCTGCTCGGCACGATTCTGGAGCGCTCGGGTAAGGCGACGCCGGCGGATCTTGCCCGCGCTACCGCCATGCAGCGCGCTGGTGACAAGCGCAGAGTCGGCGAGATCCTGGTAGCGCATGGCATTGTGACTCCGCGAGACATCGATCGCTTCATGCGGCAGCAGATCGAGACAGTGGTGTTCGATCTGATGTCGTGGTCCGAAGGATTCTTCTCGTTTAGCGAAGAACCGCCTCGCCCGATTCGAAAGGACATCGCCGTCCGAGTCAGTACCGAGTCGCTGTTGATGGAAGGGGCGCGACGCATCGACGAGTGGTCGCGCATGGCGGACAAGATTCCCGATGCGCGCGTCATTCCTCGACTTGCCCCACTCGACGATGGGCCGGAGTCGTTCATCGATTTGCTGCCCCGAGAATGGGAGATTCTGTCCGTCATCGATGGCGAGAGGAATCTGCACGAGATCGCGAAGCGGCTCGTGCTTCCCGAGTTCGAGGTTGCGAAGATCATCTACGGAATGCTCAGCACCAGTTTGATCGAGATCACGCCCCAGGAACATGACGCTGCAAATGTCTGAGGCAGCGCGGATGTTGTTCGCCACCGCCATCGGCGATGCAGAGCAGACCGCGTTGCTGCTCGACTCGTCGGGCACGGCGCTCGCCGGGAGCTACATCGACCAGCGCGGTCGCGACATCTCAGGCGAAATTGGCTCGGCGCTAAGCGGTGTCAGCACCGAAGTGTCCAGATCAATGAGACTCTTGTCCATTGGCGGCTGGACCGCGGTGGTGGTTGAGACGGATGCCGCGACGATCGCACTTGCTCCCGCGGCGGAAGACGCGGTCGTGCTGCTTGCTTCGTCGCTCAGCGTTCCGCTCGGTCTGGTTCGCCGCGTACTCTCACGTTCCGTCGCATTGGCGATTAACTGGATGCGGCACCGCACATGAAGGCGCTCGGTCAAGTCGTTGCCACGCTTTCTCACATCCCCGGCGTGATCGCGGCGATGGTCGTCGGCGCATCCGACGGGCTGATCGTCGAGACGAGCGCACTAATGGGCGGAGCCGTGGGAGCCGCTGATCCCCGCAAGCATACCGCTGCGCTCGCCGCCTATCTTTATTCGAAGGTGACCCGCGCGTCGGACGCCGCTCGGCTTGGCACTCCCGCCTTTATGCGCCTCGAGGCCGAGAAAGGTCATATCTGCGTCGTGGGGGCCCGCGACGTGGTACTCGTCACGATCGTCACTCCTGACGCCAACCTGGGACGAGTGAGACTCGACATGATGAACGCAGCCCGAGCCAATCATGAGTGATCCGACTGTAGCGGAAGCCTGGGTCGCAGCCCCGCTCAGACGACTGATGGAGGACGCGCGCCTCATCTCAGGGGTACTGCTCTATCCGACTGGCAGAGCGGTGGGACAGTTCGGGTTCTCGAACGCTGCCGACGTGATGTCGATCTGCGCACTCACGTCAGCGATCAACGCATCGGCGCGCGAGCTCGGCCGCCAGCTCGATGGCAAGCCCTTCTACGAGATGCATCACGCCGGCGCTGACAGACAGGTATTCATGGCTCGCGCTGCTGCTGGCGGTCAGGAGCTCTTGTTCGTGGGGGTCTTCGACCGAGAGAGCTCGCTGGGCGTGGTCGAGATCTATTTCGCCGAGTTCCAAAAAGCGCTGGAGACACTGCGCCCCGAAAAACAGGTCGCTGGCGCTCGTCCCTCAGGCGATTTCGAGGGTGAGCTGAATCGCAGCCTCGACGCGCTGTTCGGACCCATAGGGAAGCCCTAGTGTCCGTCGTCAACTACGGCACGCGCGAGATCACGTGCAAGATCGTGTACTACGGGCCAGGAAGGTCGGGGAAAACGACCAACCTGCAGCACGTGTACTCGCAATTGCCGGAGGAGAGGAAGGGAAAGATGGTCTCGCTGGCGACTGAGACCGATCGCACCCTCTTTTTCGATTTTCTTCCGCTCGACCTGGGAACGATTTCCGGATTCGCCACGCGGTTTCAGTTGTACACGGTTCCGGGCCAGGTTTACTACGCTGCCACGCGCAAGCTCGTGTTGCAGGGCGTCGATGGCGTCGTGTTCGTTGCCGACAGCCAGTCGCGACAGCTGGAAGAGAACATCGAGAGTCTACAGGACCTACACTCGAATCTGGCCGAAGAGGGTTTCGATCCGCGGACGCTGCCGCTGGTGATGCAGTACAACAAACGCGACCTGCCGGCTGGAGAAATCAGCTCGGTCGAAGAGCTGGACGAGACGCTCAACTTTCGCGGGGTTCCGCATTTCTCGGCGAGCGCAATCAGTGGCGGAGGCGTCTTCGAGACCCTACGCAGCATCGCCTCGCTGGTATTGTCGCGACTCAGCGCGCCCGCGACCAAAGAATCCTGATTCGTGGCGACCGAGCCGAAGAAGAAGGAAACGGAGGAGGAGGGCGGCGAGTTCGCCGAATTCCTGGCCGATGTCAGCCAGGAAATTGCGCAGCGCGTCGAGTCGCTTGGTGCCGGGGGCAAGCCACGCGTGGAAGAGAAGAAGAAGACTCCGGTCGCGGCGGACGCCGGGCTCATCGGGGAGTGGCCCAACATCGCCGACCGGATAATCGAGGAGATGCGCTAATGGCTATCAAGGGTAGCCTCAAAGAAGCGAGTCTCCCCGACGTTCTGCAGCTGCTATCAATGGGGAAAAAGACTGGCTGTCTAGGTCTTTCCTTTCACGACAGCTTTGGCTCGATCTACTTCGACAGCGGACGGATCTGTCACGCGGCAATAGTCAACAGGCCGCTCGACACCGAAAACGCTGTTTATACGTTGTTCACCTGGACGAGCGGAACTTTCAACTTTGAGCCCGGCGTCGAGCCCGAGGATGGCGCAGAGCGAGTGTCCGTGGATCCGCAGTCGCTGCTGCTCGAAGGAGCGCGCAGGGTCGACGAATGGTCACTCATCGAGAAGAAGATCCCGAGCTTCGACGTCGTGTTCAGCCTTGACCGGTCGCGACTGATGTTGAATCGCGACCCGCTTTCGCCGGAACAGGAAGCCCTGCTTCCGCTGATCGATGGTCACCGGGACATCAACGGGTTGATTCGAGACTCCGGGCTCGGCGAATTCGATGTCGGGAAAGCGCTCTACGGATTGCTGAACGCGTCGTTTCTGCTTCCTGTCGGAAGGAAGCGTACTACCCCAACACTCCCGCGAAACGCCAGTCCACTCGAGCGGCGCGAGCTGGCAAGCGCATTGTACAGAGCAGGAATGCACGACGAAGCGCTGCGCGAATTTCGCGCGCTCGTTGAAGAGGCTGCTGACCCCGTCGCGTCATTCCACCTGGGCCTCATCGCGCTGCGCCAAAAAGAATGGGCCCCCGCTGTGAATGCATTCATGACTGCCGCGCCGAACGCTTCGAGCAAGACAACGCTGCTTCACAACCTCGCGCTTGCCTACGAACAGCTGGGACAGATGGAGAAGGCGCGGCTCGTGATCGAGCGAGCCCTCACATCAGGAGGCAGTGAGGACCCGCTCATCCAATTGCAGGCCGCCGTGGTCGCAATGCGTCTGGGCGACTACCAGGCCGCGAAGGTGCGCCTGAGCGAAGCGCGAAGCCTGTGGACCTCGAGTGCGCCGCCCGCAGTGTGGTTCCATTACGCCGCCCAGGTGGCAGCGCTGACCGATGACTCCGACCGAGAGATGCTACTGCTAGCGGCTGCAACCGAGTCTCATCCTGAATCAGCGGTTCTCCTGAACAATCTCGCAGCCGCACACCTCAAGCGCGGCGATTACCACGGCGCACGGGATGCGGCGGAAAAAGGACTCGCGCTTGCACCCGAGCTTCCTCAGCTCCGACGCAACTTGTCGGCAGCGCTGGAAGGCGTTTCGCGCGCGGACAGAAGCGCGCAAGCGCCGAATCGCTCCTGATACAGAGCGAAAATTGATACAGGGAGACGACGCCGATTTCCAGGCGCTGATGGAAAAGATCACCCGCGATCGGGGATTCCGCTGCGCCAGCTACAAGGATAAGTGCTTGCGGCGGCGCATCGCCGTTCGGATGCGGGCAAAAGGGACGTTCACGCCCAGTGAGTACGCGGGTGTTCTCGATACCGACCCGCGAGAGTACGAGCGGTTACTTCGGTCGCTGACTGTCAACGTCACGAAGTTCTTTCGGAACTGGGACACTTACTCGGCAATCGAAAGCAAAGTCATTCCGGCATTGTGGCAGCTCCCTGACCGCGAGCTCCGCATTTGGAGCGCGGGGTGCTCGTCGGGAGAGGAGCCTTACTCGATCGGCATCTTGTTGCATAAATACGCAGCAGAGACCAGGGAGCCGGCGCGGCTCGAGTCTGTCACGATCTTAGGAACTGACATCGATGGTGACCGCCTCGGAGAGGCCGAGCGCGCGTTCTACGCCGAATCCGCGCTGGGCGATACGCCAGCCGCTCTGCGCGAGCGGTATTTCCCTCAAGTCGCAGGGCTTCATACGATGCTGCCCGACGTCAAACGGCTGGTGAGCTTCGAGTGCAACGATCTCCTCAGTCATCAGCCTCCGCTGGAGGATGTCCACCTTCTCCTCTGCCGCAACGTCATCATTTACTTCGAGCGGGAAGCCCAGGACGCACTGTTCAAAGAGTTTCACCGCGTTCTGGCACCCGGCGGATTCCTGGTTCTCGGGAAAGTCGAGACGCTGCTCGGCGAGGCGCGAGGTCTGTTTGCACCGGTAAATGCGCGTGAGCGCATTTTCCGGAAGGTGTAGCGGCTAGTGGCTGCGACGAACGAAAAGGCGGCGACCGTTCTGGTTGTCGACGACAGCGCGTTCATGCGCAAGCTGATAGCGGAGCTGGTCGAGTCGACTGGCGCGTTTCGCGTGGTTGCGACTGCTGCCGATGGAATTGAGGCGTTGCAGAAAATCCGCACGGTCAAACCGGACATAGTGACTCTCGACATCGAAATGCCGAGACTCAACGGCTTGCAAACGCTCGAGCAGATCATGGCCGAGATGCCACGTCCAGTCGTGATGCTGAGCGCGGCCGGATCGGAGCTCGGAAACGAGATGACTTTGCGCGCCCTCGAGCGCGGCGCTCTCGAGTTCGTGAGAAAACCGTCGGGGCCGGTCAGCATCGATCTCTCAACTGTGCGCGAGCAGCTGATGTCAGCGCTGGAAGCAGCGCGCGCGATGAACATGGGAGGAATGCGGACACCGACGCCAACTGCTTCCACTCCTGCACCTGACGCGTCAGCCAGAAAGTCGCCCGGTGCGGCAACGAGAGTGGTGGCAATCGCCTCTTCAACCGGCGGTCCCCGCGCACTGGCTGAGATCGTACCGCATTTGCCGGAGGATCTGGGAGCCGCCGTCGTAATTGTTCAGCACATGCCGCGCGAGTTCACGAAGCTCCTGGCAGAGCGACTCGACACGATGAGCCCACTCTGGGTTGGCGAGGCGATGAATGGCAAGCTGCTGCGGGAGAATCGTGTCTATGTTGCACCGGGCGGATACCATATGACCGTTGGCGGCGAAACAGGGAATGCATCAATTCGACTGGACACTTCTCCGGCAATGTGGGGCGTCAGGCCCGCCGCCGATCCGCTCTTCTTCTCCGTAGCTGACGTCTTCGGTCGCTCGGCGATCGGTGTAGTACTCACCGGAATGGGACGCGATGGCGCGGAAGGCCTGCGCCGGATTCGAGCGGCTGGCGGAACGGCAATTGTACAGGATCGCGAGACGTCGATCATCTACGGAATGCCGCAGGCCGCGCTTGCAGCTGCCGGCGCCGACCGGATTGCGCCAGTCACCAAAATAGCGCCGCTGATCAGCAATTTGTGCGTCGCGCGGTCGGGAGAGATTGGCGCATGAGGAGCGCACAGATATCGTTCGTCGAGCTGTTTGGCGAGCGCGCAGACCAAAAGGCGACACGGCCGATGCACCGTCGCTCAATACTCACAGAGCAACGCAATATCAACGAGGAAACGAACCACAATGCGTAGGATGCTGGTAACGGGTGCGGCTGGATTCATCGGCTCCAACTTCGTGCATTTCTGGGCGGAGCATCGTCCAGGCGACAGTATCGTGGGGCTGGACGCGCTGACTTACGCCGGGAATCTGGCGAGTCTGGAGTCGCTCGCGAAAAATGAGCGCTTCAAGTTCATGAAAGGCGACATCCGCGACGGGGACAAGGTGCGCGACATCATCAAGCGTGAGGGAATCGACACGATCGTGCACTTCGCCGCTGAATCGCACGTGGATAGGTCCATCCATGGCCCTGATCCCTTTATCGACACGAATGTCAGAGGCACTCACGAACTGCTGAAGGCGGCGCGCGCGGTTTGGACGGAGGATTGGTCAGGCGGAGCCCGGCGGTTCCATCACATCTCGACCGACGAGGTGTACGGGAACCTGGGTCCGACCGCGGCTCCATTCACTGAGGATTCGGCTTACTCGCCGAATTCTCCATACGCCGCCAGCAAAGCCGGCTCGGACCATCTTGTCCGCGCGTACCACCATACGTACGGCCTTCCGGTCACGACGACGAACTGTTCCAACAACTACGGGCCGTATCACTTTCCGGAGAAGCTGATTCCGCTTACGATCGTGAATGCCCTCGACGGGAAGTCATTGCCCGTCTATGGCGACGGCCAGCAAATCCGCGACTGGCTTTACGTCCGCGATCACTGCCGCGGAATCGAGAGGGTGCTGGAGAAGGGTCGGCTGGGAGAGACATACAATCTGGGCGGTAATTCGGAGCGGAAAAACCTGGATGTCGTGAAAGCGATCTGCGCTCACCTCAACAAGATTTTTGGAGCCGACCAAAAAATCCGGGAACGATTTCCGAAGTGTCCCGCCGCGACAGGTGGCGACACGGCGGAGCTGATAACGTTCGTGAAGGATCGTCCGGGGCACGACCGGCGCTACGCGATTGATGCAATGAAAGCCACGCTGGAGACCGGTTACGGGCCGTCAGAATCCTTCGACACCGGTTTGTTGAAGACGATAAAGTGGTACATCGCCAACGAGCAGTGGTGGCGCGCGGTTATGGATGGAAGCTACCGCGAGTGGGTCGAGCTACATTATCAAGGCGGAAAGCGAGCTGCGAAATAACTGCGGACTGCGGACCAAGTGCACTTCGGACTGCTGACTAACTGCGGATTGGTAGACTAACTGCGGATTGATGACCAGCGGCTACTAACTACGCACTTTGGACGAGTCCGCAGTTCGTAGTTAGTCCCCCAATTCGTAGTTAGTCCCCCAATTCGTAGTTAGTCAGCAGTCCGCAATACCGTTGGTCCGCAGTCCGCAACCGCTAGTCCGTAGCCTGTAGTCAGCAGTTCTCGGGTTGACACGGTTTTGGCGGCGCCCTACACTACCACGCTTATGGCCAAAACCGATCTTGCCAGTGGTGCACGAGCGGGGCGCGATTCCGGCCCGCGCCGCTCATGGGTCTATTGGACAGTCGCCACATTAGTGTTGCTCGCGGGCTTCGCCGACCTCGCTCGAGGAGGCGAAACACTAGCCCCAATTCTGCTCGTTATCGGGTATTGCGTGCTGGTCCCGCTGGCCATTCTCCGATGAGAACACAGGCTCGGATTCTGCACCGGGCGAGTAGCTCAGTTGGTTAGAGCGCCTGCCTTACACGCAGGATGTCGGGGGTTCGAGTCCCTCCTCGCCCATCACCAAAAACAAGGGACCCACGGATCGGGAGGTGGGTAAGAATGTTTACTGATTTGGAGGTTATACCATTGAAGGGACGTCTACGCAGTTCAGCTCTTGTTCTCGCCGCCTTTGCCGCGCTGATCGGCTCGCCGGTTCTCGCCCAGAGCACCAAGACGGGCCCGCGGGTAATGATCCCGACGCTCCAGAGCTCGGACAAGGAGCTGGGAGTGCAGGCCGCTGAAGCGATCCGCAGCCAGCTGACCAAGCAGACAAATCTGCGCGATCTGGTCGTGGTGCCGAAGGCGGACATCAATAACAGCCTGGCCTCTTCGGGCTATTCCACGACGGAAGCACTGGCTCCCGGCGATGCGAAAGCGCTTGCGACGCTGGTGCGCGCTCCGGAGTACCTCGAGGGTACCGTCACCAGGACACCCACCGGATACAAGATCGATTCGCGGCTCATCATTTCCCGCGACATGACAAAGGGTCAGATTCTACCGACGGCGCAGGGTGCCAAGCTCGACGATGCGGCCGGTCAGGTCGCGCGCTCGATCAGAGATGCCCGCCGTCAGTTGGGAGCCGAGGAGACCTGCCACAACGACGTGGTGCAAGGCAAGTATCAGGAAGGTGTAGCTGCCGCTCGTCAGGGGCTGGCCGGCTATCCGAACGCAAATCTTGTTTTGGTTTGCCTGGCCGAAGCGTACAACGCACTAAAGATGCAGGATTCGGTAGTGGCTGTTTCGGAGCGAGTTAGTGCGAACGATCCCCGCAACATTCCGGCTCTTAGAATGCTGGCTGAGGCGTACCGCGCGCGCAACGACATCACCAAGCGTCTCGAAGTTCTCGGCCGCCTTGCAGCGGCCGATCCAACCAATATCCGACTCATTCAGGATGTTGTGAACGAGTATGCGGCGATGGGTCACGCTCAACAGGCCATACCTCTCGTGCGCGACCTTCTTCAGAACAACCCGGGCGATCCAGCGCTGCTGAATCTTGCGTGGCTGGTATACCTGAACGCGAAGGACTATGAAGGGGCGATCAACGTCGGCAACGAGATGGTGCGCGTTGACACCGCGGCAGCTACAGCGGACTACTACACCCGCCTCGTAGCCGCGTACTCGGCGCTGAATCAGCCGCAGAAGGCGTCTGAAGCGGCCGCTCTCGGAGCGAAGAAATTCCCCAACGATCCGAACCTCTCGCTGATAGGCGCGAATTCGCTTTACAGGGCTGGCAATCTGCAGCTTGCGCTGGACGCGGCCAAGAAAGCGGTCGCTGCGAACCCGAAGAATCCTCAGGGTTACTACTTGCTCGCCACGATTCAGGGCGCGCTGAACCAATACGACGATATTGCCAACACTCTGAACCAGGCCAAGCTGAATGGGGCGGATCCGACTGCGCTTTCGCAGCTCGCACTGCAGCAGGGAAGCAACGCTTACAAGGCGGGTCAGGGCTCGAAGGATCGCGCCGATTTCCAGCGCGCCATCAAGTTCCTCCAGCTTTCCGATCAGCTACAGAGCTCCGCCGATGCCAAGTTTCTGCTTGGCGCGAGTGCCTTTTCTCTCGGACAGAGCGCGACGATCGACGCCAACGAGAAGCGTAGCTGCGATCTGGCGCGAATGGCTCGCGATGCATTCAATCTCGCGTCGATGAACCTCCCGGCTGGCGGGCAAAAGTATCCCAACGAGGCCGCTCAGCTCATGACGGCGATTCCGCAGTTCACCCCCGCTGTCGACAACG
>QHVA01000192.1 GCA_003223425.1 Gemmatimonadota bacterium
ATTGTTGGGCGCGGCAGAACCATGAGCGATGGTCAGGGCGGATACTACTGGTGCTGCCTTTCAGCAGGACTCATCGTGTTCGATGTCGTCCTCATCGTCGTCGCTCTCGTGATGCGAGAGAAGTGGCTGCTGGTCGGCATCAATCACGCTGATTCGTCCGCGATTCTGGAGCGGTGCTTCACCCAGACGCGCGCATCTTCGGTTCGCCGCGGCGACGCGTACGCAATCCAATGCGGCGCCGAGATGACCGTGACTGTTCGCCCAACCATCGGCAGGATGATGGACGTCCGCTTCACCGGAGGGGCGGGCTCGAGAAAAGCAGTGCTGGTTCGCAACCTCTTCTGCAAACAGTTCCACAGCTCCTTTCCCACGCCGCGTTTTCGCGCTTGAGCCCGCTATACTCGCATCCCCCCTCGGGTTACGGGCTGCCTTTGACACCGATTTCGTTCGACTACGTAACGATACGTATCCCCGGCCCAGGCAGGTGGGTGTAGACTGGTGACCATGAGTTCATCATCACACGCGGGAATACAGTCAATCGCCGAGTACGTTCCGGCCAAAGTCGCGAGTGTCGGCGAGCTGCACGAGCGGGGACTGCTGCGTGGATCGCCGGACACCTTGAGATCGTTTGGATTCGAAACGGTGCACCTTGCCGGCGAAGAATCCAACATCGACATGGCGATCGCGGCCGCGGAAAAAGTGCTGGAGGAGAGCGAGATCGACCGCGAGGAGATCGGGATGATTCTCTACGCGGCAGCGCTCAACTCGAGCTCGACGCTGTGGGATGGGAACGGCGGCTCTCCGAACGGCTCCGTTTTGCAACTCGAGAGTGTGCCGGACCTCTTCAAGTATCCGGCGTCAATCATTCAAACCGAGCTCGATCTCCCTAACGCATCCGTCGTCGGCATCAATCAGCTCGGCTGCGCGTCGATCTTCGCCGCGCTGAGAATGGCGCGCGCGCTGATAGTCGCGGAAGACGATTTGAAATCCGTTCTGTGCGTGAGCGCTGACAAGTTTCCGGCAGGCCGTCATCGCGATCTCGCGTACAACATCGTCTCGGACGGAGCGTGTGCCGCACTCGTGTGTCGCGGGGCTGACCGCAACAGGATTGTCGAGTGCACCCAGGTTACCAAAGGTGCGCTCTGGGACAGCGAAGAGATCGAGAACGAGATCATCGCGGCGTACTTCCCGACGGCGAAAGCGCTCGTCGAGCGAACTCTCGCCAAGGCGGGGCTCAAGATGGATGACATCGCCCTCATCGTCCCTCACAACGTTGCTCTCCGCAGCTGGGAGATACTCGGCCGATTGATCGGATGTCCGGCCGATCGGATCTACACCGAGAACATCGCGCGCGTCGGACATACGATCGGGTCCGACAATCTGCTCAATCTCCGCTGCGCTACCGAGAGCGGACGCATAGAAAAAGGAGACTATTTGCTGCTCTTCACCTTCGGCTACGGATCGAACTGGGCCTGCATGATTGTCCAGCACTGAGATGAGAGAACAGTCGATCTTCCTGACGGGTGCGACCGGTGCGGTGGGCAGCGAGCTCCTGCGCAACCTCGCGGCGCGCAAGGGACTGACCATCAACGTCCTCGTTCGGCGCACCGATCGAGAGCCGTGCGAGCGGGTGAAGACTTTGCTCGGCGATCTCGATGTAACCGCGAAGCTCAACGTGCTCGAGGGCGACGTCTGCGCGGGTCCGTCGCTCGGCCTCGATAACGCGGCTGTTGGCTCACTGCAGCGTGAGACCACTCACATCATTCACGCCGCTGGGTCGACGTCGTTCGGCCTGGCCTTGCCTGACGCGCGCGCGGCCAATGTCTGGGGAAGTCGCAACGTGTTGGACTTCGCGCGCAGCTGTGCATCACTGGAGTGCGGCGCGTTCCTGAGCACTGTGTATGTAAGCGGGAAACGTCGAGGTGACTTCGCCGAGTCGGACTACGGTGACGCGGGGCACGGCTTCGTCAACAGTTACGAGCAGTCGAAGGCCGAAATGGAGGAGATGGTCCGGGAGGCGATGAATGAGCTCCCGCTGATTCTGGTTCGACTCAGCATCGTCGTCGGCGATTCGGCCACCGGCAGAGTGAGCCGCTTCAACGCGATCCACCACGCGATACGGCTTTTCTATACTGGCCTCGCGCCGATGATTCCCGGTGAGCCAGCAGGGCCGGTTGACATGGTAAGCTCTGACTTTGTCGCCGCCGGAGTCCTTCAGCTGCTCGAAAATGGCCCGAGTCCGGGCGTGTTTCATCTCGCCGCCGGTCGGGAATCGTGCAGCAGTCTGGAAGAGCTGGTCGATGAGACCATGTCCGCGCTCGCGCGATTCCGCCCCGAATGGCGCAAGCGGTCGGTGGAGAAGCCACTCATTGTCGACCTCGACACCTACGAATTGTTCGTTCGATCGGTGGAGGAGACGGGTAATCCGGTATTGCAGGGCGCGACCAGATCGATTCGCACCTTTGCCTATCAGCTCGCCCATCCCAAGGTCTTCGAGACCGAGCGTGCGGCGGCGGCGCTGGCGTGGGGTGGGATCTCCCCACAGCCATCGCTCGCATTCTATCCGCGAGTCATCAAATACTGCCTGGAGAGCAACTGGGGGATGCGGCCATGCTGACCGCCGCGGAACTCGAGCAGCGCCTGTTGCAATTCACACGCGAGCGACTCGCGTCACGCGAAGTCGCGCCGACGATCACCGTCGAAACCCGGCTGTTCGAGGATCGCGTAATCGATTCGCTCAAGGTGTTGGAGTTGATCGCGTTCGTTCAGTCGACGCTGCGCAGGAAGATTCCCGATGCGCAGATAGTGCTGGCGAACTTCAGATCGATTGCTACGATCGCGCGGGTATTTACGAATGGTGATGTGGCAATCCGGCGCGTCCGATCTCGTCGGGCACTCAGGCACAGCAACGGTAATGCTTCGGCGGTACCTGAGCTGCTCGCACGTCGCGAGCTGGACCTTACGCCCGCCGGTGAACTGGTTATGCGCGGCCACTGTGCCGCCCTCTGCAACTACTTCGACACTACAGTTCGCGGATGGGCGCTGGAGCTCGGCGCATACGAGGAGACTTTTCCGAATGAAATTCCGGTCGCGACTCTGGAGCGCGCGGGTTTCATGTCGGCATTTCCTCAGAAACTCGTGCCGATTGGCGCGACCGCCGCACGACCACCGGCCGTCTGCTACCATCACTATCCCACGTTCTCGGAGACGACGCTCAGCGACCGCGGATCGATCGTAACGGCTGTCGGTCGGTGCTACCGAAATGAATTCGACGCGAATTCCGCACATCCCACCGAGCGGCTGGCCGCATTCACAATGCGAGAAATAATTGCTGTTGGGAACGACCGCTTGATCGAGCGACTGCGCAGTGGTTTGATGGAACGCGTTTCGGGTTGGATGAACGAGCTTGGACTCGACGGATTCATCGAGACAGCAACGGATCCGTTTTTCACCAACGAAACCAGAGGCCGAGTCCTGATGCAGCAGCTACTGCCACTCAAGTATGAGCTGCGACTGCGGGTTGATTCCGCCGGTAGAAGCATCGCTGCCGCCTCGTTCAACAATCACGAGCAACATTTTGGGAGGGCCTTCTCGATACGCCTGGCGTCGGGAGACTACGCCCACACCGGTTGCGTCGCGTTCGGCTGGGAGCGGTGGGTGATCGCTTTTGTCAATCAGCATGGCCCCGACGAAAATCGTTGGCCGCAAATCGTGAGGTCGAGAGATGTCGCACTCGCCGTCTGACCACGTGCCACTCCAGCTGCCGAATCGCACTCGGCGTTCCGAATCGATTCCTCGACGCTTGCTGGCGGAGGGCAAGTATCATCTGCTTCCCGTGTACGCGCTGCTCACCACCAGCGATCTTGCGCGCGAGGGCATCAGGAACTCGGGAAGCTTCCGCTTTGCCGACCACGTTTATAGAAACGAGCCGAGTGGCCGATACGGTGTGGGGCGAGTGGTGGACCGAGTGCTGCTCAGGCTCAGAGGCACGCGCTCGATGCGCAACCGGTTTTTTCACTCGCGGCGGGAGATTCTGCGCGCGGTGCGGGAGACGGGCGCGGCAGGGTCTGCTGACCAGATCGTAGTACTGTCGGTGCCGTGCGGCATCGCGCGTGATCTGTTTGAAGTCGCCGAGATCCTGCACAGAGACGAGCCGGCACTGTACGAGAATGTCCGCTTCGTTGGGATCGATCTCGATAATGAACCTCTCGATCTCTCGCGCGAGCTTACAAAAGACCACCCGGCTTTCGACTTTCGCTGTGCCGACGCCCTCAAGGCTGAGTCTTTCCCCGTCGGTGTGGACGTCATCGTCTCCCTTGGCTTCGGCGAATTCCTGTCAGATGGGATGCTATACGATTTCTACCGGCGCTGTCATTCGTCGCTCAATAACGGTGGCCGCTTCATCACGTCGGCGTCGCGCCGCGATAGAATCTCGGATTATCTCGCTCGCGAGTTGGCAGAGCTGTACGCGCATTACCGCTCCGCGGAGCAACTCACCGATCTGCTTAAGTCAGCAGGGTTCGTGAAGATCCAAACCACCCGCGACGAGGTTGGCTTTCAGACTCTTGCCGTCGCGGAGAAAGGAGGGGGAGGGGGAGGGGGACCATGATCTACGAAGAGCACCTGCGCGCGGCCGAGTCGGCGGCATGGTCGATAGACAGCATACGCTGGTCGGCGATCGATCGGGGCGCTGCGCGCGACGAGCCTGAGATTCTGGCAAGCCTGCGCGATGCGGCAATGATCGAAGGGTATCTTCCGACGTTCGGGCCGCGACTGATGCTGTTGCTTTGGGACGACGTCGACGCGACCGCGATCCTGAGTCTCGAGCTGTACGAAGGTCTCAAGCACTACACCGCGCTCCGACGGTACCTGGACATTGTAGGCGATGATGCATCCAGACTTTCGGAGCGGTCGCTTGTCGCCGCGCGGGAGAAAACCGGCGGCATCACCTATCAGCGCGACGAGATCATCACGTATCTGACGCACTTCATGTGCTCCGAGCTTTTCGCCGCCCACTTTTTCCGGCGGCTCGCTGAGCAAACTCGCGAGCCTGTGCTGGCGGAGCTGCTGGGTTACATGAGCAGAGACGAGCTGCGGCACAGCGCCGGCGCAGGTGCGCTGCTGAAAAAAAGAGTCGCTGCGAATGCCGCGGTCGCCAACGAGATCATCAGCGCGGCGGAGAATTTCCGGCATTACGGAAGTGACGTAGTCGACATTCCGCTCGCTGAGGAGAACGATTTCGAGGCGATAATGGCGATGAACAGGAAGATACGACAACTCTGCGGCCTCGCGCCGACAGAGCATCTCGAGGAGGAGTTCAGCAATGGTTGACATTCTGGCTGCATCAAACAGCCGACGAACGATTGACACTCTGGCTGAGTCCAACGGCCATCATGACCCGTTCGCTGCGTCGAACGGCGATCACGAATCTCCGAAGCAGCTCGAGATAACCGAGAACGAGCTTTGGCTGCTCAGCTACTATCGTGAATCGGAGCTGGCGGGCTCGTTACTCATGGGGCGGCTGGCACGTGAGACCGACGATGACGATCTGCGTGTGCGTCTCACTGAGCATTGTGCGGAAGAGGCACGTCACGCGTGGGCTTGGACGGAAACGATTCTAAAGGTTGGCGGAATGCCCAAGCGCGTGAGTGAGACGTACCAGTCGCGGTACCACGCCGCAGTTGGAAATCCGTCCAATCTGCTGGAGGTTCTGGCGCTGACGCAGATCTTCGAGCGGCGAGTAGTGCGGCATTTTCGCGCCCACCTTTCATGGCCCGACTGATCGACGAAGAAGCAGGTCACATTCGGTGGGTGAAGGACCGACTCGACGCGTACGCTGCAGCCAACGGTGAAACAGTCGTCGAAGAGATGCTAGATCGGTTCAAGAGAATCGACGAGCAGGTCTACAACGAGCTGAAAGAGTACGCGAGCTGCTTCGAGAAGGTCGCGGGCCCGAAGCGAACCGACTCTGACTCGATCGAGCACCGGCTGCGCCGAGTAGCGGCCGAGTCGCTCGCGGTCGACGAATCGGCGATCCGATTGGATGCTTCATTGGTGGAGATGGGCGTGGACTCACTCGACCTCGTCGTGTTCATGATGGCGGTGGAGGAGGAGTTCCAGGTCGAGTTCGCGAGAGAGGACCAGAAGGGACTGCGTACTCTCGGGGATATTGACCGGTCACTACGCCTGAAGGCTGATAACGGCAACGGAACGGGTGCGAGGTCTGGCAAACGCAACTGAACAGGTGCGAGGTGTCAGTAGCATAGATGCCAGTTTTCGAGTTCACTACGCCCTGACTTTTCTCGGTGGATGACGGCACAAGCAACTGCCTGTGCCTTAATCCCACAGAGTGAAGTCCGGGCGTCGTGAACTGAATCGCTGGCATCTGCGCTACTGACACCTCGCACCCGTTCAGTTGCAGTTGCGGTACGCCTTGGAGTTTCTCCTCAGCCCGACGCGAAGTACCTCGCGATCGCCAACGTTATCGCGCTATCGACCGTTTCCGTCAAACGAGCGTGCCCGGCTCGGTACCCGAACCGATAATGGAACGCGACGGGGATCGCCGCGATGTACTTGATCCGCTTTACGACGGATTCCGGTGATTCGCCAAAACTCTTTAGCTCGTCGGTGAGATCCCAGACCGCGATGTGCAGCTCCCATCCGGGCTGTCTGGTGTCGTTGAAAGCGGCAACGAACTGAGCGCGCAGTCGCAGCTCGTTGGGTGAGAGTCTGTACGGCGGATGCGCCGGTTGCGGCGCCGGTGCTGCTTCGAGGATTTGGAGTGCGAGTGACATCGTCGTCGGGGTTGAGGTGAATGCGTGTTCGTCTGCTGTGAATACGTGTTCGTCTACTGGATGACACTCGCCGTTGCTGCCTTCCGCGCGTGTTTGTTACCAACTGCACGCCCGCGGCTCCAGTTGCACTTTTCGATACTGCGCTCGGCCTCTACTCGCCTTATGATGAAGGTGTGATAGACGCCACCGATCGCGATCCTGTCTCTTCCGGGGGCACCCAGCCGCTCAGCCGCGCTGAGCTGCTCGGCGTTTTCGCGTTCTGGACACTGATGGCCGTACTGACAGCCGCGAACCGGTTGGCGGATCAGGGCAACGCGTCGTTCAGCGCCGTGCCTCGCGCCGTTCCGATCGGTCTGGCGTTTCAGCAGATGTACTTGTGGGCGCTGCTCACACCGGTCGTGTTCTGGCTCGCCGGAAGATTCAACGTCGAGCAATCGAGCACGTGGATGAAAATTCTGATCCTGATCGTGATCGGAATCGTCATCGCCTACAGCGTCGATCTGATCAATTCGACTTTGGTAAGGACGTTCAAAGGACCGCCGCAGCCGCAGTCACCAAGCCGGATCGCGATTGCTGGCGGCGGTGTTGGTGGGCCGGGCGGACCGGCTTCGCAGGGCGGCGGGGGCGGCGGGGGCGGCGCGTTCAGCGTTTTGCGCGGACCGATGATCCTCAATCACTTCATTCTTTTCTGGGGAGTGTTGTCGGCGGGATTCGCGCGCGACTACTTCCTCAGATTTCGCGCGCGTGAGCGCGAGACAGCGCGACTCCAATCAGAGACTGCGCAGCTCCAGACGCAGTTGGCCGAGGCGAAACTCACTGCGCTCAACGCACAGCTCAATCCGCACTTTCTGTTCAACACTCTGCACGCAGTGTCTTCACTGGTCGAGCGCGATCCACGCGGAGTGCGGCGCATGATTGCGCGACTGAGTGAGCTGCTTCGCTACACGCTTGATGACGGAAATGAAAACGAGGTCGTGCTGACCAAGGAGATCGAGTTTCTGCAGCGCTATCTCGAGATCATGCAGATCCGATTTCAGGGGCAGCTCGAGATCGATGTCCAGGTGAGCGACGATGCGCGCGATGCGTTGGTGCCGAGCCTCATTCTGCAGCCGCTGGTAGAAAACGCAGTCAAGCACGGCGTCGACAAGATCTCAGGAACGGGGAAAATCAAAATCGCGGCGCGGCGCCAGGCGGGACCGGCGGCCGGGACGGGGGAGGGGGGCGATCGGCTGATAATGACTGTATCCGACAACGGCCCGGGTCCGGCGAAGATCGCCAAGCTCGACGAGGTAGGCGTCGGACTCGCCAACATCCGGCAGCGGCTGGAGCAACTCTATGGTAGCGCGCAGAGTCTGACGCTCGGCGAAGGTCAGAGAGGGGGGACGGTCGCGCAGATAACGATGCCATTCCGGAGCCGCGCCGAGCTTAGAACTTCTGTGGTGACGAAGGCAGAAGGAAATCGTGACGTCAGCTAAGCCGCTGCGCATATTGATCGCCGACGACGAGCGACTCGCACGGCAGCGTCTCGAGGACTTGCTGGCACACGAAAGCAACGTCGAAATCGTCGGCCGAGCCGACAACGGACTCACTGCAGTGGAAGCAATACGCGAGTTGCGGCCTGACATTGTCTTTCTCGACATCCAGATGCCGGGGAAGACCGGCCTCGAAGTGGTGCGCGAGATCGGCGTCGACAAGATGCCGCCGGTGATATTCACCACCGCCTACGATCATGCAGTCGCCGCCTTCGATCTCGCTGCCATCGATTATCTGATCAAGCCGTTCGACGACGAGCGTTTCGAGAAGGCGTTTCGGCGCGCGCGGAAGATGATCGAGCTGAACCAAGTGTCGAAGTTGTCTGAAGAGTTGCGCGCGCTATTGAGCGCCGGATCGGGCGCGGCACCTTCGAACGGCAAAGGTCAGTACCTCGAGAGGATCGCCGTCGAAATGCGTGGGCAGGTGCGGGTCGTTCCAGTGAAGCAGATCGACTATCTGGTCGCGAGCGGACCGTACGCTGAGCTGTTCGTGGGCGAGAAGCGGTACCTCATACGCGAGCGGATGCAAACTCTCGAAGAGCGGTTGGACCCTTCGAAGTTTTTTCGGATCCACCGATCCGCGATCGTGCGACTCGATCTGATCGAGACACTGATCCGGAATC
>QHVA01000059.1 GCA_003223425.1 Gemmatimonadota bacterium
TATCGTAGCGCGAACCGACGAAAAGCTCCAGATTCTTCGCGGTCTCCGCCTAGAGGTCGCGGAGGGTAGGAGACAAACAGCTCGGACGTCCACTTCTCTCTCACGGACCGAACGCCATGAGCAACCTCAGCATCGTCGACATCCTCGTGATCGCGGCGTATTTCGTTCTGCTGGCGGCTATCGCCTACTGGGCCGCGCGCCGCGAGAAGAATGTGAGCGCCGACTTCTTTCTGGCGAGCAGAGATGTGGGCTGGCTCGCGGTCGGAGCCAGCCTGTTCGCTTCCAACATCGGTAGCGAGCATCTGGTGGGACTCGCCGGCACGGGAGCGGCGAGCGGGCTGGCCGTCGGGCACTTCGAGTGGCTCGCGAGCTTCATCCTGTTGCTTCTGGGTTGGCTGTTCGTGCCCTTCTACCTGCGAAGCGGCGTCTACACGATGCCGGAATTCCTCGAGCGCCGGTACAACCCCGCTTCACGGGCATACTTCACCTGGGTATCGATCATTGGCTACGTCCTCACGAAGATCAGCGTGACTCTGTTCGCGGGCGGGGTAGTGATGCGGGCGGTGACAGGCTTTGATTTCTGGACCAGCGCGGCAATCCTCATCGTCATCACCGGACTTTACACGATCTTCGGTGGACTCCGAGCAGTCATCTACACCGAAGTGATGCAGGCCGTAGTCCTGATCGCTGGCTCGGTTACGCTGATGTTCATCGGCCTTCATGCCGTCGGTGGATGGTCAGGGCTTCATGCCCGTGTGCCGCCCGACTTTTTCTCGATGTGGAAGCCAATGCATCACAAGGATTTCCCCTGGACGGGAATTGTTTTCGGAGCGCCGATCCTCGGCATTTGGTATTGGTGTACCGACCAGCACATCGTGCAGCGCGTGCTGGCAGCGCGCAACGTAAAGGAAGCCCGACGCGGAACTATCTTCGCCGGCTATCTGAAGATCCTTCCAGTTTTCATCTTCGTCCTGCCTGGTATCATCGCCGCCGCCTTGTATCAGGACGTTCGAAGCGGCTCGACAGATTCCGCTTATCCGATACTGGTCACCCGACTGCTCCCGATTGGGTTCAAGGGCCTTGTTCTGGCTGGAATGCTCGCGGCACTAATGAGCTCGCTCGCTTCCGCCTTTAACTCATGCTCGACCCTGCTCACATGGGACGTATACCGCAAATGGAGACCAAACGCGACCGAAGCAAGGCTGGTCTTCGTTGGACGCGTGACGACGGTGATACTGGTCGGACTGGGCCTGCTCTGGATTCCCTTCATGAAGTTCGTCTCGCCACAGCTCTACATCTACTTGCAGAGCGTGCAGGCCTACATTGCGCCGCCGATCGCAGCGTGTTTCCTGCTCGGGATCCTCAGTCCACGTCTCAATGGGAGGGGAGCGCTGGCGGCTCTGTGGACAGGCTTCGTACTCGGTTTCGCGCGCCTACTCCTCGAGCTTGGCAAGGCGAAACTGACCAGTGGTTCGGCGTGGTTCTGGTTCGCTGACATCAATTTTCTGCATTTCGCCGCGCTCCTGTTTGTTTTGTGCAGCTTGATCCTGATAGTGGTGAGTATGCTCACCCCGCCTCCAGCTGTGGAACGAGTTGCGGACCTGACACTCCAGACTGTAGCGCCATCGGAGATAATCGCAGTGAGTCCACCGGAGAGACGTATCGAGATCGGACTGTCGGTTCTGCTCGCGGCCACGATCGCGGCGCTGTGGATCGTATTCCGGTAGGACCACGGCGTAGGGGTTTCGGCGCTTCGGCCGAGACCCCTAGTCCCAAAGGTGGCAGGTGGGAGAGGTGCACAGAGATGCACGGTCGTGAGCTGTTATACTGCCGTCTAGGTGGCGTCACGCCACTCTAGACGGCGTGACTGACGCTGAAACGCTGCAACCTGCGCCCCCCCTCTCCCACCTGCCACCTTTTGGACTAGAGGGGCCAGCGCAGCAGCGAGAATCCCTACTCCGCGAGTGCAATCGCGCAGTCGACGATCCCCGCCATGCAGTAGGTCTGCGGAAAATTTCCCCACTGCTCGAGAGTGCGGGGATCGAGATCCTCCGCGAGCAGTCCGTGCCGGTTGCGCGCGGCGAGCACTCTCTCGAACAGCGCGCGCGCCTGTTCGCGCCGGTCACCTCCCATTGCGGCCAGCGCTTCGATATACCAGAAGGTGCAGACGAGAAACGCGTTCTCCGGGTGTCCGAAGTCATCGGCCTCGATGTACCGATAAATGCAGTCTTCTTGCTTGAGTTGTCCCTCGATCGCGGCGACGGTTCCAATGAACCCCGGGTCGTCCGCGTTGAGGAAACCCAGGCGCGGCATCAGGAGGAGACTCGCGTCGAGTGAGTGTCCTTCCATCGTTGCTGTGAACGCGTTGAGGTCGGCGTTCCACGATCGCCGCGAGACGACATCGTGAATTTCCGCTGCCTTCGCGCGCCAGTATTCGGCGCGATCCGTCAGCTTCAGGCGGTCCGCATACCTGGCTAGTCTGTCGCACGCAACCCAGCACATGATGCTCGAGAACGTGTGAACGCGCGCCGAGCCACGCAGCTCCCATAAGCCGGCATCCGGCACATCGAAGAGCTTCGCTGCATACTCGCCGAAGAGCTCGAGTCGGGCGAGTAGTGCCTCGTCGCCCGCCCAGCGGGCGCGAGAATGACCGAACAATGGCTCCGCGCTGAGAACCGCCTCCCCGTAGACGTCGTTCTGCTTTTGTTCACTGGCCTTGTTGCCGATGTGAACCGGTCCCATTCCACGGTAGCCGACGAGACACGAAGCTTCGTGCTCATGAGGCATCGGACCGCCGTCGATACTGTACATTGGGGCGAGACGTGAATCATCGGCAGCATCCGCGACGTCCAAAAGGAAAGCCAGATATCGTTCCGTGGCTCGAACATCGCCAATGCGACTTAGAACGTTGACAACGAAGCAGGCGTCGCGCGGCCAACAGTAGCGGTAATCCCAGGTGCGCTCAGTATTTGGCGCCTCGGGAATCGAGGTGGTGATCGCTGCGATGATCGCGCCCGTCGGCTCGTAGACGTTCAATTGCAGCGTGATGGCAGCGCGCACTACGGCGTCCCGCCAGTCGGACGGAGCGTTGAGCGACTGCACCCAATCGCGCCAATGCGCCGTGGTTCGCTCGAGCATCTCCATCGCCGTGCTCGTCACATTGCCATGCTTCGCGACAGGCTCGTCGAGTCCGAACATCAGAGTAATTGTCTCGTCGATTTGAAAAAGCGTTCCGGCTGCGATCGCCTCGATCGGAGCGTCGGTGGCGAGCCGAAGCCCCGGCTCTCCAGCGTAGTTGATATGGCTGGCGCCGATCGTATGCGAGCGTTTCGTGCATCCGTAGTCGGCCGCGGGATTGATGCGCACCCGAATGTTCGGTTCTCCTCCAATCCGTCTCACCTGACGGACGAGCAGCTTCGGACAGAACAATCCGCCGTCCCCCTCCTTTTCGAAGCGTGGGCAAAAATCCGTGATCTCGACTCCGCCGCCCTTCTCGTCGTAGAATCGCGTGACGAGTATCGGAGTATCGGGGAGATATTGTTGCTCGGTTCTGACCGTTTCCTCGAGCTCGATTGTGAACCCGCCTAGTCCGTCACGGGGCGATTCACCGCGAAGGAGCGAGCAAAAAACCGGGTCGGCATCGAACCGCGGAAAGCAACACCAGACGATGGCGCCATTGAGATCGACTAGTGCGCCGATACTACCGTTGCCAATCAGCGCCAGGTCCAGGGAAGTCACCGGCGAACCGTAAACCACCACGCAGCCATAACGCAAGCCGCTGCCTACTGACGGGCGAGCGCCGGAGTGCCACATTATTGGCGATGCCGAAGACCGTCGCGCTGGTTCTTGCTTTTCTATTTGGCGGTGCCACCGCCGTAGCGCAAACCCACGTCCAGCCGGTGCTCGGCTTTCCGGAGCAGGGTCTCGACGATCCCGCCGCGTATCAGGGGTACCAGACCCGCTTCTTCCGCGACACGAAAGGGAACGTAGTTCAGGTCTATCTCGACGCTCGCAGCGGACGTGTCGTGAATCTTCTCGCCGACGCCGTCGACGAGAGCGCGGGTTTCACCGTTCGAGACGGCACAGGAAAGCCGATTCGTCTCGAGTGGGGATCGCCAGACGCCATCGTCTCGCAGACTGGCAATCGCCGCACGATTGAGTACCGACTCGTCGCGAATGCGCCCCAAATCCTGATCGGCTGGTTTCTGCTCGGGTCAATGCGGGTCGAGCGTGATTTGCAGTATTCTGGACGACATCTCCAGCCCTTCGATTGGCCGACGTTCAGGCTGCGCGAGCAGGAGGAGCTGATCGCAAATCTCGATCGTCTCGATCCGGCTGAGCGCCAGCGGCAGATTGGACCTCTCGGCACCGGATTCACGTCGGACCTGAGAGCACGTCTAGAACCGGATCTTCTCACTACGGGTGTGCGAGAGCGACGCGGCGTGAGCGCGTTGCAGACGACGCTCGACGGGAAGACGAACCTGCAGCTCGATCTGATCCCAGATCCGGGCGACGCGTCGATTCTGGTGACGCTGCCCGTAGTATCGATCACCGCGAACGCAAATCGGCCGATTCGACTCACCGTTCGCGTAACGACAGATGGTCCCCCTCTGACGCCTCTCACGCGCGACCAGATCTTTACCTCTGGTTTTCTGCGCTTCCTGAACGACGCGCGCGTCGCTGCCGATCGGGCGCGCGGCAACGCACGCCGAAATGCGGCAGCCGCTACGACGGTCTCCCGTTACCGCCAGCTCGAGCGGGACGTGCGCGGAACCGAGCTTCTCAGCTCCACAGAAAAGCTGATGGCCGGTTTGCCGAATTACGCGACGTACTTCGGCCGCGACATGATGATGACCTCGCTGATGATGCAACCTGTTTGGACTGATGCGATGCCGGAGTTCGTGATCGCCAGCGCGTTGCGAAAGCTCGGACCCGAAGGGGACGTCAGCCACGAAGAAGCCCTGGGTGGTCAGGCTATTCGGGAGAACGCGGGCGAATACAACGCGCACATGTCGCAGTATTTCCGTCTCCGCCAGCGCGAGCGGGCGGCCGCCGACACCGCACTGCGTAAGGCGCGCGCCCTACTAGTCGATTTGCAGAAGGTGCGCGAGAACTATCACATGCGCGACGACGAATTCCAGCTTCCAGTCGTCGTCGCCCGCTATCTCACCAATCCAGCTGTGTCATCAACACGGAAGCACGCGTTCCTGGTGGATTCGTCGGACGGGCGCGGACCGCGCATCGGACTCCTCCTCAGGGAGCTCGCTCTGGTTGCGACACTAGCCGCGCCCTACGCGCGCGATCCCGTCGTTCAGAATCTCGTCGCCTCGCCACGGCTCGACGCAACGCACTGGCGGTCGATCAGCTGGCGCGACAGCAATGCGGGCTACGCCAACGGCCGCTTCGAGATGGACATCAACGCGATCTGGGCGCCACGCGCACTCGAATCCATTTCCCAGATCGTCACAGCGCTTCACACGGCCGGATTCGATCCGCACGAGTTGGTGGCGGCTTCGCCAAGTCTTAGCAAGACGCCGCTCCGGGATCTGTTATTCGACCCAGCCTTCTTCCAGCGCGCCATACACAACTGGCGGGGCGCGGTGAACTATTTCGTCGTCACGCTGACGCCGGAGGACATCCGGATGAGGGTTCAACAAAAGCTCGCCTGGCTTCCTGCCGAAGAGCGCGCGTACTGGCGCGGGGTGCTGGCGAAAACTGCGGCCGACAGCGCACCGCTGAATTTCCTCGCGATCTCACTCGACTCGGCTGGCAAGCCGATTTCTGTTGTAAACACAGACCCAGCCACTGGACTCTTTCTGAGAGACGGTGCGGACGTCAGCGCCAATGCGGTCGCGGCAGTGCGGCGTGACGTGAGCGCGATCATGCGCGCCTATCCGGTCGGACTCTTCGTCGACAGCCTCGGCGCGCTTGTCGCAAACGACGCCTATGCCCCACCCAGTGTATGGGAGGCGTTCCGCAGGGACACGTACCACTCGCCGCGAGTCGTCTGGGGACGCGAAGTCAATCTGATCCTGCTCGGACTCGCCAATCAAATCAACGGCGCGACGGATAGCTCCGGAAAAGTCAAAGCGCCAAGTGAGGGCATGATCTCGTACGTCGACGAGATGAAGGGTGCATTGATGCGGACCTACCTGGCGGCCGAAGCATCTGGCTTGAAGCACAACGAGCTCTGGAGCTATGAGATCACTGTGGGTACGCTGAAGCCGATTCGGTACGGGGCGAGCACCGACGTGCAGCTGTGGAACGTGACTGACCTGGCCGTGCAGTTCATCCTCACGCGACTCCGCTTTCCCTTTTAGGGACAACGAGTTGGTAGCGTGCTGGAATCCCTCGTGAGGGGTCGCGATCTCCTCCTCCTCGCCTGTGCAGCATCGCTTGGGTGCTCCCGCGCAGCGAACAAACGCGAAACTGTCCTCACTTTCTCCGGCTCCGCCCTCGGCGCTGAAGGAACACTCGTCGCGAAGCAGCTCAAACGCTTCATGCAGCTCAATCCGGATATTCGCGTTGAGCTGCAGCGCACGCCGGACGACGCATCTCAGCGACACCAGCTTTATGTGCAGTGGCTCAACGCCCGCGTCGGCAATCCATCGATCCTGCAGCTCGACGTTGTATGGACTCCCGAATTCGCCGCAGCAGGGTGGGTGCTTCCGCTCGACCGCTTCGGCCCAGCGAAAGCCGAGTTCTTTGCCGCCACAATCGCCGCAAATACGTGGGCAGGGAAGGTCTATGCCCTTCCATGGTTCGCCGATGTCGGACTGCTCTATCGCCGCACGGATCTCGTACCGCGCGAGCCCCGAACACTCGAGGAGGTTGTTGACGACGCGCAGTCAGCGATGTCACGGCGGGGCGGCCCACGCTACGGAATTGTCTCCCAGGGCGCGCGCTACGAAGGGCTTATCACCGGCTTCGTCGAGTACCTCGGTGCGTTTGGCGGACAGATCATCGATGACCGAGGAGAAGTCGTGGTGAATCGGCCCGAAGCGGTTCGCGCGCTGGAGTTCATGCGCGACGAGCTTTATCGAACTCGCGTCGCTCCGCTCGACGTTCTGACATGGCACGAAGAAGAAGCGAGGTTTGCGTTCCAAAACGGCAACGCCGTGTTCATGCGCAACTGGCCGTATCCAGTCGCAGCAATGAGCGACACCGCGCAGTCGAAAGTTGCGGGAAAGTTTGCAGTCTCACCGATGCCTGCGTCGGGAACTGCGCCCGCTGGTCACTCGACCGCGGCGCTGGGTGGCGCTCAGCTCGCGATCAATGCCTACACCGAGTTTCCCGACGCTGCCTATAAACTCATCGCCTATCTCACGGCCCCCGAGCAGATGCTGGAGCGTGCCCAGGCTGTCGGGCAGTATCCAACGCGTCCAGCGCTCTACGACGACGCTCGGCTCAAAAGCGCCATCGCCATCCCGCTCGACAACGCTCGCCGAGCCATCGAGAGTGCGACGCCGCGACCTGTGACTCCGATCTATACGGAGCTGTCAGAGATCTTACAGATAGAATTGCATCGCGCACTGGTGCGGCAGGCGGCGCCAAGGGCGGCGCTGGATGCGGCGGCGGCGAAGATAAATGCACTGATCGAACGCACGGGGATGCGGAAGCTGATGGCTGCCGCTAGCAAGGCATGAGAAAAACCTCACGCCTCGGATCGGAGGCCCGACTGGGCTGGTCGCTGGTCGCGCCGGCGCTCTCCGTCATCGCGCTGATCGCGATCTTCCCGCTCGGCTGGACCTTCTGGGAGTCTCTGCACCTTCACGAGCTAAGAATGCCCTGGCTCGGCAAGCCCTTCATCGGACTCGCGAACTACGCCGAGATCGTAAAAGATCCGCGGTTCTGGGGTGCGCTGGGTCACACGGCGTTCTTTACGGTGGTGTCGATCTCTCTCGAGCTATTGATCGGGCTGTTTCTGGCGCTGGCGATGAATCGCGTCTTTCGGGGAAGGGGATTCGTTCGCGCCGCGGTGCTGGTGCCGTGGGCAATTCCGACTGTCGTGGCCGCACTGCTCTGGCGCTTCATCTTCGAATCCCAGGGCGGGATCGCCAATGCGCTTCTCGTCCGGGCTGGAATTCTCGACCAGCCGATGGTCTGGTTCATCGAGACAGCAACGGCGTGGGTGCCGGTGATTCTTGCGGACGTTTGGAAAACGACACCCTTCGTGGCGCTGCTCCTTCTCGCCGGGTTGCAGAACATCGATCTGACTCTTTATGAAGCGGCCGCGGTCGACGGCGCCAATGCCTGGTGGCAGCTGCGGCACATCACGCTGCCACTGCTCAAGCCAGCGATACTGGTGACGCTGATCTTCAGAACGCTCGACGGATTTCGCGTCTTCGATCTGATCTACGTTCTCACTGGCGGGGGACCTGGAACATCAACGGAACCCGTAGCGCTCTACACCTTCAACGCCCTGCTGCAGAATCTGCGCTTCGGTTACGGGTCGGCCCTCTCGGTGGTGATCTTCGCGATCACGTTCGGTCTCGCGTTGTTCTATGTTCGGGGACTTGGCGTTCGGCTGGGTGGAGAGGAGTCGTGAAATCCGCAACCAAGCCCGGGCCTCGGTGGGGACGGTGGATATTCGGAGCCGCGCTCATCGGGCTGATGTTGTTCACGCTCTTCCCGTTCTACTGGGCGATCGTCGCATCGTTGACGTCCGATGCCGCGCTATTTCGCGATCCATCGCTCTGGCCGGAGCATCTGATCTTCGATCACTACCGGGCACTGTTCACGGAGCGCGATTTCATCACTCCGATTCGAAACTCTCTCGTAGTTGCTGGAACTACGACACTCTTTTGCCTGGTGGTAGGAACGCTCGCTGCTTACGCTCTCGCCAGAATCGAATTTCGCGGCAAGGCGCCGATCATGGCGTTCATTCTCGCTGTGACGATGTTCCCGCAGATCTCGATCGTGAGCCCACTCTACCTGCTGCTCCGCTCACTCCATCTGATCGATACGTATCCCGGCCTGATTATGCCGTACATGACGTTCGCGATGCCGCTCACGGTCTGGGTACTCACGGGTTCTATCAGACAGATTCCGAAGGATCTCGAGGAAGCGGCGCACGTTGACGGCGCCACGCGACGACAGAGCTTTACCAGGATTCTCCTGCCGCTCGCGGTGCCGAGCCTGGCGACGACGGGGATTCTCACCTTCATCTATTGCTGGAACGAATTTCTGTTCGCGCTGTCGTTCACGCTCGGACCCGAACGCCAAACGGTGCCGGTGGCGATCGCGCTCTTTCGCGGGCAGTACCAGGTACCGTGGGGAGAAATTCTTGCGGCAGCCGTGGTTGCAACGGCACCAGTCGCGGCGATGGTTCTCGTTTTTCAACGGAGAATAGTGCAGGGACTGACGGCGGGAGCGGTCAAAGGATGAGAACTACAACGCCAACTGAACAGGTGCGAGGTGTGAGTAGCGCAGTGGCCAGCTAATCAGTTCACTACGCCCAGACTTCCCTCAGTGGCATTCAGGACACAGGCAGTTGCTTGTGCCATGACCAGCGCCAGTGAAGTCCCGACGTAGTGAACTGATAAACTGGCATCTATGCCACTGACAACTCGCACCGGTTCAGTTGCCGTTTCCAGTGCGGTTTCCAGGAGAGCGCATGGCGCAAATTAGTCTAGAGCATGTCGACAAGACGTATCCGAACGGCTACGTCGCCGCGCGCGACCTGAGCCTCGACGTCGCCGATGGCGAGTTGCTCGTGCTCGTCGGACCGTCGGGCAGCGGGAAATCGACAGTGCTTCGGCTCATGGCCGGCCTCGAGCGCGTCACCGACGGCATGATCCGCATCGGCGAGCGCGATGTTACCGACTTGCCGCCGCAGCAGCGCGATATTGCGATGGTCTTCCAGAACTACGCGCTCTACCCGCACATGACCGTGCGCGAAAACCTCGGATTCGGCCTGAGCATCAGAAAACAACCGCCCACAGTCATTAACGAACGCGTCAACACCATCGCTGCATCGCTTGGTCTCGATAAGCTGCTCGATCGAAAACCCGCGCAACTCTCGGGTGGTCAGCGCCAGCGCGTCGCCCTTGGACGCGCCATCGTGCGCGAGCCGCTGGCATTCCTCTTCGACGAGCCGCTTTCCAACCTCGACGCGCAGCTCCGCGTGGAGACCCGCGTCGAGCTCTCGCGTCTGCATCGCAAGCTCGGCGCAACGATGGTCTACGTGACGCACGACCAGTCGGAGGCGCTCACGCTGGGCGATCGCATCGCTGTTCTCAAGGAAGGAGTGCTGCAGCAGATCGCAACACCGATGGAGCTGTATCAGCGACCGGCGAACAAATTCGTCGCGGGATTCATCGGCAGTCCCGCGATGAATTTCATCGAGGGAGTGATTCAGCGCGCCGAGGGCAGTGCCGGCCGCATGGGAATGTGCACGTTCAAGGGAATCGATCTAACACTCGATGTCCCCTGTGATGGCGAATCCCGCGGTCGGGTTTTTCTTGGAGTCCGTCCGCAGCACATAGAAGTCAGTGGCGACGGCGAGAGTCGCCCGAAGGCCGAGGTCGGCGTCGTCGAGCCAATGGGGAATGAGCAAATCGTCTATGTCACGCTCTCGGGCGGTGACCGGCTGGTCGCTCTCGCTTCGCCGCAGGAGCTAATCAAACCCGGCGACATCGTGTCAATCCGCGTTCGTCCCGAAGGCGTGCACATCTTCGAGGGCCAGAGCGGCATACGAATCGAGCCATCTCCGCGGCCGATCGACAGCTAGTGGGGGAGTGGCTTCTCTCCAGTGCGCGACTCGCCGTTTTCTTCCGCCAGGAATGACTCGGCTTCCTCGAGCTCCCAGAACACATCGACATCGATTCCGAGCGCGCGCGCCAGAACCATAAAAGTTTTCGATACGCGATACGTCGCCTGAGACTGAG
Organism: Gemmatimonadota bacterium; assembly: GCA_003223425.1. Taxonomy (GTDB): domain Bacteria; phylum Gemmatimonadota; class Gemmatimonadetes; order Gemmatimonadales; family Gemmatimonadaceae; genus UBA4720. Next base: position 10,890 of record QHVA01000059.1, read on the forward strand.
CGACGATGGCGATCCGTCCAACCCCGCGATTAATCAGCTGACGAACCTTTCCAGCAACTTCCGCGAGCTGGAGTATCGTGATATCCGGTTCGGCGAAGCGGGCGTCATACAGACCGCGCAGACCGGGTACAAGCCCGGGATCCGCGAGGAGCGTGTCGAGGAAAGGATGAAGATCGGACGCGCGGATGATTCCCTTCGCGTACGCCTTGATCAACCGCTCTTCGGGCGAAATGGTGTAGGTAATGGACATCGGGCGGCGTTTTCACCGCAAACCCGTCGCCAGAAACCGTCATTGTGGAAGGTTACACGGTCGCAAACAGGCCCGTGTCCAGTAGGAAGCACCGTACCCAAACTGTCGAGCTCAGTATCAGGCGCGGGCGATCCTTCTCAGTGCCTCGACTGCATCGACGACCGCCTTGCTCGGCAAGGCACCTGGCATCACGACGGCCACGAGCTTGTCGTCTCTGCCATAGAGGTCGTTTCCGAAATACAGCTCGCCGTTGTTGATGTACGCCGTGAAGTAAGTGATATAAACCGGAATCTTTCGCGGCAGTCTTACGCCTCTGCTATTCGGTCCGTCTTTCATGGCCTCCTCTACCCTGTCAGCGGGCCACCCCAGGACCCACTCGGCCAACTCGGTGGGCTTCTCGAGTCGGATGCATCCGTGACTGAACGCGCGGATGTCCTTGTTGAACAGCTCGTGATTGGGAGTGTCGTGCAGATAGATGTTGAAATCGTTCGGGAAAAGGAATTTCACAAACCCGAGCGCGTTCTTCGGACCCGGACGTTGTCGGACTGCGGTTCGTCCATGCTGCGAATAGACCTCCATGTTCTCGCGCGCCATATAGGCTCCGCCTTTCGGAAAAATCTCCTTGGCGGCGATGCTTGGCGGCACGTCCCAGTACGGACGGAACACCACGGTCTCCATCGAGTCAGCGAACACGGGCGTCGCCTTGTCCTGATACTCCTGGCCGACGATCACCTTCATCTCGAGAACCTTCTGCCCGCTATCGTAGGCCTCGAGCTTGAACGCGGGAACATTGACGAAGATGTACCGGGATCCAAAACTCCTCGGCAGCCAGCGATAGCGCTCCATGTTGGCTGCAATCTCGCCGAGGCGATAGCTCGCCGGGACATTCATTGCGTCGATCGTCTCCTGGCCGAGTGCGCTGTCGACGTTGATTCCGTGACGCTGCTGAAATTGCGCGACGGCGGTGGCGAGACCGCGATCGTAAGTATTCATCGGCGATACTGTGGGGCGGCGTCGCGCCGAATCACTCGGTGCGACGTTTTCCGAAGCGGGCGGCACCGAAATTCCTTCCGCAGCGAGCCGGCTGCGGACTGCTGCAAGCACGGCCGGATTCGCGGTGGATCCAGGTTTAGCATTTCCTGAAATATCGGGAACCGGTTGCCACCCTCCGTTGACAACGATCACCCGCCAGCGTTGCAACTCTCTGCTCAGCCCCAGATAGTCGTCGTCGGTGGGCCGCATTGTCGTCAGTGCTTTGTCCAAATGCTCGTAACGAAGATTTCTCACGAGTGCGCTGTCGATGTTTTCTCCTTGGGGATCGACGTGCCAGGCCTGCGCAACGGTACGGGGATCGACCTGGCCGGTGAGCAAGTCCTCGCCAAGCGATGTGTATGATGCGGTGAGAACGAGATCTGCCGTCGCGAGCTGCTCCGCTGTCGGGTTCTCTGTCTGCTTCAGAGCGGCGATCGCGCTCGCCAGTGCTCCGATGGGATAATCGTCGAGCCGCATCCCATCGGCATTGGCCCCTAGAA
>QHVA01000193.1 GCA_003223425.1 Gemmatimonadota bacterium
GTTGAAAAAAAGATCGAGACCGATTTCGGAATCCGTACCGCAAAACAGCAGATCGAGAAGATCGGCGTCGAGCGCTTCAACGAGATGTGTCGAGAGAGCGTTTGGCGCTACAGAAGTGATTGGGAGGAGCTGAGCGAGCGAATCGGCTACTGGCTCGACTACAGTGATCCGTACGTCACCTACACCAACGATTACATCGAGAGCGTCTGGTGGGCGCTCGCGACGTTGTTCCGCCGCGGCCGCCTCTACAGGGGACACAAAGTGCTGCCCTATTGCGCGCGTTGTGGAACGACTCTCTCGAGCCACGAGGTAGCGCAGGGTTACAAGGATGTGAAGGATCCAAGCGCCTACGTCGCGCTGGATCTGGTCGCTGAAAAAGGCACCGGCGGGCGCCGCCGCATCCTTGTGTGGACGACGACCCCATGGACGCTCGTCTCGAACGTCGCTCTGGCGGTCAATCCGACGCTCGAATATGTGGAGCTCCGGAAAAAGAAAGCTGACGCCGGCGAGACAGTGATACTCGCTCTCACGCGTGTGCCCGCGGTCCTGGGTGACGATTTCGCCGCCCGTTGGGAGACGGTGCGATCGTTCCGCGGCAACGCTCTCGTCGGAAAACGCTACAAGCGTCCACTGGATTGGGTGGAGTACAAGCAGGGCGAGCACGAGGTAATAATCGGCGAGTCGTTCGTTTCAGCGGAGGAGGGAACGGGTGTCGTGCACATGGCCCCGGCCTTCGGCGCCGACGACTACGCAGCGGGGCAGCGCCACAGATTGGCGTTCTTGCAGCCCGTGAATCTTCGCGGAGAGTTTCCCGCCGACATGCCGCTGGTTGGTGGAATGTTCGTCAAGGACGCCGACGCAGTAATTCTCGACGAACTGAAGAAGCGCGGAGTCCTCTGGAAGTCGACGTTGCTCGAGCACGCATACCCTCACTGTTGGCGCTGCGAGACGCCGCTACTCTATTACGCGCGCACCTCATGGTTCATTCGCACCACTGAGTTCAAGGATGCGATGCTCGTGCGCAACTCGCGCGTCGATTGGCATCCACCGGAGGTGGGAGCCGGACGGTTTGGGGAGTGGCTGACCAACAACATTGATTGGGCCGTCTCCCGCGACCGGTACTGGGGCACTCCGCTTCCGATTTGGGTGTGTGACCGCAACGATACGCACGCGGAAGCTGTCGGCGGTTACGCCGAGCTCTCCGAGCGGTCAGGAGCGACCCTCGGCGACGACTTCGATCCACACAAGCCGTTCATCGATCGCTACACCTTGCAGTGTCATTGCGGCGGCACGATGAAGCGTACGCCGGAAGTGATCGATGCCTGGTTCGACTCCGGTTCGATGCCGTTCGCCCAGTGGCATTTTCCGTTCGAGAACCGTGAGAAGTTCGAGCGCTATTATCCGGCGGACTTTATCGCCGAAGGAATCGACCAGACGCGCGGGTGGTTTTATTCGCTCCTTGCAATCGCGACCGGTCTCGGTGATGCGCTGCCGAAAAATCTGCTCGCGCACGAAGCGCATAATCCGGAGATCACTGACACTGCGCCGTACCGCGCAGTCGTTGTGAACGACCTCGTTCTCGACGCAGAAGGGCAGAAAATGTCGAAGCGGCTCGGAAACATCATCGATCCCGAATCGGTAATTCCGCGTTACGGTGCCGACGCCGTTCGGTTATTCCTAACCACGTCGAGTCAGCTCTGGACGCCACGGCGCTTTGACGAAGCAGGTATTCGTGATACGGCGGGACGCTTTCTCCTCACGTTCAAGAACGTCTATACGGGGATTTTCGCGGAGTACGCGAACTTCGGATGGTGGCCATCCGCTAATGACCCCCTGCCTCTGAACCGGCCCCTGCTGGATCGATGGGTTCTGTCTCGACTCGCGAGCGTCGAGCACGAAGCGGACGAGCTCCTCAGTCGCTACGAGGCTACCAACGCCGCAAAGGCTGTGATGGCTTTTTTCGACGAGGACGTCTCGAAGTGGTACGTGCGCCAAAGTCGGCACCGCTTCTACGAGGTCGACGGCGAGGACAATCGGGCCGCATTCGCAACGCTTCACGAGGTAATCGCCGTTACATGCCGGCTCCTCGCTCCCTTCACTCCGTTCATTACGGACTGGGTGCATCGCGAGCTCACAGCAGGGTCCGTACACCTTGCTCCATTCGCGCGCGCAACTCCGGGAGCAATCGATGTTGACCTGGAGCGCGTAATGGGTCACATCCGAACGCTTGCCACGCTCGGTCGTGCCGCGCGTGAGGACGCAGGCGTCAAGGTTCGCCAGCCGCTGGCCCGAATGCTGTGCGTGGTGCCCCTCCATGTGAGCTCGAAGGGCGCCGGCACAATGTTGGAGGAGCTAAGCCCCCTCCTGGCCGCTGAGCTCAACATTAAGAAGATCCAATTCATCTCCACCGCCGACGATCTAGTAACTTTAAAGGCTCGGCCGAATTTTCGGTCGCTGGGTAAGAAGTTCGGTAAGAATACTCCGCTCGCCGCTCAGGCAGTTGAGGCTTTGAGCAGCGATGCGCTGAGAGAGTTTGAGGCTGGCAAGCCGCTGTACGTTTCAGTGGGGAACGAGTCGACGGAGTTAAGCGCCGAGGATCTTACGATCGTGCGCACGGCGTCGGGCGATTTGGTGGTGAAGGAGGAAGGTGGCTATTTTGCCGCGCTCGATCCGGTTGTAACGCGTGAGCTCCGGCTGGAGGGAATCGCGCGAGAGCTCGTGAGCCGCATTCAGCGTTTGAGGAAAGAATTGGGTTTCGCGGTCAGCGATCGCATCACGCTTTTTGTGGGTGGTAGTGGCGAGATTCAGGAAGCAGTAACGGCTTTTCAGAAATGGATCGCCGCCGAGGTACTCGGAGTGAGGGTGGTAGTCGGCGAGCGAATCGACGAAAAATACGCGACGCACGCGTTCGACCTTGATGGGCAGAACGTTGAAGTCGCCTTGGAGAGGGTTGGTTAGAAATGGCAACAGCAGCGAACAAGAAACCTAAGTCAATGACAAAAAAGAGCCTCCAGCACTTTGAGAAGCGCTTGCTCGAAGAGCGTAAGCGCGTGCTCAAGGAGCTCGGGCACTACGACGAGACTTTCGGATCCACGCCGCAGGGCGCCGACGGCGACCTAAGCGCATACTCATTCCACATGGCCGATCAGGGCACCGATGCGATGGAGCGCGAAAAAGCGTTTCTATTCGCCAGCCAGGAGGGTCGCTTCCTCTGGCACATCGACGAGGCGTTGCGCCGGCTGTATCGCAACCCGGAGCAATTCGGCAAGTGCCACAATTGCGGCCGAGAGATCAGCTTCGAGCGTCTCGACGCGCTGCCGCACGCCAGGTATTGCATTGAGTGCAAACAGCGCGAAGAAGATGGAAAGCGCCAAACCTAACACGCCCCTGTTCTGGGCGACTCTGATAGCGGTCGTTGCGCTCGATCTGGTGACCAAACTGATCGCCGCGACGATGTTGGCTCCCCAGCACGTCCCCCATGAGATCCTTGGGAACCATCTGCGGCTGACACTCGTTTACAACCCGGGTGCGGCATTCGGACTGAACCTGGGCATCTATTCGCGCTGGATATTCATGGCCCTCACCGCGGGCGCGCTCATAATTCTGGCGCGACTTTACCAGGCTAC
>QHVA01000060.1 GCA_003223425.1 Gemmatimonadota bacterium
TTCGAGAAGTACAAGCTGCCCAACGGCCTCGAGGTCATTCTGCACGAGGACCACTCCACGCCGATTGTCGCGGTCGACACCTGGTACCACGTCGGCTCGGGCGATGAGCAGGTCGGGCGGACTGGATTTGCCCACCTTTTCGAGCACATCATGTTCATGGGCTCCCAGCACGTTCCGGTTGGCGCGTTCGATCAGCTTCTCGAATCGGCCGGTGCGAACAACAACGGGTCGACTACCGAAGACCGTACCAACTACTATGAGACCCTGCCCTCAAATGCGCTGCCACTGGCTATGTGGCTCGATTCGGACAGGATGGGATTTCTCCTGCCGACAATGGATCTCCCGAAGGTCAATCTTCAGCGCGATGTCGTAAAGAACGAGCGCCGGCAGCGCGTGGATAATCAGCCTTACGGTCGTGCCGACGAAATAATCCTCGCGGCGCTTTACCCGAAGTCACATCCCTATTCGTGGCCGGTGATTGGGTCGATGACCGACCTTAGCGCCGCGTCGCTCACGGACGTGCAGAATTTCTTCAAAACCTACTACGCCCCCAACAACGCGACCCTGACTATTGCAGGGGATTTTAATCCGGACTCGGTGAAGAAAATGGTGGCGCAGTATTTCGGGAGCATTCCGCGTGGGCCCGAAGTGAAGAGAAGAGTTTCGGTCCCCGACGTTGTGATTCCACGCGACACGTTTCTGGTGCTGGAAGACAAGGTTCAACTACCTCGGCTGTTCTACACCTGGCACTCGGTGAAAGGGTTTTCCAGGGACGACGCGGCGCTGGACATTCTGGCGCAAATCATTGCTGGCGACAGGAACTCGCGGCTTTATAAGAGGCTCGTGTACGATCTTCAGATCGCGCAAGCCGTTAGTGCGTTTCAGGATGGCTCACGGCTCGACGGAAAATTTCAGATCGACGTTACACCAAAGCCTGGACAGAGCGTCGCTGATATTGACCGGATTGTACGAGAAGAGATCGGTAAGGTTATCAGCAATGGAGTCACACCGCGGGAGCTGCAGCGGGCAAAAAACGTTTATAAGTCAAGCTTTCTCAACCGTCTCGCCAGTGTTCTCGGAAAAGCAGAAGTGCTCAACTCCTACAACTACTTCGTTGGGAATCCTGACTTCGTCCAACAGGACGCCGCCCGGTATGAGCGTGTCAGTGCCGCGGATGTACAGCGGGTAGCGAGGACTTACCTTGGGCGCCCCAAGATTGTTCTTACAGTCGTTCCGGAGGGAAAGAAGGAGATGATGTTAACCGCGAGCGGAGGTGGTCGATGAAGCTTCTCGGAGCAGTCGCAATGCTGAGTATTGCGGCCCTTTTATCGGCCCACTCAGCTGGTGCGCAAGGGACGTTTGATCGGAGCAAGCCTCCAGAGCTCGGACCTCCACCGCGTGTATCGCTTCCTCCTATCATCACTAGAGAGCTTCCGAATGGGCTGAAGCTCATGATCGTCGAGCAGCACGAGCTGCCGCTAGCTGATTTTGTCCTCCTCACCGGCAGTGGCAGTACTGCTGCTCCGGCGGGCAAGGCGGGAATCGCGAATCTTGTCTCCGCAATGTTGCGGGAAGGAACGACATCTCGAAAAAGCCTCGACATTGCAGATCAGATTTCCTTTCTCGGAATCAGGCTGTCTCCAACCAGCAGCTGGGAGTCGAGCACGCTGTCGCTCCATACACCGACTGCGCAACTGGATAGTGCGCTTGCGCTATTCGCCGACGTTGCTCTGTACCCCTCATTTCCGCCCAATGAATTCGAGCGAATCCGGAAGACCCAGCTGACGGATCTGCTACAACAGCGCGATCAGGGACCCGTAATCGCCAGTAAGGCATTCCCGGCGATTCTCTATGGCAATGCACATCCCTACGGCGCACCGTTGGAGGGGACTGAGGCTTCGGTTAAATCGATCACGACGGCCGACCTTCAGTCGTACTACCAGGCCAATTTCCGACCGAACAACGCTACACTGATCATCGTTGGCGATGTCAATCCGGCGCAGGTCGAGGCGAAGATCAACAACTTGTTCGGTAGCTGGCAGCGTGGTGACGTTCCAGCTCTCAATTATGGTGAGCCACCGAAGGCCAGTACTACTACCATCTATCTGATCGATAAGCCGGGTGCTGCGCAGTCCTCTTTCCGCATCGGTGCTGTAGGCGTTCCGCGATCAACCAAGGATTATTTCGCTCTGACCGTCATGAATACGATTCTGGGCGGATCCTTTACCAGCAGACTCAATCAGAATCTTCGTGAGACTCGCGGATACACCTACGGAGCTGGTTCACGGTTCGACATGAGGCGTTCTGCGGGTCCATTCCTGGCGTCGGCCGAAATAGTCACTGCAAAGAGCGACTCAGCGCTGATCGAGTTCATGAAGGAATTGAAACGTATTCGTGAGGCAGTTCCGGCCGACGAGCTGTCTCGAGCCAAGCGATATCTGCAGCTGCAGCTCCCGGGAAACTTCGAAACGACACAGCAAATTGCAGCAGCCCTGGTACCTGTCGCGCAATACAACCTTCCGCTCGACTACTACAACAACTATGTGCAGAACGTCGAAGCCGTTAGTCAGGCGGACGTAGCCAGGGTTGCACAGCAGTACATCAATCCCGGTTCCCTTGCGATAGTCATTGTCGGTGATCGCAAGACCATCGAGCCAGCTCTCAAGTCTGTGAACGTCGGGCCGATCGCAATCAGGGATATCTCGGGGCAGCCGATTCAATAAATGATGAATGAACTGAAGACTACCTGCTGGGGGCTGGGGGCGGGGCGGCTTGGGGCTGCGGGCTTGGCTCGGGTTTCAGGGCTTCGGCAATCCAGCGCCAGTAATCTTCGCCAGCGACTTCAGCAACGTCGCTGTGGCCGGCTTTCTCTACCACGAGAAGCTGGCCCTTTGTCTTGGCGGCTTCGTAAACCTCGACCCCCATTCTGAAAGGGATGATTCGGTCGCGACGTCCATGCGCGACCGAAACCGGCACATCAAGCTCCGCCACAACCTGGCGTGTATCAAAGTGGATGCGCGAAATCGTTTTCCAGATCAGTACGAGCGCAGGCCATACGATGAGTCTTCCCATCGCACGTGCTGACGAAAATGGAGCCTGCAGGATCAAGGCAGTAGGCGGATGTATTTCAGCCAGTTCCGCTGCTACTGCGCTTCCGAGTGAGTGGCCGAAGTAAGCCAGCCGAGTGCGATCCACTCCAAACGTGATGCGTAAATGATCGTACGCGGCGCGTGCATCCAGTTTCGTCGTCGAGTAGGTGGGAGTTCCGCCAAGTGACATATAACCCCGGTACTCGGCGAGAAAAACTGCATATCCGGTGTATCGCTCCACGAGTCGCGCCCAATCGAGCTGCCATATCGCGAGGTCCGCATTGCCGTGGAAGCAAAGCAGAACGCCGGGCGCCCGTCGCGGATCCCCGACAATGAATCCGATCAGTCGCTGTCCATCGATGGCGTCGTAAGATATCCGTCCTGAATCGGGCAACTGTTCCAGGAGGCGAGGCGGCTGGAACAGTATTCGTTCCTGTGACCACCATAGCAGTAGCAGTGACCCAAAAAGCAGCGCGAGAATCAGAAGAACAGAAATCACGTGCCGATGCTGAGGGGGTTCCAGTGGCTTTGCATGGCGGGCAATTTACGAGAATGCGGATTCCAGTAGAAACCTTCCATTTGGATAACGGGCTGTTCGTGACGTTGTCGGAAGACCACACCGCACCTATTGTGGCAGTGAATCTCTGGTATCACGTAGGTTCGGCGAACGAGAGAGCAGGCAGAACCGGATTTGCCCATCTCTTTGAGCACATGCTTTTCCAGGGCTCGGCACACGTCGGGGTAAACGAACACTTCGAGCTAATTCAGCGTGCTGGGGGAACGCTAAACGGTTCAACCTGGCTCGAGCGGACTAACTATTTCGAGACCGTTCCCTCGAACGAGCTTGCCCTCGCTCTGTGGCTGGAAGCGGACAGAATGGGTGAATTACTTCCAGCGATGACGCAGGAAAAACTCGATAATCAACGCGATGTCGTTAAGAACGAGCGCCGATGGGCGGTAGACAACCAACCGTACGGGACAATGCTCGAGAAGATGCAGGAGCTGGTATTCCCCCCGTCGCATCCCTTTCAGCATTCGCTAATTGGCTCGATGGAGGATCTCTCGGCGGCATCCCTGGACGATATCGCGCAATTCTTTACTACCTACTACACACCGGATAACGCGGTTCTGTCTATCGCGGGAGATTTTGATTCGGAGGAAGCGCGCAAGCTCGTCACGAAGTACTTCGGACCGATTCCTAAAGGAAAGGGCAAGCCCCCGCTGCCTCCGATGAATCTGCCACCTGTATTTGGAGGCTGGTTACGAGAGGTAGTTCAGGACAACGTAAGCCTCCCGCGGCTTTTCATGGCGTTTCGCTCACCGATTTTTGGAAGTGAGGAGTATTATGACGCCAGCGTGGCGTCAGCCATACTGGGGATGAGGAAAGGAAGCCGCCTTCACCGCTCGCTCGTACGTGAGCGGCAAATTGCTGCCGATGCAGGAGCGTTCACATTCGATTTGGCAAAAGGGACGGATCTGATGGTAGTCGATGTGACTGCACGGCCAGAGGTCTCTGTCGCGCAGCTGGAAGAAGAAGTCGACCGTGAGATCGAGTTGGTTTATCGTGAAGGTGTGGCCGAATCCGAAGTGAAAAGAGCTATTGCGCTGATCGAGACCGATCTTGTCGTCTCACTTCAATCAGCGGGCGAAAGAGCAGACAGACTCTCTATGTTCGCCACCTACTTCAACCAGCCCGGGCTGATCAATGAACAGGCAGATCGATACCGCTCGGTGACCACGGAGAGAGTCAACGACCTCATCTCCGAACGATTAGGTGAGGACAACAGGGCAAGTCTTCTGTACGTTCCGAAAGAAGGTGTCGAGACGGAAAGCGTGCTGGCTGCTGCTGGCACTGGGTAATGGCCACCACTCTCCGCCCCAAACCGGGAGAAGCGAGAAGCTATCAGTTCCCGGATTTCCGTGATGAGAAACTCCCAGGCGGAATTCGCCTCGTTACGGCACCAGTCGTAAAGCTTCCCTTAGCCACGGTTCTGGTAATCGTCGATGCGGGATCCACCAGTGATCCAGCCGGCGAAGAAGGCGTTGCTGCTCTGACCGCCGGTACGCTTCTCGAGGGCAGTACGCGCTTCGATGGAGCTGAACTCGCGGAGAAATTCGAGCAACTCGGTACGTCGGTCGAGTCAGGCGCAGACTGGGACAGCGCCTTCATCAAGATCACCACGGTGTCAGACAAACTGGAGGACGCGACCAGGCTCCTCGGCGAAGCCATCAGCAGTCCGATTTTCCCTGAGCGTGAAGTAGAACGGCTAAAAGCGGAGCGTTTGGCGGAGATCTTACAGCTCGAAACCGAACCGCGAGGGCTGGCTGACGAGAAGTTCTCTGAGTTTTTGTACACGCCGGATTCCCGCTACTCGAAGCCGGACGAAGGGACTGCCGAGAGTGTACGCGCGCTGTCGCGCAAAGACGTAGATGAGTTTTATCGAGCGAGGTACCGTACTGGGTCAACCACCGTCATCCTTGCTGGCGATATCTCGACGGATGCATCCCGGGCGCTGATAAACGGGGCGTTCCAGAACTGGCCATCAGGAGCAGGCCGAAGTCAATCGTTGGTAGCCGCCGCACGAACGCCTGGTAGAAGCATTCACGTCGTGAACAAACCGGAAGCACCGCAGTCAGAGCTCCGAGTCGGGCACATCGGACTGCCGCGCAATCATCCCGATTTCTTTCCGACGCTCCTGATGAACGCAGTCCTCGGTGGTCTGTTCGGCTCGCGCATCAACCTGAATCTTCGGGAGGCTCATGGTTACACGTATGGGGCGTCATCCTTCTACGACTGGCGCCGTGGACCGGGTCCATTTGTCGTGTCGACTGCTGTTCAGAGTGAGGTAACAGCGGCGGCATTGCGGGAGATCCTTGTCGAGATCGATCGAATCCGCTCTGAGCGCATCTCCGAGGATGAGCTTTCGCTGGCGAGAGATTATCTCGATCGAGTTTTCCCGATCCGATACGAAACGACTGCTGCAATCGCATCTGCTTTAGCGACACTGGTGATCTACGATCTGCCCACTGATTACTACGGCTCTTATAGAAGGAACATCCGCGCTGTGACAGCGGATCGGGTACTACGGGCAGCCAAGGCGCACCTTCATCCTGATCAGTTGCAAACGGTCATGGTCGGTGACGCGCAAGTGATTGCTGACTCAGTCGCTGATTTGAACCTCGGCGAACTGCGCATCGACGGCAGCTAGCGAATTATTCGCAATGGACGAAGGAGCTAGCCCCGGACAAATAGAATCCAGACGCATTTATACGGGGAAAATCGTCTCGCTCGATGTAGACACGGTCCGGTTTCCTGATGGATCAACCGGTGAGCTGGAGATGATCCGGCACCCTGGTGCAAGTGCAGTCGTGCCCTTTCTGAGTGATCCGAGAGGCGATGATCCGCAGGTGCTGATGATTCGACAGTACAGGTATGCAGCTGATGGCTATCTCTACGAGATTCCGGCAGGACGGCTCGATCAGGGAGAAGCCCCACGCGATTGCGCCGTGCGAGAGCTGAAAGAGGAAACTGGATGCACAGCTGAGCAAGTGGACTATCTGATCACGCTGTACACGACGCCCGGCTTCACTGACGAAAAAATTCATCTCTTCATGGCAACCGGGCTATCCACTGGTGAGACTAAACACGAAGTGGATGAATTTCTCGACCTCCAGCCTATGCCCCTGTCTCGGGCATTGGGTATGGTGGAGAGGGGCGAGATTCAGGATGCCAAGACGATAATTGGGCTCCTTTTCGCGGCAGGCTTTCGCGCCGGCCGTTAACCCTTCGAGCCAATTTGGCGTCTAATCAACTAAAAGACGCTTACATGTCATGTAAATAGGACAGAAGGGCAGAATCTGGACAAGCTCAAGCTTGAGCTAAATGCCATAAGCCCTTTACTGATAAGGGTTTACTTCTGACTGCCATCGGGCACACGCCGTGCATTACATGAAATTGCAGAAAGTTCCAAGGGATGTGCACGAATTCAGTGTCATGAGAGTCTCTTATATAGAGGAGAGAAGAATGGCTGACATCGTCCGTAAGCAAGTTGTCGCGGTCGAAGGACAAACCGTCAGGGAGCGCCTGCAGGCGATGGATGACTCGGCTGTCGTAACTGCATTCCTCGGGGGAGAGGAGCGCGCCTTCTCGGAACTGGTGACTCGTTATCAGACTCGTCTTCTGAACTTTGTGTACCGGACGATCGGTGACCGGGAAAAAGCGGAAGATCTGGTGCAAGAGGTCTTCATTCGGGTGTATCGACATCTGCATCGCTTCGACCGCTCGAAGAAGTTTTCGACCTGGGTCTACACGATTGCTTCCAATCTGGCGAAGAACGAGTTGCGTAACCGGTCACGGAATCCGTTGGTGCTCTTTCAGACGGTTCAGAAGAACTTTCAGGACGAGGACCGACCGCTTCAGTTCGAGGATACGACGTCCCGTCCCGATGATATGTACCGCAAGCGGCACTTGAGGGAAATCGTCGAGGAGAGCGTGGCAAAGCTTCCCGAGCACCACAGGAATGTGTTCATACTGCGCGAGCTCGAGGGTAAGTCTTACGAGGAGATCGCTGAGATCACCGACTGCAATCTTGGCACGGTAAAATCGCGACTTAACCGAGCCAGAAATTCGTTCGCGGAGATCATCGCCCCATATGTAGATTAGGTCGACGGTTTCGGGAACAGGCACCCAGCTGGTGGGTACCTGTTACCGAACCCTCAACCTATCTCCATGGATTGTCGCGAGTTTTGTGAGCAGCACGTTGCATTCGTAGACGATACGCTTGCCGGGATCGAGCTGGTTCGGATGCAACGGCATATTGCTGAATGCGAGAGCTGCGCGAAGCACGACGCAAAGATCCGACGAGCGCTCCTTCTCATCAGGAATCTTCCTTCCATAGAGCTCTCCGCGGATTTTTCCGAACGGCTCGAAGCGCGTCTCAAGGAATGTCACAGCGAACATTTGCTGGCCACGACGCAGCGCAATCTCAGGCGTGGCGCGATTGCCGCAACGCTCGCCAGCGCAGTGATGCTCGGATATATAGGTACCACGCTGTACCACCGCAGTGATGCTCCACGCGATCTTGTTATGCCTCCCGTGATCGCCTCCATTCCCGAGCCGGAGCTGACCCCAATAACAACCTCGACACCTGCCATCGTCGCCTCAGTTTCAGCAGGTCTCACCATCTGGCCAGCTGCTCTATTCGCTGAGCAGGTCCCGGTACACTTCGCGCACTCCAAGCTCGAGCTCGCGAACTACACGCGCTAGCGTTCCAAAACCATCGGCGGCCCGGTAGACGAGCCGTATATTTCGAGGATGTCAGCGTCCTCTCTCAGAACACTTCGTGATGCGATAAAGCGCCGGTCATTCGACGGCGCTTACTACATTCTGGGCGACGACGACTATCAAAAGGACGACGCAGTGCGTCAGCTTGTCGAAGCGGCTCTGGAGCCTGGAACCCGAGACTTCAACTTCGATACAAGACGTGCATCAGAGCTCGACCCCGAGACTGTCGAAATCCTTCTGTCGACACCACCGATGATGGCCGAGAGGCGAGTCGTCGTGCTTCGCGAGGTCAATGCTCTGAAGAAAGAGGCGCGGAACTTACTCGACGAATACTTGAAGAACCCTGCGCCCGACATGCTATTGCTGATGACTGCGGCCGTGGGATCCAAACCAGATGGCGTATTGCTGACGTCGAGTACCCCACTTCAATTCGATCCTCTCACTGGTGACCGCGTCCCCAGATGGATAGCACACACGGCGAGCAGTGAGTTTGGGGTAAGAATGAGCGAATCGGCTATTGAGCTTCTTCAGGCTGCAGTCGGGAATGACCTGCATCAACTGGCTGGTGAGCTGGATAAGCTGGCGAGCTATGTAGAGGGTCGTTCTCAGGAGGTCGGAGAGGAGGACGTCTCGGCAGTGGTCGGAGTACGGCGCGGTGAGACACAGTCCGATCTGCTCGATGCAGTGGCGGATCGCAACGTTTCACGCGCCCTCGAATTGATTCCGCACGTTCTTGCCCAGCCGAAAACAACGGGCGTCTCGATCGTCATGGCATTATCAACACAGATGCTCGCTATCTCGTGGGGTCGCGCGAGACTGGATGAAGGTCTGTCGAGGGCTCGTTTAGCCCAGGAATACTTCGATCTTCTCAGAGAGACGGGAGCGTTTACGGGCCGGCCGTGGGGATCTGCCACTGCTGTCTGGGCTCGTGCGGCTGAGCGCTGGAACCGCGAATCTCTTGATCGCGCACTCGACTGTCTGCTCGAGGCCGACGTTGCCCTGAAGGAGAGCAGGGTCTCTTCGGAGGAGCAGCTGGTAGCGACTGTAATTTTGAGGCTGTGCGCAGCCGATGAGAAAAGTGCTGCCGCATGAGTCAATAGGAGAGTGGTGAGATGTTTAGATGGACCGTTCTTTCAGGTGTACTGCTATGTTGCGCTGCAACCCTGGCAGCTGCACAGGCTACCGCTCGTCCGATCGATCCGGTTTTTGTGAGAGCTCAAACGTTGGTCAGCGATGGTAACGGAGCAGCCGGCAGGGCATTGATCGATTCGGTGATCGCTGCAACTCCGCCGTCGGCTCGGTTGTACCCGGAGGCACTCTTCTGGCGCGCCAGCTTGGCAGCGAATGCCGCCGATGCGGAGAGCGATTACAGGCACATAGTCGTGGATTATCCGCTTGCTGCCCAGGCCGAGGATGCGTTGTTGCGGCTCGCACAGCTCGAGCTGGCACGGGGTGACCGTGATGGTGCGCTGGCGCATTTGCAGAAGATTCAACGCGACTACCCGCGGAGCAAATCGCTGGCGAGAGCAAGCTACTGGACTGCTCGTGTCCTCTTCGAGAAGAACGACATCGCGAACGCTTGTAGAGCCAATGCCAATGCGCTTGCGCAGGCGAATTCTGGGGAGGTGGAGCTGAGAAACCAGATACAGTATCAGGGCCAGCGCTGTCCACTGCCCGCTGTCGCAAAAGCGGATTCACCGACCACCAACGCGTTTGCAAATAGCGCAGCAATTTCTGCAAGCTCCTCTACGCCAACGAGTATTACGACCAGCGTCCAGACAAGCACCGTCCCGATGGCGCCAACTAAAACGTCAGTAAATGCCTCGAGCACGACTTCGGCTATTTCGGGCTCTGTTGCACAAGTCGATAGAGAAAGAACAGAAGCCTCGGATAGCGTGTCCGCGGTTGTCAAAACTGCTTCTACGACGCCCAAGCAGATCGTTCAAACTCAGCGTCCTAAGCCCCCGACCGAAGCCAACGACTCGAAACCCAGCATCGTTGACCCAACGAAGGCGCCGAAGACAACTACTCCGAGATCTGTTGCAGCAAAACCTGTTACAAAGATTGCTGTGGCAGCCTCGCACGGGAGCAGCTACTCAGTCCAGGTAGCGGCGTTCACTGGCAACGATGGCAAGGTCGAAGCTGGTAGGCTTGCGTCGAGATTGAGCAAGCGCGGATACTCAGCACGCGTCGACGGGTCGATAGCGCCATTTCGGGTCAGGATCGGACGCTACAAGACAGAAAAGGAAGCCGAGTACGCGCTCAGGAAGATCAAAGCCAAGTATATGGATGCTTTCGTAGCCCAGGCACCCGAGCGGTGAGCCGCGCCGCATCAACACCGTTGATGCAGCAGTACAGGGAGATCAAGTCGCGCCATCAGGACGCGATTCTGTTCTTCCGCATGGGCGATTTCTACGAGATGTTCTACGAGGATGCAGAGCTCGCTTCAAAAACACTCGGGCTTACGCTTACCTCGAGGAACAATGGTGGTGCCAGCGAGGTGCCACTCGCCGGTGTTCCGGTCAAAGCCGCCGGAGAGTATCTGCGGCGTTTGATCCAGCAGGGATTCCGCGTTTCGATCTGTGAGCAAACCGAAGATCCGAAGTTTGCGAAGGGCATCGTGAAACGCGAGGTCGTGGAGACCATCACTCCAGGCGCGGCATTCTCCGACGATCTGCTCGACGGCACTCGTAACAACTACCTCTGTGCGCTCAATCGTGACGCTGAATCGGTGGGGATCGCGGCCGTGGATCTTTCTACAGGTGAGCTCAGGCTGACCACTACTCGCCTTCGCGACCTCGAGTCGGTGCTATCGAGGTTCACTCCACGAGAAATCATTCTTCCACGGGAAGGAGATGTCGGTCACCTGCTCAAGGGGCCAGTCGGTGAGGAAGGGCCAATGGTGACTGAGCGTGAAGCGTGGGAGTTTGACAGCGATCTGGGTCGCGATCAGCTCGTTGACCATTTCAGAGTGAGCTCGCTGGAAGCATTTGGGATCGAAAGCAGGGACGATGCCGCCGTCGGAGCAGCTGGAGCCCTGCTTCGCTACCTCAATGAGCTTCAGCCGGCGGGCACCTCACACCTCGCCCGACCGAAAGTCGAGCGCCCGGGAGGCATTCTGCCTCTCGACGAGATGACGCGGCGGAACCTCGAGCTGATCGAGTCGATGCGGGGCGCGGAGACTTCCGGGACACTTCTCGGAGTCCTCGACCGCACTCTTACGCCGATGGGCGCGCGGTTGCTTCGGCAGTGGATACTCGCTCCGCTCGTTGATCGCGCCGAGATCGACGCGAGGCTTGGTGCCGTCGATGCACTCGGTGACAGTCTCGTCCGTGCAGCCATGCGGGATGCTCTGGACGGCGTTCGCGATATTGAACGGCTCGCTGGAAAAACAGCTGCCGGCCGCGCTTCGCCCCGTGAGCTCCGAGCGCTCGGCGATTCGATAGCTCGACTGCCGGCGGTCGAATCTTCTCTTGGACGTGCACGGGCAGCAGCGACACCCGAAAACAACGTCGCGTTTACTAAACATGCCGCTCTGTGGGACGATTGTGCGGACCTGTGCGACGAGATAATCCAAACGCTTGTCGAGAAACCGCCGGTCGTTATTGGCGATGAGCCCAGCGTGCGCGAAGGGGTGGACAGCGCACTCGATGAATGGAGAGCACTTCGTGACGGTGGCAAGGATTCAATCGCGAGAATTCAAGCCGAAGAGCGTGCCCGTACAGGCATCAACTCGCTGAAAGTCGGCTACAACAAAGTTTTCGGCTACTTCATCGAGGTCACGAACAGCAACGTGCACCTTGTGCCCGACGATTACCAGCGCAGGCAGACACTGGCGGGAGCCGAGCGGTACGTGACTCCATCGCTCAAGGAATACGAGGAGCGAGTTCTGACGGCAGCCGAGCGGGTGGAGGAGCGAGAGAGAGAGCTGTTCGAGAGGCTGCGGTCGCAGATCGGTAGACAGGTTGCCCGATTGCAGTCAGTCGCAGAAATCATCGCCGAGCTCGATGTTCTTGGCTCGTTCGCGGAGGTCGCGGCAAGGGAAGGCTACGTGCGGCCGGTACTGACGGACGACTTCTCACTCGAGATTATGTCCGGACGACATCCTGTGGTAGAGCGGATGATGCCGCGTGAGAAGTTCATTCCGAACGATGTCATCCTCACCGAAGACGCACGGATGATCATTCTCACCGGACCCAACATGGCGGGAAAATCGACCGTGCTCCGACAAGTTGGGCTGATCGTACTCATGGCGCAGATTGGCAGTTTCGTTCCCGCGGACCGTGCGACGATCGGCGTGGTAGATCGACTCTTCACACGGGTCGGAGCCAGCGACAACCTGGTACGAGGCCAGTCGACTTTCATGGTGGAGATGTCGGAAACGAGTGCGATTCTTCACACCGCGACTCGACGAAGTCTCGTGTTGCTGGATGAAATCGGGCGCGGCACTTCCACCTACGATGGAATTTCCATTGCCTGGTCAGTGAGCGAGCACCTGCACGATGTAGTCGGCTGCAAGACAATCTTCGCGACGCACTACCACGAGCTTACCCAACTGGCGGATAATTTAGTCGCAGTACGCAACTATAACGTTCAGGTTCGTGAAGTTGGGGACCAGGTTCTTTTTCTCCATCGTCTCCAGCCCGGAGGCGCCGATCGGTCGTATGGAATCGAAGTCGGCAGACTGGCCGGGCTTCCACCGGCTGTTCTGCGGCGCGCAACGGAGCTGCTGAGACTTCTCGAAGCGGAACAGATCGTGCCGCGATCGGGACGCGCTTCGACAATCCGGCCCACTGCCAGAGATGATCAGCTGGGCCTGTTTG
>QHVA01000196.1 GCA_003223425.1 Gemmatimonadota bacterium
CGAAGGCGCGAACACCGTCGAGCTGGCCGTGCGGCGGGACGACTGTGATGTTGCCGATGCCGCCGAGATTCTGTAGCCCTCGCCATTCAGACGATGACGAGAAGAGCATCGCGTCTGCGATAGGCACGAGTGGCGCACCCTGACCGCCAGCCGCGACGTCGCGCACGCGAAAGTCGTTGATCACCTCGATCCCTGTTCGCTCAGCAATGACGGACGCTTCGCCCCACTGCCACGTGGAATGTCCTGGCTCGTGCCAGATCGTTTGACCATGGGATGCAATTGCTGCGATATCTTCCCGGGCAATTCCGGCTTCAGCCATCACCTGGATCGCGGCGTCAGCGAGCCAGCCTCCGAGGTCGAAATTGAGCCGACAGTACTCGGCGGGAGTGCCGCCGCCGAGTGCAGCGCTCAATCGCGTACGCTCGGCACTGGAGTACGCGCGCGAGGTGTAAGCGAGGAGATCGACGTCGATCCGCCCATCACTCGCATCGCGGAAGCGCGC
>QHVA01000197.1 GCA_003223425.1 Gemmatimonadota bacterium
AAGCCACGCTAACCCTCTCTGATGGGTGGTGGCGGATCCTTAGTCACCCGACGGACCACGCCGCCATTCTCGGCGAGTAGCTTCTCGGCTTCCTGCCGCGAGACGCTCTTCTTCTGCATGACGATCGCGAGCTTGACACTCTTGTCGGCGCGTTCCAAGAGTTTCGTCGCTTCATCGCGCGATACGCCGCAGACTTCCATCACGATGCGCTGGCTGCGATCGATCAGCTTGTTGTTCGTCGCGCGGAGGTCGACCATCAGATTGCCGTACGTTTTCCCAAGCCTGATCATGGCACCGGTGGTGATGGTGTTCAGAACGAGCTTGGTTGCGGTGCCCGCCTTCATTCGCGTCGAGCCAGTGACGACCTCCGGTCCAACTATTGGAAGCATGGTCACATCGACTCTCGCGACTAGATCCGCCGGCGGTGGCGAGCTGGCAACGATGCCAGTGGTAGCACCAAGTGTGGCGGCTCGCTCGAGCGCGGCACGCACATAGGGTGTCGTGCCTGATGCTGCGATCCCGATTACGAAATCCTTTTCATTTACGCGGTGCTCGTCCATCGCCAGGGCGCCGTTTTGCACGATGTCTTCCGCTCCTTCCTGCGCTCGCGTGAGAGCCGGCGGGCCGCCTGCAATGATGCCCTGCACCATCTCGGGTTTGGTCCCGAATGTCGGCGGACATTCACTCGCGTCAAGCACGCCGAGTCGTCCTGAGGTGCCCGCTCCTACGTAGAACAATCGGCCTCCGCGTCGAAAGGTTGCTTCGGCGAGCTCGATCGCACGCGCTATCTGCTCGCGCTGGGTTGCAACCGCATCGGGAACTCTACGATCTTCGGCGTTTATCATGTCTACGATCTCGAGCGGGGATGCGAGATCGATCGAAGCGGTACGCGGGTTGCGGCGCTCCGTTTCGCGAGGGTCCAGCATCAATGCGCTGCTAAGCGGTGAGCCACGACCAAAGTTACCCGACGCCTCGCGCCAATCGCAAGACAACTATCGGAGTCAATGATGAGACGTTTTTCTCTGGCGTTCTTAATGGTGATGTTGTTTGCGACGTCGTCGAGCGCGCAGCGGCGACAGCGAGGATTCACATCCGACCCGGACATGTGGATGAGTGGCGGCATCGCGGGGTTCACTGGTAACGGCGTCAACGATGGTCGGAGCGCGAGCACCTGGAATTTTGGCAACGCGTGGAACTGGCAGTACAGCGCGTCGCTCGAGAAGACGCTTAGTGGCGGTGGGTCGACGTTTGGCGTTGCTGGCTCTTATGCGCGAGTACCGTTCGCGTACTATGGTCCCGCCGTTCCGGTTCCTGGTGGCGCGACTTGTAATGGATGCAATGCCCACCTCGACATGACCACACTCGTCGCGACTTTCCACATCGGTTCGGGAAGTGGGCTTCATCAGGTGGCCGACCTCAACGGGGGAATAGTCAATTACACGAATCTCAGACGCGATACCGATGGCGTGAGGCTCGCCGGCGGAAGCAATACCGACCCGCTGTTTTCCGGCGGTTGGGGTTTCGGTTACGGGTTCGATGATCGAACGCAAATCGAATTTGCGTGGGATTACGTCATCGCCATCCACGAGCGCAGCGGACTGTCGAACGGTGTGAGTAACACCAATCGAATGCAGTTGCTCAAATTAACTTTCCGCAAGGGATTCGGGGTTCGCACAGTTCGTAGATAGGTAACGATGGTATCAGATACCTCTCGCGCCGGGATCACATGAATAGAATTCACGCAACATGGAGATTCCACTGAAAAAATCTCTGATCACTGGTGCGATCGTCGCGGCATCGGTATGGGCGCTTGGTGCCGCGCCGAGGCAGCGCGTTGCCGATGACCCTGCGATTCCTCCCCGGGTACCTGCTGTCTTCCCTTCGACGTGGCGATTCCCCGCCCGTGCGCGCGCGACGTTCGCGCCCCACGCGATGGTTGCCAGCGACAGTCGCATCGCATCTGAAGTCGGCGCGGAGGTGATGAAGCAGGGTGGCAACGCGGTCGACGCCGCGGTCGCCACCGGATTCGCGTTGGCAGTCGCGTTTCCCGAGGCTGGAAATCTTGGCGGTGGCGGCTACATGGTGATCCGCATGGCCGATGGTCGCGTCGCGGCACTCGACTACCGTGAAGTCGCACCACTCGCAGCAACGCGCGACATGTACGTCGGCGCAAACGGCAAGCTCACTGGCGAGAGTGTGATCGGTCCCAAAGCGTCGGGCGTGCCGGGCGCCGTTGCCGGTATGCTCGAAGCGCATCGCCGCTTCGGGACGCTGCCGATAGCCAAAGTCCTCGCTCCAGCGATTCGACTGGCCGCCGACGGTTTCACGGTCGATTCGGCGTTCAACCGCTCGCTATCGAGCGCGAAGTACCGCATCGCGAACTTTTCCGGTCGACCGCTTTTCTTTGCCGACGATTCCGCGCCGGCTATCGGATCGCGTTTCGCGCAACCAGCGCTCGCCCGCACCCTTCAGCTCATCGTGGATTCTGGAGCAGTTGGGTTTTACCGCGGCAGCATCGCCGACTCGATTGCGGCCGAGATGCAGCGGACGGGCGGGTTGATCACCAAGGAGGATTTGGCGCGGTACCGGCCGATGTGGCGCGAGCCGATCCGCAGCAGATACCGCGGCTACTCCTTCATCTGCATGCCACCATCGTCATCAGGCGGGACGACGGTCACTGAGATTCTGAATATTCTCGAGGCCTACGCACCGCCGGCGCCGTTTGGCAGCGCGGACGAGATCCACGCCGTTGCCTCCGCCTCACAACGCGCCTTCATCGATCGCAACTCCAAGCTCGGCGATCCCGCGTTCGTGAAAGTGCCGGCGGAGCTGACGAGCAAGA
>QHVA01000191.1 GCA_003223425.1 Gemmatimonadota bacterium
CTCCATTGGCCCTATTATACTGAGAAGCTTCGCTTACCGATGCGGTCTCAGCTCATCTCGCGTACCATCTCCTCCTGCTCTCGAACCATGAGGCCCAGGATATCGCGCTCGTCTACCAGCTTCTTCCGATCGGCGAGCTCCTTGAAGCGCGCGAACAGCAGCGTGAGCTCGTCTTCGGTAAGCTCGTAACCGAGCGACTCGGTCTTTGCGCGCAGTGCGTGGCGCCCCGAGTGCTTGCCGAGCACCAGACCGACGCCATCCCATCCCACCGTGTCGGCGCGCATGATCTCGTAGGTGAGAGGGTTCTTGAGTACGCCGTCCTGATGGATCCCTGCTTCGTGCGCAAAGGCGTTGGCGCCGACGATCGCCTTGTTGGGTGGAACATCGATGCCGATGCACGCCGACACGAGGCGCGAGGTGCGCGCCAGCTCGCGGGTCTCGATGTTGGTATGCAGCCCGAAGAATGGCTGACGCGTGTGCAGCGCCATCACAAACTCTTCCAGCGCGGCGTTGCCGGCGCGCTCGCCGATGCCATTGATGGTGCATTCGGCTTGTCGCGCGCCCGCGCGCACGCCGGCCAGCGTGTTCGCCACCGCCAGGCCGAGATCGTCGTGACAATGCGCCGAGATCGTCGCGCGCTCTACACCAGGGACGTTGGCGATGACTCCTGCCACGAGATCGCCGTATTCCTCGGGGGTCGCGTAGCCGACAGTGTCGGGCACGTTGAGCGTCGTCGCTCCCGCATCGAGCGCAGTGCCGAGAACCTCGTACAGAAACGCCGGATCACTGCGCGCCGAGTCTTCACCCGAAAATTCAACCTCGGCGCCGAGCGAAACGGCGCGAGAGACTGCGGCCGCCGCGGTAGCGACGACTTGAGAGTGCGTCATGCCGAGCTTGTGCTTCATGTGCACGTCGGATGTGGCGAGGAAGATGTGGATGCGCGCCTGCGCCGCTGGCTCGACCGCCGTCCAGCAACGATCGACGTCGCGCTCGGTTGCGCGCGCGAGTCCACAGATCGCCGGTCCACCAGCGGCGCCAATCTCGCGCGCGATTTGATGCACTGCCTCCCAATCTCCATCTGACGCCGCCGGATATCCCGCCTCGATCACGTCAACTTTGAGACGCGCCAGCTGGCGGGCGACCGCCAGCTTCTCATCGCGCGTCATCGTGCAACCCGGCGCCTGCTCGCCGTCGCGGAGCGTCGTGTCGAAAATGCGCACACGACCATCGTCGGGCGCAAGGGCGCCCCGCTTCCCGCTTCCCTCTTCCCTCTTCCCTCTTCCCTCAGTCATGCGCTGGCCGCGCCCGGCAGCACTTCCTTGGCATTGACGAACGTCATCATCCGGCGCAGCGACCGCCCCACATCCTCGATGCGGTGATCCGTTTCCGCCGAGCGGATGCGCTTGAAGCGCGGAAGCCCGGAGTCGTTTTCGGCGATCCATTCGCGCGCGAATGACCCGTCGCGGATGTTCGACAGCAGCTCACGCATCACGCCACGCGTGCGCTCGTCGACGATTCGCGGCCCCGCCACATAGTCGCCGTACTCGGCGGTGTCCGAGACCGAGTATCGCATGTAGCTCAGCCCGCCCTGGTACATGAGATCGACGATGAGCTTGAGCTCGTGCATGCACTCGAAGTAGGCGACCTCCGGTTGGTAACCGGCGTCGACCAGAGTGTCGAACCCGGCTTTCACCAGAGCGGACACTCCGCCGCACAGCACCGCCTGCTCGCCGAACAGATCGGTCTCCGTCTCTTCTTCGAAAGTGGTGATCAGCGCGCCGGCGCGCGTAGATCCGAGCGCTTTGGCGTAGGCGAGAGCGTCCTCGAGCGCGTGTCCGGTAGTATCCTGGTGCACCGCCACCAGTGCCGGCACGCCACCGCCTTGCTCGAACACCTCGCGCACGCGGTGGCCGGGAGCCTTGGGCGCGACCATGCTGACGTCGACATCCGCCGGCGGAATTATCTGCCCGAACCTGATATTGAATCCGTGCGCGAACATCAGCGTCTTGCCGGGACGGAGGTGCGGCTGGACATGATCGCAGTAGAGCCGCGCCTGACCGGTGTCGGGAGTGAGGATCATGATGATCCGCGACTGCGCTGCCGCATCGCTTACACTGGCGACGGACAGTCCCGCGGCGCGCGCGGCCTCACGACTCCGCGAGTCTTCACGCAGGCCGACGACGACGTCGACTCCGCTGTCTCTCAGGTTGAGCGCGTGCGCGTGTCCCTGGCTGCCGTAGCCGATAATCGCCACTCGTTTCCCCTCGAGGCGGCTGACATCAGCGTCTGCATCATAGAAAAGTTTTGTCATGTTTTCCTCAGGAGACTCCATCGGCCTGTGACCACCACGGCCGCCCGTTGTCTTCGGCGGCTGGCTGTTCGCGTCGCGTCGGAGCTCCGAGCGCCATGGCCAAGCTTCCCGAGCGCATCGTCTCGCACGCGCCGAGCACCTTGGCGCGCTCGATCATCTCGACGAGGCGGTCGGGCGTGTCAGTCATCTCGACGACAACGCCCTGCGGAGAGCTGCCGATGATTTTCGCGCCGAACCCTTCGGCAACGGTCCTGATCTCGTCGAAGCGCGGCTCCGGCGCGTGGATCTTCACCAGCGCAGTTTCTCGCACCACATACTCCAAGTTGGTCACGTCAGTCACCTCCAATACCTCGATTAAGCGGTTGAGTTGTTTCATTGTCTGGTCGACGTTATCGGTGTCGACCAGTACAGTTGCGCGTTTCACCCCGGGCGTCTCGCTCTCGCCCAGGGCAATGCTGCGCACGCCGAGCCCGCGCCCGCGCAGCAATCCGAGCACGCGATTGATCGCGCCAGGGCGATCTTCCACGAGAGCGATCAGAGTGTGTTTCACGCGGTCACGCCTTCACGCGTGATCATTTCGCCGATGCTGTGTCCCGGCGGCACCAGCGGGAACACGTTCGCTTCTCGCTCGACTCTGAAGTCGAGCACCGTCGAACCATCGTGGTCCCAGGCGGCGCGGATGGCGTCGGTGGCGTCCTCGATGCGATCCACCGTGAAACCGCGCAGTCCGTACGCTTCGGCGAGACAGGCGAAGCCGGGGCCGGAGAGCGGAGTCCCGCTGTAGCGCTTTCCCTCGAATAATTGCTGCCACTGTCTCACCATGCCGAGGTAGCCGTTGTTCACGATCGCGAT
>QHVA01000015.1 GCA_003223425.1 Gemmatimonadota bacterium
ATCGACAGTCCTCCAGCCACCGCGTATTTGTTGGCGGTCGCGACTTCGGCGTCGAGAACATCCAGATCCAGGTGGACGTAGATCTCCTGCACGCGCTGCTTGATCGAGCCGAGAAAGCGGGAGAGCTCCGAGCGCAGCTGCCTCGGCGCGATGACCTCGACGGCCGATTGGTCGAGCAGTCCGCCTTCTAGTGAGTCGATGTCCCGAGCTCCAATCAGACACACGCGATCGTCGGGAACCGGTTCGAATCCTGGGACTGTCGCTGCTAGCTGGGTCCAACAACGCCCGGTGATGATGGCCACTGCCGTCCCGTCCAGAAAACCGCTGGCAGTAGTTTCGGGAGTATTGAAATCAGCGTGGGCGTCGAACCAGGCAACGCCGGTGGATTGTGCACCGAGACCGGCAATTGTCCCGACTGCCGTGTTGCAGTTGCCGGCAAGTACGATCGGAAACCGGCCGGACTTGACTGCGCCCTCCACTGCGCTCGAGAGCATTCGCATCAGCTCGAAGCTTGTCTGGATCTCCGCGTGCCACGAATTCGCCGGGAGCTCGGCGATCTTCGTGTGAACGCGATGACCTTTCTCTCGGAGCGCGCTCTCGAGTCCGGCTTTTAGTAGCGCTTCGGGGCCGGCGCCCATGCGCACGCCGCGGTTGCCGGAATCGTAAGGCACCGCGAGAACCTGGATTTCCATCTTGGGTGGAAAAGTCCCTCCGGCAGGAGGGAGATGCAACTGAACAAGACGTCAGCTCAGGGTGACCTCTTGTTCAGTTGCAGTTCAGACTTTAATCGCGGTAGTTATCAGAGAACTGCTTCTTCAGCGCCTCGACCTTCGGCTTGTCGTTGATCACGATGTAGAGCTGATTCGGGTGCTGCGCCAGATAATTCTGGTGGTACTCCTCGGCGGGATAAAACCCGTGCAGCTTGGCGACCTGCGTCACGATTGGGCGCGAAAAAGTCTTCGCTGCGGTCAGCTGCTTGATGTAGCTCTCCGCAACCTGCTGCTGCTGCGCATTTCTGTAGAAAATTGCTGAGCGGTACTGAGTGCCGTGATCAGGTCCCTGGCGATTGAGTTGAGTCGGATCGTGCGCCACGGAGAAGAAGATCTGGAGAAGCTTGCCGTACGATACCTGAGACGGATCGTAGATGACTTCAACGGATTCCGCGTGACCCGTGTCGCCCGTGCTCACCTGTTCGTACGATGGATTCCCGACATCCCCGCCAGCGTACCCCGAGATCGCGCGCTTCACTCCCTTCACATGGTCGAATACTGCTTCGACGCCCCAGAAGCAGCCGCCTGCGAAAACAGCGGTATCCTCCGACGGCAATGATGCCGGCGGCAGGTCTACGACAGGCGCACCGACCGGTGTTTCGAGCGAACGAGAAGCTCCGCTGGTGAGCTTCGCTCCAAACAAGACCAAAGCGACAGGAATCACAACCAATGCGGCAGCGACGTTGGGGAGATAACGATTCATGTGATTCTCAGGTAGGGTGTGACTATGAGACCCAAAAACATGCTAATTGTTCCGATGTTTCGCTCTTCGGATCCTGCCACCGAGCGTCTTGGCGACGCTCCAACGTCACGATCCGTGCACGCCGCTATGATTCATGCCGAGTAAACATAGAGTGCGAGCGAGCGAACTATCAACCAACGATTCCTGCGCGGAGTCCCTACCCAACGTTCACGTGAAAATCGGCGGCAGCCTCTGTTCACTCGCCCTGCGGAACGGATAGTTGTAAGCGAGCCGTTCCTCCAGCGCCGGATCAGGAGCGTTTCGTCCCTCTAGAAAAATCCATTCGATATCGACGAACTCGCTGTTCTTCCACATCCCGATCCCGACCTGTCTCTCCAGGTCCAGCTCATGCTTGGAGGCGACAGACAAACTTTGCAACGCGCCGAAGGCGCGGCCCTGAAATTCGCGTGTCACCGGCAGAACGAGGAATCCACACCCAGTGCGGGCGGAAGCCATTCGGTAAGGCAATTCGAATCTGTTGGCGCGCACTGCTTCCAATCCCTGACGCAGCTGCTGCTTGAGCGCGCGCAGCTCGTACCGACCGAGCAGAGCAAGCTCCGTCAGAATATCGTAGCCGTCGGTGTCCGCGTAGTCGCTTTCCTGCGCCGCAACTCTGCCCGCCAGACTTTCCAGCACGAATGAGAACTCGCATGCTGTGGGTCCACCGCGTGAGCGCGCCGGTCGCTCGAACCTCGAATCTGGAGGAGACGAGTAATCTTCCAGTAGATACTGTCCGATCAGCGCCTTTTCGCTCACCGCCGTCTCGGGAGAATCCCAATTGAGCAGGATGTCGCGCCGGAAGCCGAAGTAATCGAGGAGCTCGGCCGGTGTGACGAAGTGATGGCAGATCTCGAAGTACTCTGCGTCTCGCAGGATGTGAACGAAGCCGCCGGTTCGGTTTTTCTTGAATCTGCCTGCACGGAACGCGCGTGATTTCGCCGGGACACGGTAGATGATCATGCTGACGAGCGAATCGGGATCCTTTGCCGAAACGGTTATCCGGTGCCCAAAGTCATTCACTACTGAGAGCGCCATGTAGCTGCCGAGCAAATCGCGCGTGTTCTGGATCTGCTTCATGCCTTTTCGCACGACGTGATTCGCAACCCACTTCTCGAGGTCGCCCGCCTTGGATGCGACCTTGGGTTCTCTCTCCCGCAGTTGGAAGATGAAGCCAATGTTGTCGAGGAGCAGCACCCTGTCGGCGAGCTCGACTTCCTTCTCGGCGCTGCCCGGAAGGGCGAGGGGGAGCGGAAGCTGGCTGGTGGAGAAAGAAAACGCTCTCGTGAATACGTTCGCGTGATGTTGGGCGACGAAATCGTGCAGGAGACTGGCCGGTTCCCTGTCGCTCTCTTTCACCGAAGGCTCGCTCAGAACCGTCTCGCTCGTCGCTCCCAGGCCAGCAGCAGCGCCGCGCCGACGAGACCGGTAATGACGCAAAAGAGGTAAAGCACGCGGAGACTCACCAGACCGTAAAGCGGATTGGCGTCGCTGAACGGTCGCAGGGGACGCATGTCCGCGTGCATGATGCCATCGAGCACAGAGTGGAAGACGCCACCGAAGACTCCGCTCAGCACCGCAATTGGCATTCGGTACTCGGCCGCCAAAGCGTCGGGAATGAGGTCGCGTGGTCGGGCCCACCAGACACCAACACGTGATACAATCAAACCGCACGCCAGCCCAATCAGTCCGCCCATTAGAAAGGTGTGGGCCTGCCGGTGGACCGGATAGCCGCCCTTGAGCATGTAGTAACCGGACTCGATGTCGATCACGATCTGCGCGACTGAGTAGGCCGCCATCGAGAAATGTCGTGGCGCGACGGCCTTGATGAGCAGGCCCGGACCGAGATGAAAGGGAGTTGCGGGCATGGCGCTTCAGCCAATTTATGGTCGCGCCCTCTCACGAGCACTATTATTGGCCGATGAAAATCGGCCGGACGGCTCGTTGGTCCTCGATTGCGCTGCTCTGGCTGACGGCGTTCCCTCGCCTGGAGGCTCAGACCGACGAGATCCAGGTCTACACTGGCGAGGTCGAGACGCCAGGGAAGGCCAACCTTACCATCCACGCGAACTACACTCCAAGCGGCCGCACGGTCGCTGAGTTTCCTGGTGGCGTGGTGCCTCAGCGGTCGGTCAACGGTGCATTCGAGTGGGCGTACGGTGTTTCAGATTGGTTCGAGGCAGGAACATATCTTCCGGTTTACACGCTCACCCGCGATCGCAAGCTCGAGATCGATGGCGTGAAGTTGCGCGCGCTGTTCGCGGTGCCTCACGCGGAGACGAGAAGTTTTTTCTACGGCGTCAACTTCGAGCTGAGCTTCAATGCAAAGCGTTGGGATCAGTCGCGAAATAGCGGGGAAATCCGCCCGATCGTCGGGACGCGAGCGGGTCGATGGGATGTGATCGTCAACCCGATTCTCGACACATCGTTTGATGGCTTTTCCCGGCTCGATTTCGCACCGTCGCTGCGAGTCGCCTACAATGAGTCTGCCACCTTCGCTTTGGCACTGGAGCATTACGCCGATTTCGGCGCGCTTGGCCACGTCGACAGTGGAGCGCCGCAGGAGCACAACCTGTTCGCGGTGGTCGACTTCGCGCGCAAGCTGTTCGACGTCGAGGCCGGGATCGGCTTCGGCTTGACCAATGCTTCTGACAAGCTGGTGCTCAAGACGATTTTCGCCCACACGTTCTAGGCGGCGACGCCGGTACTCGCGACTCAGGTATCCACCCGATCATTTGCGTGGCAGAAGACGCTGGGCGACGTACGTTGCCCACGTTGTGCCCCGACGCTGACCCGAGCTAGCTAACACCACCAGAATCATTCCATTCGAAAGAACACGGGCGATACCGCTATGACCGGCATCGCCATCTCCCGAATGCATCACTTCCGTAACGCGTCCATTTCGCACGTACACTCTGGTACCATAGCCGTAGTGAATCTCAAACGGCGGGTCGCTCCGCACGTGCATTAGCGGCGACTCGAGCTCGAGCGTTTCCGCTCGTCCGAAAAGCCGCCCGTCGCGGATCGCCGTCAGCCAGCGGTAAATGTCTCGCGTAGTGCTGCGCATGCCATTTGCGCCCTTGTGTCCCCAGTCTCCTCCCTGGAAACTCGTTGAGCGCATCCGTGCCGGACGGAGAAGCTCGGTCGTTATGTACTTTTCCCACGTCACTCCCGACGCCACCTCGATAATCGCCGCCAGCAGCTGATAGTCGTCATCGATGTATCGGTAGTGAGTGCCCGGCGGGTAATCGAGCGGCTGCGCGAGGATAGCGTTGACAGCACCCTCGCGGCGGACGATGCCGGCGCCCGCCGAGTGTCCGCGGAGTCCCGAGGTATGGGTCAGAAGATGGAAAACGGTAATTCCGCGTTTTGACTCTGGGGCGTGCGGAAAAAATCGGGAGATGGGATCGCTGAAAGAAAGGCGGCGCTGCGAGCGAAGTCCGAGGATCGCCGCTGCGGTGAATCCCTTCGTCATCGAGCCGATGTTGAACCTGCTCGAGACACTGAGCGGTTTGCCAGTTTGGGGCGAGTAGGCCTTTTCCATCTCTACCGTGTTGTCTCGCGCGACGAGTACGACACCTGCGAAACCACTGTCGGCTTGCGCTCGGGCGATTGCTTCAAAACGGACGGGTGACTGTGCCCCGATCGGTACCGCCGACGACACAAGTGCAGCGACTGCGAAGACAGTCCTGTTCACTCAGCGCTCACCTTAGCGAGCTCATTAGGTCTGCATAGAGCAAGGCACTCTCCTCGTCGAAAAGACAAGCCACTATGCGATCGAAATCTGCCTCGTATGCTCGCATTGCACCGATGCCGATTTCCGCGGCGCGTGGCTTTGGGAATCGGTACACGCCCGTCGATATCGCGGGAAAGGCAATCGAGCGAATCGTTCCTTCCTCCTTGGCGAGCTGAAAGGATCGCTCGTAAGCCCGGCGCAAAAGATCTTCCTCGCCTCGTTTGCCGCCAGACCATACCGGCCCGACTGCATGGATTACGAACCGGCAATGCAACCGAAACCCCGGAGTGATAACCGCATCCCCCGTCGGGCACGGGCCGAGCGGGACTGCTGCCTCCGCGAGCGCCGGCCCGGCAGCTCGATGAATCGCTCCATCCACGCCTCCGCCGCCGCCAAGTGTAGAGTTGGCGGCGTTTACGATTGCATCGACGTTCAGCGTGGTGATATCAGCCTGGACGATTTCAATCATCGCCGACGCCACGCGGATCCATTGCGTCCGAACGCTACGTGGCGAGGGCGATCGCCGTGAGAATCGACGCGGCGATGACAGATTTGACGTAGACAGCTCGCGCTTGACGCTGAAGCTGCTGCACCTCTGCGGCGTCGGAAATCTCCTGCGGGCCGCTGTCCAGGTCGCGCAGACCGCGCGACGCAAGCTTCACTCACGTTTTGTCGCGCGCCTGATAGAAGCCGAGCGCGCCAACGTAGAACGGGACGAAGAGCGGGAGTCGCCACACCAGAGGTGCGCGAACAGCGACCAGGAGGCCGGAGATGATCACGCCGACACTCAACGCCACGATTCCCACTGCGAGCCTCTTGCGCCGTTCTCGCGCGCCTATGTTGATGGCGCGCGCCGCGGGAGTGTCCATTCGCGTCCTCGACGCCGATACTGACGCTCTAGTTTAGCTGCGCCGACTACAGCCAGCCAAGGTCAGCCGCGGCCAGGTTGCCGGGATGTGCGATTCCTGCCAATCTAACGCCATGGCTGACGAACACCGACTCCGCCACAGATTGCGGGCGACTGAGGACGGTTCGGCTGCGTGTCTCAACTGCGGCGCGCCACTCGCGGGCGCGTTTTGCGCAGCGTGCGGCCAGCGCGATATCCCTCCCTACCCGAGTGTCCGAGAGCTTGCAGCGGAGGCAATCTCGGAGTTCTCGGGATGGGACGGACGCCTGGCGTCATCGGTGCGAGCGCTGATTCTGCGCCCCGGCCTGTTGACGCACGAGTTTCTCGAGGGAAGGCGCGCGCGGTACATCTCACCTCTTCGATTGTACCTGACGGCCAGCTTGATCTACTTTGTTCTCGCGGCTGCGGCGCCCAACGTCAAACTCGAGTCGGGCAGGAGTTTATTCCTCGGGGTTCAGGTCGGGGCGACGAGCACGGATTCCAATCGGCCGCAATCAAGGCCCGAGCGGGTTGCGAACGCTGCGGGTGGAGCGCTCCATAACGAGGAGGAATTGACTCAGGCCCAGAGGGATTCCGCGCTCAAGGACATCGCGCGAGCGCCGGCAGTGATGCAGCCATTCCTGCGACGGGCGGTTACAAATCCTGCCGGGTTCAAGCGCGGGATTCTCGAGGCCACCCCGAAGATGCTCTTTGCCCTTCTGCCAGTTTTTGCCGCAATCGTCGCACTTTTCTATCGGGGCAGGAAATATCCCGAGCACCTCTATTTCGCGATGCACCTTTCAGCGTTCATTTTCCTCGCGCTTGCGCTGACTGAGCTGGCGAAGTTCACACAAATTCCCGCTCTGGCAATTCTGACGAGTGTTATAGCGGTGGTCTGGATTCTACTTTATGCTACGCTTTCCTTCCGCCGCGTATACGGTGGCTCGCTCGTTGGGACTGTTATAAAGGAGCTGGGAATCGCGGCGCTCTACTTTGTCACGTGGATCGCCGGGTTCGTTCTGATGCTTTACTGGGTCTCAGTCGCGACCTGATTTACTGTCGACGCAACGTCACTGTCGCGACTCGGCGCTCAGATTTGGCCTTTCCACGCGCTCCGGACTCTCGACAGCTTTCTTGAGCCCGTCGAGCACCATCGTCCAGTTCTTTGCGTATTCCTGCCGATTCTCCGGCGTGAGCGGCTCGGCGTCGTTCTGGTTCGTCTGAGTCAGCATGACTTCGGTCCCGCCGTCCGTCGGTCGGAGGTCGAAGGTTACGATGTGGTAGTTCTCTGGCCTATCCTCCATGCCGGAGAGCGGACTCCAGTGCGTAAAGGCCAATCGCTTCTCGGGCTCGAACGTCTGAATGCGGCCCTTGTCTTCGTAGGGCTTGCCCTTCCAGTTGCCCCTGAAATAGATCGGACTGCCAACCCGATAATCCGTCGAGATATCGGATCCGAAAAAGAATTGCTTGAGCGTGCTGACCATGGTGAGCGCCTTCCAGACCGCTGAAGGCGGCGCTTTCACCGTGGTCCGCACCTGTGATGCCTGAACTGCCATTGGAATCTCCTCCGCTTTAATGTGCCTGCCGGCCGATCACCGCGGGCTTCGCGCTGACTCGGGTAGAGGCAGACCTCGGCAAAATCTCAGCCTGCGTTATACGGCGGAGGGCTCGCGGGCGCCCCTTAAGTTCCTCGCATGTCGCAACGCTAATGTCGCAGCGATCGCTGTCGCCAGCACGATGAGGGCGTTGACGGCGGCAGTCACGACGAACGCTTGAGTGAACGCATCCCGAGCGGCTGACAGCAACTCAGTGCCGATTGGATCGCCTAATCGGTGCGCAACTGCCGATGCACCCCCAAGCGTACCACGCGCAATTTCGGTCGCATCAGCGGGGACCCCGCTTGGCAAGGCGGTCGCCATCCTGCCTCGATACACGGCCATCCCGATGCTGCCAAGAATTGCGACGCCCAGCGCTCCGCCAAGCTCGGAGCTGGTCTCTGAAATCGCCGATGCGCTGCCCGCACGCTCGACCGGCGCACTTCCCACAATGATGTCTGTCGCGAGGATGACCACCGGAGTAAATCCCAGCGAGTAGATGACGGATCCAGTCACGATGACTACGAGTGGAGATGCTCTGTCGAGTAGCGCCAGCACCGCGAGTCCGATGGCCGCGATCACTAGACCGGCACCGATCAACTGCGTGGGGGGAAACCGGCGGGCAAGCAGCGGGACGATCATGGATCCGGCGATGAACATGCTGAACGACGGCAACGTCCAGAGACCGGCCTTTAACGGCGTGAGTCCGAGAACGAGCTGCAGATACTGCGCGATGAAAACGTAGGCTCCGAATACAGCGAAGGTCCCCAGCATGTAGGCAACTAACGCCGCGCTGAAAACCCGTGATCGAAAGAGCTGAAGCTCAATCAGCGGATGCTCCAGCCGACGCTGTCGTTGGACAAAGGCGACTCCGATCAGCACGCCCGCGGCTACGGACACCGCGGCGGCTGGCCCGAGCCCGTGTTCCGCTGCTCGCTTGAGCCCGTAGATAACCAACAGAATGCTGGCGAGCGAGAGCACCGCACTGAGAAGATCGATTGGCCTGGCGTTGGGATCGCGGTACTCTGGCAACAGCTTCGGTCCGACGGCAAGGAGCAGCACCATGACCGGCACCCCGAGCAGAAACACCGAGCCCCACCAGAAATACTGCAGAAGCACGCCGCCAAGCAGCGGACCGACTGCGCCACCAATCGAATAGCTGGTTACCCAAACGCCGATAGCGAAGGTGCGCTGGTGCGGATCGTGGAACATGTTCCGGATCAAAGAAAGGGTAGAGGGCGCGATCGTCGCGCCGGCGACGCCAAGCAGAGCACGCGCCGCGATCAGCATTTCGGCGCTCCTCGAATACGCCGCGATAATCGACGCCACTCCGAAGGCGCCGGCCCCCAACAGCAGCAATCGACGGCGGCCGATGCGGTCGCCCAGCGTACCCATCGTGATCAGAGAACCGGCGACAAAAAATCCGTAGATGTCGAGGATCCACAGGAGCTGCGCGCTCGTAGGTTTCAGATCCGCGCTCAGGTGGGGCACAGCAAGGTTCAACACCGTGAGGTCCATCGCGTAGAGCACGCACGGCAACGCAATGACCGCGAGGCCAATCCACTCACGACGCGTTGCTTTTGAGTCCGCTACGACCGCTTCAGGCATTCGAGCGACGGAACGCGCGGAAGTTCATGCAAGGATCCGGTCCTGGTCGGAGCTAGGACAATGATGGCGGGCAGTCCGGCCAATCTACCGCGCGGGCCGATCCCCAATCCAGTAGCGTGCGCCAGGGCCAAAGCGGGCCGCCCGGTCGCCTGGATTCGAGAGTTGGCAACGCTCCAGCGAAAGACACCCGCAGCCAATGCACTGTGTGAGTCCGGCCCTGAGACGCTCTAGCTCCGAGATTCGTTCGTCGATGCGCGAGGTCCATGTTTTCGACAAGCGCGACCAGTCATGACCGGTGGGCGCCCGATGCGGAGGTAGCTTGGCGAGCTCTGTCCCGATCTCATCCAGCGTCAGGCCGATTCTCTGCGCGAACACTATGAACGCGATCCGGCGCAGAACTGCTCTCGGATAGCGACGCTGGCCGCTACCGGTCCGCTCCGACCTGATGAGTCCGCGGTCCTCATAGAACCGAAGCGCGGAAGCTGCGACACCGCTGCGCCGCGCCACTTCGCCGATCAAGAGCAAGTCTTCCATGCCGGTGAATCTATCGCGGCACGCACTTGACTTCAAGTTCACTTGAACTTGTACATTGCCATAAATCCCAATTCGGCAGGAGTCAGTATGAAGAACAGTGCAAGAGAAAAGACCGCGCTCGTCACCGGCGCTTCGCGCGGCCTCGGGCTCGCCCTGGCGCGCGGTTTGGCGACGCATGGCTGGAATCTCATCCTCACTGCGCGTGACACCGAACGACTTCGATCGGTTCGCGATGAGCTCGCGACGCGAACTCACGTCGCCGCTCTTGCTGGCGACGTCACTGATCCCGAGCATCGAAGCGCTTTGGCAGTCCTCGCGCGCGGACACGCAGGGCTCGATGCAGTCGTCAATAACGCCGGTGCGCTGGGCCCGAGCCCGCAGCCAACGCTCCTCGAGTATCCGCTCGATATCCTGAGCAACGTTTTCGAAACCAACGTCATTGCGCCGGTCGGCGTGCTTCAAGCAGTGCGAGCGGAGCTCAAACCTGGCGCCCGCATCATCAACGTGACGAGCGACGCCGCCGTCAATCCGTACGCAGGGTGGGGCGGCTATGGTTCGAGCAAGGCGGCGCTCGAGCAGATTTCTGCAGTGCTGGCTACCGAAAACCCGTCAATCAAAGTGTATTGGGTTGATCCGGGCGATCTCCGCACCGATATGCATCAGGCCGCATTTCCCGGCGACGACATCAGTGATCGTCCGCTGCCCGAGGTGCGCGTCCCCGCTTTCATCACCCTGCTCGAGGGCGATCTCCCCAGCGGCCGTTACGTCGCGGCTGCCCTCGGACCCGCTGCGGTGGAAGCGGCATGACGGCAATAGCAGCAGCTGCGCTCGATTTCCGGCTTCCCGACGACCTTGCGGCGCACGAGCCGCCCGAGGCCCGCGGACTCACGCGCGATCAGGTGCGACTGATGGTGTCACGCGTGAGCACCAATGCGATCGCCCACACGCGCTTCTCCCATCTTCCGGATTTTCTCGCGCCGGGAGATGTGGTCGTCGTCAACACCAGCGCGACAATCAACGCGGCGCTCGACGCGGTGCGTGAATCGCATGACGGCAGCACCAGCGATGTGACGCTGCACCTGTCGTCACCGCTCTCGCGGCGCGAATGGGTTGTGGAGTTGCGGCGTCACTCTCAGAAAGGAAGCAGCCCGCTGCTGGACGCTGAGACCGGAGAAGAGTTGCGTCTGCCCGCAGGTGCAACTGCAACGCTGGTCGCGCCATATCTGCCTGAGTCGGACGCATCTTTTGGCGCGCCGGTCAGGCTTTGGATTGCCGAGCTCACGCTACCGGATGATCCTTTGACATACACGGCGCGGTATGGCTCACCAATTCGCTACGGCTACGTACCGACGCGCTGGCCATTGCGGTATTACCAAACGGTTTTTGCCGCCGAGCCCGGGAGCGCAGAAATGCCATCAGCCGGCCGGGCCTTCACGCCTGACATAGTCGAACGACTGACACGGAAGGATGTGCGTCTCGTGCCACTTGTTCTGCACACGGGTGTGTCGAGTCTCGAAGCGAACGAGCCGCCATACCCGGAACGGTATCGCGTGCCTTATGCCACGGCGCATGCCGTAAACTCAGCGCGGTCTCATGGCTCCCGCGTCGTTGCTGTCGGAACCACGGTAGTGCGAGCACTCGAGAGTGTCGCTGACGATGATGGCTTCGTACGCGGCGGCAGCGGCTGGACGAACCTATTGATCACTCCGGAACGCGGCCTCCGCGTTGTGAATGCGATTCTTAGTGGCCTACACGATCCGAAGGCGTCGCATCTGTCGATGCTCGAAACGCTGGCTGGCCGCGACCATCTTGTTCTCGCTTACGAAGCCGCGCTACGCGGCCGCTACCTTTGGCACGAGTTCGGGGACTTGCACCTCCTCCTCAAGAACTAGTATCGGTCGCGACGTCGACTAATGAAAGCATCCGCGCCTCATCGAGCTCTTCCCACGCGGCCTCATCGTCAGGGAAGGCTGTACGCAGCCGAACGTCTGATCCAGTGACACGAGTCGCGTCTCGAACGACAGAGCTGATACGCGCATGCACTTCGTTCACCCCGGTCCGCCCGATCACCTCACGCACATTGTGCTCCCGGATCCCACCACCCGCCATGACGGCGATGCGGCCGCGACCTTGATCGACAAGCCGAGCAATGGCATCGGCACCTTCCAGTGCCGTCGCCGCCCCGCCCGAAGTGAGGACTCGGCTTACCCCGGCATCGATCAGCTGCTCGAGTCCTTCGGAGAGGTTGCCCGTGTAGTCAAAAGCGCGGTGAAAAGTTACCGGCAGTCCGGTCGCGGCTGCGACCAGCTCGCGCGTCGTCGCGACATCTATTCCGCCATCCTCGTCGAGTGCGCCGGTTACAATGCCTTGCGCACGCTGCTGCCTGGCGAGCTCGATGTCACGCCTCATTACATCGATCTCGCTATCCGAATAGGTGAACGCGCCGCCACGCGGTCGAATCAGCACGAATACCGGAATGCCCACGTGTTGGGTCGTCGCTGCGATAAGTCCGGCACTCGGAGTCGTTCCGCCGTCGTGAAGGCTTGCGCACAGCTCGACCCGTCCCGCTCCAGAGCGCTCCGCGGCGAGCGCGGATTGAAGCGTGTCTACTGCTGCTTCAACGAGAGCCAATCGAAATCGGCCAGGTTCCTCCAACCGACTTGTAGACCGCCACGAGAGCTGTGGCCGCTGCGGTATGTCCAAGCGCCAGCTGATTCTCCGCGTCGAGCAGTGTCCGCTCCGCATCCAATACCTGGAGAAAATCAGTGAGTCCCGCCTCGAACCGCTGTTGCGCCAGGTCTGCCGCGCGCGCGCTGGAGCGCACTGCATTCTCGAGTATGGCCAAGCGGGCGTGTGCCCGATCGTAAGTCACGAGTGATGCTTCGCTCTCTTCGAGCGCGCGGAGGACTGTTGCGTTATACGACGCCTGCGCCTCGTCTTGCCCTGCTTGGGCCACCTCCACCCGCTGTCGTACGCGACCCAGATCAAACAGTGGGAAAGTCATCACCGGACCAACCAGCAGCCGCGAGTTTCCGCGCTTGAACAGGGAATCGATCGAGGTTGCGAGATAACCGGCCCGCGCACCCAATGTTACGCGCGGCAAATACTCCGCTCGCGCCGAGCCGACAAACAATGCCTGGGCAGCCAACTGACGCTCCGCTCGAAGGACGTCCGGACGATGATGCACAAGCTGCTCCGGCGAACCGACGTACAAAGTGTCCGGAAGACGTGGTAACGATCCTGAATCCAACAAGGCTTTGGGCAGCGCGTTCGGCGCACGACCGAGCAACACCGCGAGTCGATTCCTGTCCAGCGCGATCTGCGCATCGAGACCCGGCGTCGTGGCGAGCGTGAGATACAAGACCGATTTCGCTCGCTCAGTATCGAACGCCGTCCCGCGACCAGCGGCAAGGCGATCCTCGGTAAGCTTGACGATCTTCCTCTGATTCGCGGCGTTGCGTTCCGACACCGCGAGTTGCCGCTGTGCGCCGCGCAAATCGAAGTACGTTCGCGCCACTTCGGCTGCAACGCTCACCTGAACGTCTTCGAGACCATGCTCCGACGACTCGGCGAGCGCACTCTGCGCCCGCACGTTCCGCGCGACTCGACCGAAGATGTCCACTTCCCACGACGCATCAAAGCCAACGTCCCACAGTTGTTGCGTTGGCAACTGACTCGTGAGGCCCGGCGTCTGAGCGAGCGATGTCTGCAGACGTGATGTGCTGCCCGTTCCCGTTATCGTCGGCATCAGGTCGAAACGCGCGAGATTACGGGCCGCGCGCGCGCTCACCAGACGCGACTCGGCAATGCGAACATCCATGTTCGCCCGCTGGGCCTCGCGAACGAGCATCACCAGCGTCGTGTCGCCCAGCTCACTCCAGAATGGCGCCGAGGCCAGCGAGCTACTCACGTGGATCGCGCGCGCCGAGGGCTCCTCGGACGCACCGATCGCGGCGGGTTCGACGGCACTCGTACTACTCACGTTGTACGCAGAAGGAACAGGAACTTCCGGCGCCCGGTACGCTGGCGTTGCACACCCAACCAGCACGACGCTGAACGCTGTCAAAACTTTACGCATTTGTGCTGCCCTCTGTCCCCGCCACCAGCGATGGTCGCCACGGATGGAGGGGCTCGATGTCGTCAGGAATCTTCACCGGCTCGCCGGACACCGGAACCGGAGTCTGCGCGCGTCGCGCGACGAAACCGCGGACGAGCACATAGAAGAGTGGTGTGAAGACCAGGCCGAGGAACGTCACGCCCAACATCCCTGAGAACACAGCGATGCCCATTACGCGCCTCATCTCAGCGCCGGCGCCGCTCGCCAGAATGAGTGGGACGACACCGGCGATGAACGCGAAGGAGGTCATCAGAATTGGGCGCAATCTGATGCGAGCCGCCTCGAGCGCGGCCGTGAATCGATCGCGTCCCTGTCGTTCCAGATCGCGGGCGAACTCGACTATCAAAATGGCGTTCTTACACGCCAGCCCCACCAGCACCAACAATCCTATTTGAGTGAAGACGTTGTTGTCGCCGCGAGTAAGCCAGACGCCGGCGATCGCCGACACCAGACACATCGGGACGATCAAGACGATGACGAGTGGCAGGGACCAGCTCTCGTATAGCGCAGCGAGAACGAGGAACACCAGCAGGATACACAGCGGGAAGACGAAGATCGCGGTATTGCCGGCAAGTTTTTGCTGATAGGTGAGCTCCGTCCACTCGAAGCCGACGCCGTTGGGTAGCGTCTCGTTGGCGAGTGCCTCCATTGTCTGTACCGCCGCGCCAGCACTGACTCCCGGCGCCGCACTGCCGCTGATATCCGCGGCTGGGTAGCCGTTGTAGTGCGTGACCTGGTCCGGACCGTACGACTGTCTGACCGTTAGCACTGAGCCGAGCGGCACCATCTCGCCG
The DNA here is from genome assembly GCA_003223425.1 of Gemmatimonadota bacterium. Classification (GTDB taxonomy): domain Bacteria; phylum Gemmatimonadota; class Gemmatimonadetes; order Gemmatimonadales; family Gemmatimonadaceae; genus UBA4720. The sequence continues at coordinate 14,780 of QHVA01000015.1, forward strand.
CGTGCGTTGCGCACCTTGAGCGCAGTGATGTTCTCTGCACTCGATCTATAGGGCGCGTCGGCCTGCGCGATTACCTGATAAGTCCGGCCGAACTTGTTGAAGTCGTTGACGTACTGAGACCCGAGATAGATCTGCAGCGTCGAGAACAAGTCGTTGAGACGGATGCCGAGTTGTTTTGCCTTGTCGCGATCGACATCCGCGAAGAGCTGTGGCACGTTGATCTGGAAGCTGGAGAATTGTCCGGCAAGTCGCGGTGTCTGGTAGGTTCGACCAACCAGCTGCTGCGTCGTAGCGTAGAGCGTGGAATCGCCCAACCCCGCTTTGTCTTCAACCATCAGCTTGAAACCGCCGATCGCACCCAATCCGTTCACGGCCGGTGGCGGGAAGACTGCGGTGAACCCTTCCTGGATTGTCGAGAATTTCTGATTCAGCGCCATCAGGATTGCGCCGCTCTTGAGGTCTTTACTCTTTCTTTCCTCAAATGGCTTGAGCCCGAAGAAAATGATTCCCGCGTTGGGTTTCGGTCCGAATGAGCTGATCGAAAGTCCTGGGAACTCGACTGCGTGCTCGACTCCGGGCTGCTTGAGCGCAATGTCCGCCATCCGCCTGATCACAGCTTCGGTTCGATCGAGCGAAGCGGCGTCTGGCAGCTGCGCGATCGCCACCAGGTAGCGTTTGTCCTGACTCGGGACGAAACCTTTCGGCACTCTGGCAAACCCGAGGATTCCGATGGCAACCAGCACTCCATACACGGCGAGTGCGGCGAACGACCGTCGTCTCACTGTCTGGACGAGGGTTCCGTAGCGCGCCGAGCCGCGGCCGAAGACGCGGTTGAACGGACCAAACGCCCAGCCAAGCAAGCGATTCATGACGCGTGTGGGCGCGTCCTCGGGGGCGCCACGCGGCTTGAGCAGCACGGCGGCCAAGGCCGGTGACAACGTCAGGGAATTGAACGCTGAGATCAGCGTCGAGAACGCGATTGTCAGCGCAAACTGCCGATAGAATTGCCCGGTAAGTCCGCTAATGAACGCGACGGGTACGAAGACCGCGCACAGCACCAGTGCAATGGCGATGATCGGTCCGCTCACTTCCTCCATCGCACGGTGGCTGGCATCGACCGGTGACAAGCCCTCTTCGATGTGACGCTCGACGTTCTCAACCACCACAATTGCATCGTCGACAACGATGCCGATGGCGAGCACGAGTCCGAATAACGAGAGCGTGTTGATGGAGAATCCCGTCGCCAGCATCACGGCAAATGTCCCGACGATGGATACCGGCACCGCGGTGAGAGGGATGATCGATGCACGCCACGTCTGCAGGAACAGGACGACAACTATGACGACCATCAGCGTCGCGAGGAGCAGCGTATAAATCACCTCGCGAATCGAATCACGCACAAAGAGCGTCGGATCGTAGACCGAGGACCAATCCACTCCCTGAGGGAACCGGGTCTTGAGCTCGGCCATCTTGGCGCGAATGCCGCTGGAAAGTGCCAGCGCGTTCGATCCCGGTGCCTGGAAGACCACGATAGCGACGGCGGCCTTGTTGTCGAGCAAAGCTCGCAGGCCGTAAGTGCCAGGTCCAAGCTCGATCCTCGCTACATCGCGGAGCCGGGTGACCTGTCCGTCCTGTCCCGTCTTCACGATGATGTTGCCGAACTCGTTTTCGTCGGCCAGCCGACCGCGGGCATTCACCGTCAGCTGGTACGCGACGGGATCGTTCATCGGCGGAGCCCCGACAGTTCCCGCGGCGACCTGTACGTTCTGCTCACGGATCGCCTGAATGACATCACCGGCGGCGAGTCCGTGGGATGCGACCCGGTTCGGATCGAGCCAGACGCGCATCGCGTAGTCCCCGGCACCGAAGACGAACACCTGTCCAGCACCCGGAATGCGAGCGAGCTCGTTACGGACGTTCAGCAACGCGTAGTTGCGCAGGTAGACCGGATCGTACCGCCCGTCGGGCGAGAACAGGTGCACGACCATCGTGATGTCCGGCGAGCGCTTTTCGGTGACGACGCCCAGCGCGCGAACTTCCTCCGGCAACCTGGCGAGCGCCTGCGCGACTCGATTCTGCACCTGTACCTGCGCGAGATCGACGTCGGTGCCGATCTGGAACGTCACCGTAAGGCTTACCGAGCCGTCAGCCGTCGAGGATGACGACATGTAGAGCATCCGCTCTACACCGTTGATGGCGTCCTCGAGCGGTGTTGCAACTGTCTGCGCCAGCACCGTCGGATTCGCACCGGGATATATCGCGCGAACCGTAATCGTAGGCGGAGTGACCTCGGGATACTCGCTTACCGCCAGTGTGCGCACAGCGAGCAATCCGCCGGCAAGAATGACCAGCGATATCACGATCGCGAAGATAGGCCGGTCTATGAAAAAGCGTGAGAAACGCACTGTATTATTCCGGAAAGAGTCTGATTACCGTGCGGCAGGCGTAGGTGTTGGACTTTTGGCCACCATGGCGGCATTGGTGGCGGCGACCTTCATTCCGGGTCGCACGCGCAACATGCCATTGATCACGACGCGCTCACCGGGCTTCAGTCCTGATTCCACGGTGCGCAGACCATCGACAACGCGTCCCGTGGTTACGGGCCGGTATTCTACGCTGTTGTCGCTCTTCAGAACGAGCACGAACTTGCGATCCTGATCGGTGCCGATCGCCTGGTCCTGGACCATTGTCGCCACGTGACGGTCGCTGCCGAGGAGACGCACGCGTGCAAACAAACCGGGTGTGAACTGGCGGTTCGGATTCGACAAAAGGGCGCGTGCTCGAATCGTTCCGGACGTCCCATCGACACGATTGTCGACGAAGTTGAGCCTGCCCTGGTGCGGGAAGCCGGATTCGTTGGCGAGACCGATCAATACCTCGCGCCCGCTGGGGCCGGCCGACTGCGCAGCCATGTATTTGAGATAAGCCTGCTCATCGGTGTCGAAGTACACGTAGATGGGGTCGATCGACACGATCGTGGTGAGCAGCGTCGGCGAAGGTGCTCCCGCCTGCACGACATTGCCGCGCGTGATTTCAGCGCGACCCACGCGGCCCGATATCGGCGCGCGAACGACCGTCCATTCGAGATTCAGCCGCGCCACGCGTAGCGCCGCCTCGGCCGCGCGGATTGCCGCGTTGCCCTCGGCCTGACCACTGGTGCGCGAGTCCAGCTCCTCCCGCGAAATCGCTTGGGTGCTCACGAGTTTTTGTGCACGCTCGACTTCCATGGTGGCGAGCTGATTGCGAGTGCGCGCCTGGGCCAGCACCGCCTCTGCTCTCGCGACTTCCGCCGCGTAGGGACGCTGGTCGATCACGAACAGGACGTCACCCTGACGGACGAGAGCTCCCTCGACGAAGCCGACGCGCTCGATGAATCCACCGACGCGCGGCCGGACTTCAACGGCGTTGACGGCCTCGAAGTGTCCGGTGAAGTCGTCCCAGTCGGCTATCACTCGCTCGATGGCGGGGGCAACGGTGACCTGTGGCGCCTGCATTGGCGGCGGGTCCTTGCGACAACCGGCCGCGGAAACGGCGAAGACAGCGGCGGCCGCCCAGCCACCGGCGTGAGTTCTGAAGGAAACCGACCTGGCGCGAGAGAATGTGGAACTCATGTTACTCGACTCCGTGGGTTGGGACCGATACAACGAAACGTGGTGGCACTGCGCAGCGACATGTAGTATGTTACCGATCGGTAACACTCCATAAGCACCCCTATGTTACCGATCGGTAACATTTCAGTCAAGTAGGGGGTAGAAACTATCGTGCAAACAGATATTCCCGTCAATGGAAAGAAGCCCCGCAAAAAGGGCCGGTCTGCCGTACCCGTCCGCGAGCGCATCCTCGTGGCGGCTGGCGATCTGTTCCATAGGCAGGGCATCAGGGGTGTCGGAGTCGAGGCGATCGCAGAAGCGGCGCAGACCAACAAGATGACGCTTTATCGCTACTTCGACTCGAAGGACGAGCTGATCGCCGAATGGGTGAAGGGCATAGTTGCCCAGAAGGAGGAGGAGTGGAAGGATCTCAGCGCGAAGCACCGCGGAGATCCGGAGGGACAGCTTCAGGACTGGAGCCGGCGAGTCTCTGCGAAGCTTCGCGCCATGGAAGAGCGTGGGTCCGCCCTCGGCAACGCTCTCGCCGAGCTGCCCGACCCGAACCATCCAGCGCGGCGCGTCATCCAGGACCACAAGATTAGAGAACACAAGCGCATCATCCGCCTCTGCAAGGCGGCCGGATTTCGGGATCCCGCCCTCTCTGCGAACCTGTTTACGATGATGCTCGAGGGTGTCCACTCGTGTGTTCAGTGTATCGGAATGAGGCAGATAGGTGAGCATCTCGTGCAACTCGTAGATCTGATGGTGGAAAACAATCGGCAGCGGCAACCGGCAGCGCGCTGAAAAGCAGCGCTAGCCCTCATTACTTAGTCGATCCAAGCATCCGCAAATCGACAACAAAGAAGCGAAGCGATTAGCCCGAAGCCCCCCGCCGCCCCGCCCAAAGCCCCCAGCCGGTAGTCATCAGTTGCAGTTGTAGTTAGCCTTCCCGGTTTCGCCACGACCTAATGTCGGACTCCCAGGACATCACTCTACCAGTCTCCGCTCCGGGGTACGGAAACTGGGCGATCATCAAGGAAGCGCTTCGCGGCGCGCAACTGGACTACACCGATGGTCCAATCGGTCGCGCGATTTTCCTGCTCGCAGTACCGATGGTGCTCGAAACGGTACTGGAAAGCGTCTTCGCGGTGGTTGATGTCTTCTTTGTCGCGCGTCTCGGCGCCGATGCCGTAGCGACCGTCGGGCTCACCGAGTCGATGATGGTTCTGATTTATACGCTGGCGATGGGCCTTGGTATTGGCGCCACTGCTACCGTCGCGCGGCGCATCGGCGAGAAGGATTCGGACGGGGCTTCGCACGCGGCGGCACAAGCGGTTGTCCTCGGGGTAATCGTGGCCGCTGTTTTGGGCATCGGCGGTGCGCTGGCGGCGCCGACACTACTGCGTCTGATGGGCGCCTCACCCGGCGTGATTGCCAACTCCAGGTTCACGCGCGTCATGCTCGGCGGAAACGTCAACGTGTTGATGCTGTTTCTTGTCAACGCGATTTTCCGCGGTGCCGGCGATGCGGTAATCGCGATGCGGGTGCTCTGGCTCGCGAACGCGATCAACATTTTTCTCGGTCCAATGCTGATTTTCGGTGTTGGTCCATTTCCGCGGCTCGGCGTCGTCGGTGCTGCTGTAGCAACGAATATTGGTCGCGGCACCGGCGCGCTGTACGCGATCAGCCGCCTGATTCGTCGCGGTGCGCGTGTGCGTGTTGTGCGTCGCCATTTCCGGTTCGATCCCGCCCTCATGTGGCAGATGATCCGCCTCTCTGGCTCGGGAACTTTTCAGATTCTCGTCGGCAGCGCGAGCTGGATCGGGCTTGTTCGCGTGATCTCGAGCTTTGGCAGCGCCGCGCTCGCTGGTTACACCATTGGTTTTCGCGTTGTGATTTTCGCTCTGCTGCCGTCATGGGGCCTCAGCAACGCGGCTGCGACGATGGTCGGTCAGGCACTTGGCGCGCGCAAACCGGATCGCGCTGACCGCGCGGTATGGATCGCGGGCCGCTACAATCTCTGGTTTCTGGGAGGGGTCGGCGTCGTTTTCGTTGCGCTCGCTGGTCCGATCGTGTCGCTCTTCACTTCGGATCCGACCGTGAGGTCGTACGCCGTAGGATGCCTGCGAATAGTAGCGCTAGGATTTCCGTTCTACGCGTATGGCATGGTGCTCACGAGTGCGTTTAACGGTGCGGGCGATACGTGGACGCCGACCTGGATCAACCTCGTAGTCTTTTGGCTATGGGAGATTCCTATCGCGTATGCGTTGGCGGTCTGGTTTCACATGGGTCCGCGGGGAGCCTTCATTTCGATCACAGTGGCGTACTCGACTCTGGCGCTCGTCAGCGTGTGGCTTTTCCGTAAGGGGAGGTGGAAAACGAAACGCGTCTGAGCGGGACGATTCAGGCGGTCGGCGCGCCTTTACTGCGAAGATACTCGGCGATCTCTTTTATTCCGCCGTAGATCGCCCAATCCAGTGGCGTACCTTGATAGACGGTGTCCTTGATGTCCAGCCGAGCGCCTCGCTCCACCAGCAGATGCACTACGTCCCCGTGTTTCGCCCACACCGCCTGATGCAGCGGCGTCGAGTGGGAATGATATCCGTCAGGGTTGTATCGGCTCGGATCTTCGCCAGCATCGAGCAGCAGACGTACGACATCGGTCCGGCCGTGCTGAGCGGCGAGCGCGAGCGCGATGTGTTTGCTCTTGCTGTCCGCGGATGGAAGTAGTCGCGCAACATCGTCAACCCGTCCTAATCCCGCCGCCGCTGCGACGTTGTTCAGCGATGCCCCGCGCCGGACCAGTGTTTCGGCCGTATCCGGATAGCCAAAAGCCAACGCAGTCGTCAGAGCCGATTGCCAGTTCGATCCAGGCCCCTCGAGCGCTGCACCGTAATCCAAAAGCGTTTCCGCGAGAACGCCCTGCAGTCCCGCTTCATCAGGGTGAGCGCTCGATACCAGCATGCTCATAGTGGTGCACTTGTTGTCGTACATATCGGCCAGTGCATCGACTTCGGCGCCGGCGTCGAGTAGGATCTTGGCGATTTGGACCGCGTTTGGCGGCGTTCGCTGTCGCCCGCCCTCGACGCCGTTCGCACCGATATAGTGCAGCAGCGTTGCGTGATGTCTTCGCGTCGACCGCGCATGTACCAGGTCCGGAGTGTCGCGCAGCATCGCCGCGAGCGTTGCGGCGTCTCCGAAAATGACGGCCTCTACGGCGCTCTCGAAGCGAGGGACTTGACCGTCGTGTCTAACGGCGCCGGTGAACTTCTCGAGATCCGCCCAGGTGTCGAAAGCATATTCTTGCGCGATGACCAACCGTGCATCGGCAAGATCCAGTGTAGCCGCCTTGACAGCGTCCACTGTCTTGCCACGAAAGCGCGGATGCTCCCACTTGAAGCGCCACTCGGCTGCTTCCTCGCCTGATTTCAATGCATCGAAGAGGTTTTCCGCCTGCTGCTTGTACTCCTCGAGCGCTGCGCGGAATGGGAGCTGATCGCGTCGGCCCATAATGCTTCAACGACGCGTGAAGGTGAACTCGCCCGAAGGATCAGTCTGCTTGAGCGCGATCACTTTGCCGTTCTCGGTTATGAATTCAAAGGTGACGTCCGCGAACTCCTTGATGCGAAAACGCCGCGGCTGCCACGGAATGAGATTCTGAAAGGTCCCGCTGGCGTACTGAATCGCGAGCGTCCCATCCGGCCGCAGCACGACATCGAACTTGCCTCCGCTCGGCGTGATGTAGGTCCCCAGGTACTGGCGGAGAATCGCGGCACTTGAAAGGGCGGCCGGTACCCGGCGAGTAAACGCGATCGCGGCCTCGTCCAGCGACATCTCGGCGCGATCAATCTCGCCCTGCGGGTTGGTCAGAAAGTTGACCGAATATTTGCCGTCCTCTTCGTCGTCCGGCGTGTCGAAACGGTCGTAGTGGAAGTGACTGAGCGGCATCCTGATTTTGTGGAAGTCGAACATGAGCGACGTGTCACCCCTGGTAATGTTCAGAACGCCGTAAGCGGGGTTCTCGAACTCACCAACGTAGTCGTCGATCGGATGAGAAGGACGTGTTCCCGCTACGCGCCCGCCTCCTGACTTTTTGCGAGACTGGGTTGATGCCGCCTTGTTTTTCAGGCGGATGGTGTTCTGGCGCTCGGACCAGGGCGTCAGCGACATCCGGAGCAGGCGTTCGTAAACGTTATACGATATGACGTTGTAGAGGGGGGCGGCCTGATTGCCGATCACGAACACGATGACGCCGATGGAATCGTACGGCATCGTCGACACTTGCGAGTGAAAACCGGGGAGGTCGCCGCCATGATAGGCGAGCAGGTGTCCGCGATACGCAGCGGTCCATCGACCCATGCCATAGGCGGAGTTGATCAATTCGCCCCAGCCGCGCACCTCGAGTCCGGTGTTGGGCAAAGCGATCGACGGAGCAAGCGTCTGCCGGACCACGTTTCTCGGTATTACCTGTTTGCCCTCGAGCCTCCCATCGTTCATCAGCGCGATGAGCCACTTGGACATGTCGACGATGCTCGAGTTGATTGCGCCGGCCGGAGCAACCCCTATCGCGTCGCTGTAGTAAGGAATCCGATAGATCTCGGTGTTGTCGCGGCGCTCGGTGTATGGAACGCCAGGCTCGCGCTGCTTCACCATGTCGGCGATGGTGAACGTCGTGCTCGTCATGCCGAGCGGGTTGAGGATTCGCTCGCGGACGAAAGTCTCCCATGGTCTTCCGCTCAGCAGCTCGATCGCGTAGCCGGCGCCTGAATACATCATGTTGTTGTAGAGAAATACCGATCGCGGCGCTTCGGTCGGCTCGAGGTATTTGAGACGCTCGAACAGGTCTTTTTGCGTGAAATCCGATTTGTACCAGATGCCATCGTGTCGGGTGATGCCGGTGCGGTGCGACAGCATATCGCGCAGCGTTACCGTTCGGTTCAGGTCATCGTTGTAGAACTGAATGCTCGGCACGTACTGACGGATCGGTTTGTCGAGATCGACCTTGCCTTCGTCGGCCAGCATTCCGGCAGCAACCGAAGTGAACAGCTTCGTGTTCGACGCAATTGGCTGCGTTGTCGTCGGCGTGTAGGGAATCTTCTTACCGTAATCGCGATAGCCGTACCCCTTCGCCCAGACAAGCTTGTCCTTGACTACGATCCCAACACCCAGGCCCGGGACATTCCAGTCGTTCATCACCTGGGTCATGTAGCTGTCGAAGCCCTGAAGCCGTGACGCGATGTCCGGTGATTGCTGGGCGGTAGCAATAGGCGCGAGCGTTACGAGCAGCAGCGAGCTCGCGCAGAGGTGGCGACGTGACGTGTTAAGCCTGGTCATGTTGCGCTCCGTAAAAGCGGGAACTGGGGGCGAAGCCCTGGGCCGTGGAGTGTCCAAATAGGAAGCAAAACTCTGAGCATCGCAATGCGTGTTACGGGGGTCTGGCACGGGCGTCGAGACAGGTAGAGAGCGCGCGAAATGCTCGTCGCTCCATGAGGCAACCTCATCTTTTTATACCAACCGAGATGGCAGCAGACACCACACTGGATAATTGGCTTTCGTCCTGGCCCGACGCGCTGGCGTTCGCGGCCGGTCTGGTGGTCGCTTGGTGGGCCGGCTGGAACACGACGGACCTCGTTTGGAGCTTGTGGCTGTCCAGCCTGGTCGTCGGTTACGCGACTATAGTGTGGATGATCGGTCAGCCGATCGTTGAGCTGATGCGAGCGTCGTGGAGGGATCGTGCACTCGTCGCATCCCAACCCCAGGCGCTCGCGATCCTGTGGGCCGTGCTGATCATCGGCGGGTTATTCCTGCTTGCGTTTTTCACCGTCCATTTCGGCGGCTTCCACTACGGCCATTCACAGTTCCTGATCTCTTTTTTTCCGATCGATGCGGGTGCTGGGGCGGGACGCACCAACTGGGCCGGCACATCCACTTATCTGGAAGTTGCGCGGCGTTACTGGCCTTTCCTCCCGTCGGCTTTTCTCGCGCACCGCGCCGCGTTTCTACGTAAGCCCCTCTCGCTCGACCGTGATCTTTCGATCAAGTCGCTGGGCGGAAGCAACAAGTTGAGCAGCCTCTTTTCTGAGCCGTACAGAAATGTCTTCCGCATGCACCTGCTGATTTTCTTTTTCTTCTTCGCTCACTTCGCGCGGTTGGAGAATTTCGCAGTGTATACGGTGGTTTACGCGGTGTACTTTTTCCCCTGGCGTCTGGTGCGCCGGCCCGCCACGCGCGCTGCTTCCGTCTCGTTTCAGTAAGCCACGGGGCCACGAATCGCGCACCGAGCTGCAGTCCGGCGGGTTCGAAACATCATAAGAATAGAGCGCGACAAACCGACGCGTGCTCTGGCGGGTGAAGCCCAGGAGCGGTCAATTCCGGTGCTATGAATGCACATGATACGCTAACGCTCTGGGAAAATTTTTACGTGATCGTAGGATCGTCGGCTGGAGCGCTTACAGGTCTGCAATTCGTGGTTATGGCGCTCGTGTCGGAATCCGACCGAAAAGGTGGCGAGCCCGAGATTAGCGCCTTCGGTACTCCAAACGTCGTGCACTTCTCCGCCGTGCTGCTCGTCTCCGCCATTCTTAGCGCGCCATGGCCGAACCTCTCGAGCACCGCAACTATTGTTGGCGTCTGTGGGGCGTTTGGGGTCGTCTACACTTCGATCGTCATACGGCGAGCGCGCCGCACGACGATATACCAACCGGTGCTCGAGGATTGGATTTGGCACGCATGTCTCCCTATGGTGTCGTATCTCGCCATTCTGATCTCTGCGGCGATACTTCCGCGCTACCAAACGGTCTCGTTATTTGGAATTGGCAGCGCAGCGCTGTTGCTGCTGTTTATCGGCATTCACAACGCCTGGGACACGGTGACATACGTCACAATCGCGAGTTTGAATAAGTCCTCGCCAACCGGGGAAGCACCTCCTTCAGCAGAAGGTAAGACGCAGCGCTAGGGCAGAGAGTCTGGTCGGCGACTCGCGGCGATACCTGCGCCGAGCACTGCCCCTGTCCCGATCAGGAGGGAGCTCAGAGCTGGTCCGGCGGGACTCGAGAGCGTGCGTGTCGCAATGAAAGCCGCGAGGAGAAATCCGAGCATCCCACCCAACGTTGTCATGCGCCATTGAGACTGAGCAATCCAACCGCGCCACACGGCAAATCGGGCGACAAGGGCAACCGCCAACAATCCGCCGACGACTGCTCCAATAAAAAGACCTCGCGAGCCGAAGGAGTGCCCAACCACGGAGCCAACCGCGGCACCGAGTCCTCCAGCAATGCACATGACAATGAAGATCCAGACTCTCCCGATCAAAGGCTTCATATCGTCCCCGTCGCGGTGATCTCGAGCGCCGAACCGTTGCCGCCTTCAGCGATGCGCAACGCAATCAGACGCGGAACTATTAAATCTGCAATCGCGAGCGCGTTTGCTGAATATGTTCCGCACACTCCGACCGCACACATGCCGGCGGCGCGTGCCGCTTCGAGACCCGCAGGCGTGTCCTCAATAACGACGCACTCTTCTGGCGCCCGTTCGAGCCGCGATGCTGCCAACAAATATCCTTCGGGATCGGGCTTGCCGCGCTGAATCTCGTCCGCACAAACGAGAACCCTCGGCATCGGAAGGCCAGTGTGTCGAATGCGCAGACTGGCAATCGCCCATGTCCCGGACGTTACGATCGCCCAGGTGTTTGGCGGTAAGGTGTGAAGCAGCTCTCGAGCGCCAGCCATCTCATAAATACCGTCAGTGGTGGTCGATTCGCCCGACTCGAGAGCCGCGACTTCCTCCGCGGCGTCGAGCTGCGGGGCAACCAGCTTCACTGTTTCAAGGGTCCGTCGGCCATGGGCCACTCCTATTACCTGAACGGGGTCGAGCCGATGCTCAAGTGCCCACCGATGCCATGTGCGTTCGACGCATTCGGCCGAATCCACCAGCACGCCGTCCAGATCGAATAGCACGGCTGCGCATCGGAGTTGTAAGGGTCCACTCATGCGCTTCAAGAATGCCGATTGCTATGAAATCCTGCTATGTCGGAGTCGCAGCCCAAGCTAGCTGATACGTCGGAAGACGCCCGCCTTTGGCCTCGCTGGCTTTTTCTCCGAGCGCTGGGGCTGATTTTCTTTTCCGCGTTCTATTCCCTCGCGTTCCAGATACACGGGCTGATTGGAGAGCGCGGAATTCTTCCCGCCGATTTCTACCTCTATGAACTGTCGACCACGTTTGGAGCGATCGCGCGGATGTGGTATGCGCCGACATTGCTCTGGCTAAATGCCAGCGACCGTGCGTTGACCCTGATCGTTGGCGCCGGACTGATCGCGTCGCTCCTTCTCGTCTTCAATTTCTGGCCAAGGCTCACAATCGCGGTGTGCGAGATTCTCTTCCTCTCGTGCATTGCAGCGCTCCAGGACTTCTCGTCCTACCAGTCGGATGGAATGCTGTTGGAAGCGGGATTTCTGTCGTTCTTCTTTGCGCCACGTGGTATCCGGCCCGCCCTGGGCGCCAGCGATCCTCCGTCGCGGTTCAGTCTTTTCATGCTGCAGTGGGAGTGGTTCCGGATCTACTTCGAATCCGGATTGGTGAAGCTGCTGAGCGGCGACCCGCACTGGCGCGATTTCACCGCGATGGACGAGTACTATCAAAACGGTCCGCTGCCATCCTGGATGGGTTGGTACGTCCAGCAGCTCCCGCATTGGTACCACGCCGGCACCGTCGCAATTACGCTGGGCGTCGAGCTTGGTCTCGTGTGGGCGCTCTTCCTACCGAGGCGGTTTCGCATTGTTTGCTTCTTTGTGGTGACAGCGCTGCAGATCGGAATAATCACCACCGCTAACTACTGCTTCCTTAACTACCTGGTGCTATCTCTGGGAGTGCTCCTGCTCGACGACCGCCCCCTGGCACGACTTGGATTTCCAGTGGTCACGCCGGCGGCGCCGGAATCGACGCGTAGGTTCCGAATCTACCGGCGCGTTGAAAGCGTCACACTCGGCATTGCGCTGTACTCAACGGTGGCGGCGTTTCTCCTTGGCGGTTCCGGTTCGATCCTCGCTCTTCCCAACCGTCTACTCGAGCCGTTCCGAATTGCCAATGCCTATGGCCTCTTTGCGGTCATGACTCCAGCGCGCTACGAGATCGAGTTTCAGGGCAGCAATGACGGAAGGACGTGGATCGCGTATCCCTTCCGCTACAAACCGCAGGATCCGAAGGAGCGACCCGGCTTCTACGCTCCATACCAGCCGCGCTTCGATTGGAACCTGTGGTTTGCGTCACTCGTCCCTTGGCGGGCATCGCCGTGGGTAGTGCTCGCGCAGGAGCGATTGCTCGAAGGAAGTCCCAGCGTGCTGGAGCTTTTTAGAGCCGATCCATTTCATGGGAAGCCGCCCTCGATGGTGCGCACAGTCGTGTGGCAGTACTGGGTCACCGACCTTGAGACCAAGCGAAAGACAGGCGCATGGTGGCGTCGACAGGAGCTCGGGCTATTCAGTGGGACGGTGACGCGGGCGAGGGACGGGAGCACAGTCTTCAGCGAGGCAGCGTTTTGAGCAGTTCATTCCGAGCTCGTCGGTTCGTCGAAGAAATCAACCACGCCGCTCTCCAGAGAATATTCGGCGCCCAGCACGAGCAGCCCCTCGTTCGCAATCAGTTCTTCAAGGACTTGCGACCCGTGCCGCAGGTGACTGACCGAGGCGCGGATGTTGGCGCGGACCGCCTCCTTCACGAGCGCATCGGGGTCATGTCGGAGAGCTGTCGCTAACAGTCCCTCAACTGACGGGCGGACGCGGTCGACGATTGCTCGCAGGTTGTGCGACTGATTCTCTGTTGGCGTTCGCAGCTCTTCGAGAGTCGCCAGAATTGCGCCGCACTGAGAGTGTCCGAGGACTACGACAAGCCGCGTACCGTATCGTGCCGCGGCGAACTCGACGCTGCCGACCTGTGACGGAGCTACGATGTTGCCCGCGACACGAATCACGAAAAGATCGCCCAGCCCCTGATCGAAGACGATCTCGGCGGGAACGCGCGAATCCGAGCAGCCAAGGATGATTGCGAAGGGCTGTTGCCCAGCGGCCAGCTCGGCGCGTCGGGTGTGACTGACGAAAGCGTCGGACCCGCGCACATTGGCGGCAAATCTCGAATTGCCTTCTTTCAGTCGCTGCAATGCTTTACGCGCAGCGGCCGTCCGCGGTCCGGAAGTCACGCGAAAATTGATCTAGGCGAAGGCCTGCGCTGACGATTTTCGGTCCTCAATTACCCGTGTCGAGCTATAGGAGAAACTCGAGATCAAATACGACCCAACAGCAGTAGAATCAGCACGATTATGACGATGAGCCCCAGTCCGCCGCTCGGGTAGTAGCCCCAACTTCGGCTGTGACCCCAGCTCGGCAAAGCACCGATAAGCAGCAGAACCAACAAGACAATCAGTATCGTGCCAAGCATGGAACCTCCGCTGGAGAGTAGAGAGACCGTTGCTTCGTTCCGCGATGACTTCCTTGCAATTTCCAAGCGAATTTCTTCGCTTGGACGGAATTGGCCTATGAGCTGCCCCTCGTTCTTACGGGAACTTTCAGCTGTCGTCGTAATCCAAGTCAGCCGGGCGCACGGCGCAGTGCTCACCGCAACCCATTCTGTACCGATTCCGCGCGAACCACCGATAGAATCGGTCGGCGAGCGGACGCATGAACGGGATCTTGAAGAGCCACGCGAATAGCCGTCCCTTCGGCAACACCTTTAGGAGCTCTTCCAGCGCGGCAGCCGCCTGCCAGGTCATCCCATCATCCGTCCGGATAACCTGCACGGATTCCATGTAGGCTCGCTGCGGAATCCACGGGAATCTCGCCCTCACTCCCGGCGCCTGCGAAGGAATTATCTCGAGCTCGCGATTTCTGTCCCACTTCCTGAGGAACTTTACCATTCGGCCGCAGACCTTGCAGTGACCATCGTAAATCACCGTGTAGCCGCGACCGGCCTCGCCGACAGCGGGCGCGACTGGTTCGCTTAATTCTTCGCCGCCAACTGTGAAGTGAACAACGGGAACGGTCACGGCGCGCTGGTGGCCTTTGGTTGTCCGTCGGCCTGTGGCACTGCGGTAGTAGTGGATCTACTAGTACCACGCGTTGATTCAAGATCCAGCGGAGCTTCGATTGACGGTGACTCCGCGCCAACGGCGGTCACTGAGATTGCAAACGGGCGCGCCAGCGTCTGATGTACTCCGCACAGATGCGCCGCGCGAATCGCTCTCGGCCAAAGCTCGGCAGACAGCGATGGCCAATCAAGTTTGATGTTGATTGACGCGATTCGGTGCTGGGCTTCGACGAAGATCCAACTCACGTCGATGCGGAGGTCGTCCACCGCCAGGTTTTTGTTCGCCGCCCAGCTTTGCAGCACCGAGAACGTACACATACCGAGCGAACTGCCGAGCATGTGAAAAGGCGAATAGCTCTGGTCGTGTGATTGCGCTTCGATGGTGAGCGGCCCGGACATCGGCTCGAGTCTTAGCGACTCTTCGCCTGTGAGAGTGATCTTCATTTTGATGACGTCCTCCCCATCGGCGCGGGTTGTTGCTGCGTTAGACAATGCAGCGTGCCGAATCCCCACACCAGATCTACCGCGTGAATACCGATTACGGTGCGCCGCGGAAATGCCTCGGCGATCCCGTTGAGCGCCACGCGATCGTTCGGATCGTTGAACGTTGGCACAAGAACGGCGCCGTTGGCAATGTAGAAGTTCGCGTAACTCGCGGGTAGCCGCTCGCCATTCATCGTCACCGGGCGCGGGAAGGGAATCATGACGATCCTCAATGCGCGAGTCTTCGCCGCGGCTTTTAAGCGACGGAGATTGTCCACCGACCGCGCATGATTTTCATCCGATGGATCGGACTCGTACGCCAGAATTATCGTATCCCGTGCGCTGAAACGGGCGACGTCGTCAACGTGACCGTGCGTGTCATCACCGACCGCACCTTCACCCAACCATATAGTGTCGGTCACGCCCAGATAGTTCTTGAACGCCTTCTCGTAATCACCGGCGGTCATGCCCGGGTTCCTGATCTGAACGTCTGTAAGCAACCACTCCTCAGTAACCAGCATCGAACCAGCGCCGTTGACCTCGATTCCTCCGCCTTCGAGCACCAGGCGTTGGCCGTTGTCGGGCCGAGCCGCTTCCGCGCGCGGCAATCCGGTGATGCGCTCGATCGCCCGCCCGATGTCGGCGTCCATACTATAGTTGTCGTACTTCGACCAGGCGTTGAATTGCCAATCGATCAGCTCCACGCTCCCGTCGGCGCGCAGCACCGCTGTGGGCGCCGAGTCACGGAGCCAGACGCGATCGTTCGGTGCGATGTGCAACCGATACTTATCTGGGTGGTCCTTCACTCCGTGAGCGGTGAGCAGCACACGCGCGTTGTGTGCAACCGCCTCGTTGTGACAGAGTATTTCCACACGATCGTGCTCGCTGAGCGCGCGCACGATCTCCGCGTAAACCCACGGAATCGGAGCCAGCTTTCCTGGCCAGTCCGGCTCATGGTGCGGCCACGCAATCCAGGTTGCGTCGTGCTTCTCCCACTCTGCAGGCATTCGTCGAGCCAGCGCTAGCTCCATAGTCAAAGCGCCGCTTCCCTGCGGGGCGGCGCTTTCGCTGCGCTTACTCGCGGTAGCGGTCCGCTTCGTCATCCGATGTAGCGATTGAGAATCGGGGAATAGGCGTCAATGCGTCGATCGCGCAGAAACGGCCAGTTGCGTCGCGTGTTTTCGATCAAGGCTCTATCGCATTTCGCCACGAGCACTGCCGGCTCTGTCCCGGCTTCGGCGAGAATTCGTCCGAACGGATCACTGATGAATGAGTGTCCAAAAAACTCGATACCGTCGGTGCCGGGCTCATCCTCGTGACCGACGCGGTTTGGCGACGCGACGTACACGCCGTTTGCGATGGCGTGCGCGCGCTGTGCAGTGCGCCACGCATCTACCTGCGCTTCGCCGTGCTCGGCTTTCTCGGAAGGGTGCCAACCGATTGCCGTCGGATAAAAGATGATCTCGGCGCCGAGAAGGCTCGTGATGCGCGCGGCTTCCGGATACCACTGATCCCAGCAGATCAGAACGCCGATGCTGGCGTAGCGGGTCTTCCAGACGCGAAAACCACTGGCGCCCTTGTGATCGCCGTCATCGGCAATGTGCGAATCTCCGGGAGTGAAGTAAAACTTTTCGTTGAAGAGCGGATCGTCGGGGATGTGCATCTTTCTGTACGCCCCGAGGTACGAACCGTCGGCGTCGACTACCGCTGCGGAGTTACGGTACACACCAGCGGCCTGGCGCTCGAAGATCGGCACGATGATTACCAGCTCGAGCTCCCGAGCGAGCTTCTGCATCAGCTCGATAGTGGGGCCAGGGATCGGCTCGGCCAGATCGAAGCGCTCGTGTTTTTGCGATTTGCAGAAGTACGGCGCGTTGAACAGCTCCTGGAGACACACGATTTGCGCTCCGCGATCCGCCGCTTCGCGGACGCGCGCAACTGCGCGGTCGACGTTCCTCTGAACGTCATTCGCGACAGATTCCTGGACCAATCCGACTGTGAAAGAGCTGCTCATGGTTGAAAGGTGACGGGTTTATCCAAGCACAGGAAGTGGCCCTGGCTGTTGGGTCAAAACTTTGCATCTTCAGGAGACATGGACCAGCGCATCGAACCGCTTACGAGCATTGAACCCGCAACACCCACGACCGGTGAGAGGCGGATGCGCCGCAGCGCGGGCATCAACAAAGCGTTCCGCGCGATCAAAGCGCAGCACGCGGCGAATCGCTCGGCGATGGAAGTTCTCGCCGACCGCATGATCTCGATTGCCAGCTCCACGCCGTTTCTGGCCATTCACGGACTTCTTTTCGCCGGCTGGGTGTACTGGAATCTGCCCTTCTCGGGCTTGCCGCTCTTCGATCCCTATCCCTACGGCATGCTCACGATGGTCGTCTCGCTCGAGGCCATCGTTCTGTCCATCTTCGTGTTGATGACGCAGAGCCGCGAGTCGCGCATAGGGGAGCTGCGCGAAGAGCTGACGCTCCAGGTGAATCTCCGTATGGAGGAAGAGATCACCAAAACTCTCCATCTGGTTGCCGGCCTGTACTCGCGTCTCAACCTCGCGCTCGCCGACGATCCCGAGCTCAGAGCGATGCTGGAGCCGCTCGACCCCAAGCGGATCGAACAGGATCTGGCCGACCAGATAAGCGCGTCGATGCCGCAGTTTCAGCTGCGAAGACGGAAGTACATCGATAAGGCGGTTTCCTAAACGACGAACATCGCGACCGCAGCGACGAACATCGCGGCTGTCGTCAAACCGACTGTGATCTGCCCAAGCCGCGAGCTGGGCTGGCCGCGCATGATTCTTCGATCGCTCGCTACGATCAAAATTCCGAGCAGGAGGAATGGCGCGAGGAGTCCGTTGATCACCGCCGTCCAATACAAGGTTTTGATGGCGTTGAGGTTGGCGAAGTCCATACTGATTCCAGCGAGAATCGAAAGCGCCAGGACGACGTAAAAGCGTCGCGCCTTGGGGAAGATTTCGTCGATGCCTTCGCGCCAGTGAAACGTTTCGGCCAAAGCGTAGGCAGCGGATCCAGCCAGCGTGGGAATCGCCAGGATTCCCGTGCCTACGAGCCCGATGGTGTAAAGGAGCGCACTAAAGCGACCGGCGAGTGGACGAAGAGCGAGCGCGACTTCCTTTGATGTCCGCGGCGCGGTCATCCCGTGCGCATGCAGAGTGAGCGCCGTCGTCAGGACGATGAAGAACATTACCAGATTGGAAAAGAACGTCCCGACACCGATGTCGATCCTTCGGTTCAGAATTTCTGCCGGAGTTGCGCCGCGCCGTTCGACCAGTGTGTGTCGGCCGATCGACTTTTCCTCCTCGACTTCCTGCGAGGCCTGCCAGAAGAAGAGATATGGACTGATCGTAGTTCCGAGAATTGCCACCAGCGTTGCCCACGCCGCGCGACCGTGTGGCAGTCTCGGAATCACCGCCGCGTTAACAACCGAGCTCCAGTCCGGATGAAGACGGATCGCCGTCACGACATATGCGAAGAGCACCAACGCGAGCCATTTGAGAGCATTGGCGAGCACGATGTAGCGAAGGCGTATCGTGGCCCATGCGATGAGCAGACCAAAACCGATCACCCACAGGTGTGAATGGACATTCGTCAGCAACTCCATCGCGTCGCCCATCCCGGTGAGGTCAGCCCCGATGTTGATTGTGTTAGCGATCATGAGCAAACCGGCGACCCCAATGAGAACGCTGCGCGGAAACTTCGTGCGGAAGGTCGACGTCAATCCGTGACCGGTGACCATGCCGATGCGGGCGCACATGCTCTGCACCGCCGCCATCAGCGGCCAGGTGATCAGCGATGTCCATAGTAAAGTTGTTCCGAGCTGGGCACCCGCCACCGAGTAAGTCGCGATTCCGGAGGGGTCATCGTCTGCCGCGCCGGTAACAACCCCCGGGCCGAGCGAGCTCCACAGGTTGCGGAGCATGCCGCGTGGATTCCGCTGCCTTGATTCGCGGTCGGTCGATGCCACGCTGTGGTTTCGAAAGGAATGGGAGCTTCGGTTTCGACTTGAAGCGGATTCAAAGATTCTCTGCCTGCGCTGGCACTGCAGCCTTTGGGACTAGGGGTGCCAGTTGAAACGCTCGATGCCCTAGGCCGAGTTGCGCTCCCGGCCGACAAGCTGCCTCAGTACGTAAGGCAAAATGCCTCCGTGACGGTAGTAGCTCAGCTCCTCCGGCGTGTCGATTCGCGACACGGTCCTGAACGTCTTCTCCGAGCCATCATCGCCGCGCGCGCGAACGGTAAGGACCGCCCGAGGCTTCATCTCCTCTGACATCCCTTCGATCTCGAATGTTTCGAACCCGCTAAGACCTGCTGTGACTCTGGTTTCCCCTGGCAGGAACTCCATCGGCAGCACACCCATTCCCACCAGGTTCGATCGATGGATCCTCTCGAACGACTCGGCGATCACCGCCCGGACGCCGAGTAGCAGCGTACCCTTCGCTGCCCAGTCGCGAGACGACCCAGTGCCGTATTCTTTGCCCGCGATGATCACGAGCGGAATTCCCCTCTTCTGGTATTCCATCGCGGCTTCGTAAATCGAAATCGGCTTTCCCCCCGGGCTTCGCGTAGTCCACCCACCTTCAGTTCCAGGCGCGAGCTCGTTGCGAAGGCGGATATTCGCGAAGGTTCCGCGCATCATCACCTCGTGATTTCCCCTACGCGAGCCATAGGAGTTGAAGTCGATCGTCTTCACACCCTGCTCGATCAGCCACTTGCCTGCCGGGCTCGAAGCCGGAATCGAACCCGCGGGTGAGATATGGTCAGTCGTGATCGAATCTCCGAACATTCCAAGCACGCGCGCGCCTGTGATCGAGCGAATACCGGGCGGCGTGAGCGTCATTCCATCGAAGAACGGCGGATTCTTGACGTAGGTCGACGTCGGGTCCCAGGCGTAGAGATCGCCTTCGGGCACCGGAAGGCTGCGCCAGTTGTCGTCCCCGTGAAAGACGTTCGAGTACTGTGCCTTGAACATCTCCGCCTTCACCGAGCGGAGAATCTCGTCTTCCACTTCTTTCGGCGCTGGCCAGATGTCACGGAGAAAGACGGGGCCGCCGTTGCCAACGCCGATGGGCTCGGTATTGAAGTCGATGTCCATCCGCCCAGCGAGCGCGTACGCGACGACGAGCGGCGGTGAGGCGAGATAGTTGAATCGCGTTAGCGGATTGATTCGTCCCTCGAAGTTGCGATTGCCCGACAGCACCGCCGCGACCACGAGCTTGTGCGACTCGATCGCTTCGGCGATCGGCTGTGGCAGCGGACCGGAGTTGCCGATGCAAGTCGTGCAACCGAATCCGACTACGTTGAAGCGCAGCTGTTGCAGCGCGCTCATCACTCCGGCCTTCTTGAAGTAGTCCGTTACGACCTTGGAGCCGGGCGCGAGACTGGTCTTCACCCACGGCTTCGAGCCCAGACCCTTCGCTACTGCGTTGCGCGCCAACAACCCTGCCGCGAGCATTACGCTCGGGTTCGATGTGTTGGTGCAACTCGTAATCGCGGCGATCACCACCGAGCCGTGGCGAATTGAGAACTTCTCTCCATTCATCTCTACGTGAACGCTCGAATTTTGTCCCGCCTGTTCATCCGGATCGGTGGCGACTACAGACGGGGAAAGCTGCGGTGATGCCGCGACCGCCATTGCCTGTTTCGCCGCCGCGATTGC
The DNA here is from genome assembly GCA_003223425.1 of Gemmatimonadota bacterium. Lineage (GTDB taxonomy): Bacteria > Gemmatimonadota > Gemmatimonadetes > Gemmatimonadales > Gemmatimonadaceae > UBA4720. The sequence goes on from QHVA01000015.1 coordinate 35,605, forward strand.
AGCGACCGTTCCCGTGCGCTCGAGATCGGCGGCGAGTGCGTCCTTGAACATCTTTTTCGACAGCTTGAGCGGCACTCTGTCCTGTGGACGCTTGGGACCGGCGAGACTCGGCTCCACTGTGTGCAGGTCGAGCTCCAGCGTGTCGCTGAAGATCGGGTCCGGAGTGTCGTCCGTGCGGAAGATTCCCTGCGTCTTTGTGTACGCTTCGACGAGCTGCACCTGCGCCTCGTCGCGGCCGGTAAAGCGGAGATAGTTGATCGTCTCGGCGTCGATCGGAAAGAATCCCATCGTCGCGCCATACTCGGGCGCCATGTTGCCGATAGTCGCGCGATCTGCCAGCGAGAGGCTGGATAATCCCGCGCCATAAAACTCGACGAACTTTCCGACCACTTTTTTCTTGCGCAGCATCTCGGTGACAGTAAGCACGAGATCGGTCGCAGTAGCGCCAGGCTGCAGCCGGCCGTGCATCTTGAAGCCGACGACTTCCGGAATGAGCATCGATACCGGCTGTCCGAGCATGGCTGCTTCGGCTTCGATTCCACCAACGCCCCAGCCGAGTACGCCGAGTCCGTTGATCATGGTGGTGTGCGAATCGGTGCCTACGAGGGAGTCGGGGTAAGCGTAGATCTGCTTGCCCACGACTTCGGTGAAAACCCCTTTCGCGAGATACTCGAGATTGATCTGGTGGACGATTCCCGTGTCGGGCGGCACGACACGGAAGTTGTGCAGGGCTTTTTGCCCCCAGCGGAGAAACGCGTACCGCTCCTGATTGCGGCGGAACTCGAAGTCGGCGTTGATAAGGAACGCTGCCTCAGATCCGTACTCATCGACTTGGACCGAATGGTCGATGACGAGATCGACCGGTTGCAGCGGATTGATCAATCGGGCGTCGCCGCCGAGTCGCGCCAGCGCATCGCGCATGGCGGCGAGATCGACGACGGCGGGAACTCCGGTGAAATCCTGGAGCAGCACACGCGCGGTGCGGAATGCAATCTCCTTTTCGACTTTCCCCTTAAGGTCCCAGGTTGCGAGAGCGCGGACGTCGTCGGCTTTGACGAACTTGCCGTCTTCGTTCCTGAGCAGATTTTCGAGAAGGATCTTGAGGCTGACGGGGAGTCGATCTGCGTTCCCGCCTCCGAGTTGGGAGAGGGAGTCCAGCCGAAAGATCGTGTACTGCCGACCCGCAACGTCCAGCGTTGATCGGCTACCGAAGGAATTCGGGTGTGTCATTTCTGTTTTTCCGAACTTGGCCGCGGCACGCGCTGGCCAGTGGGCACGGAGCCGCTGCGTCGCTCCTCGAGCGACGCAGGCTGCCTCAATTTAACACAAATCCCAGAGCAGGGGTTTCTCAAAAACTGCAACTGAACGGGTGCGAGTTGTCAGTAGCACAGGTGCCAGCTTCGAGTTCACTACGCCCTGACCTACCTCCGGGGCGTGATGGTCACCGCTCGTGCCACGAATGGCGCCTAGTGAAGTCCGGGCGTCGTGAACTGAATCACTGGCAACTACGCTACCGACAACTCGCACCCGTTCAGTTGCAGTTTTCAGCCTGGAGTTTGTAGTAGCCAGCCCTCCCGCCCGTTCAGTTGCAGTTCAACCAGTTTTGGTGGTCGGCTCACTAGTGGGATCGACCGTCGTCTTCCCCGGAAGTCCGGTGCTGCCCATCTCGAGCCTCGTCGCGGCGATGGCCAGAGTCGGACAATGATGGACGAAATCGCCATCCGCCGGCGACCATTCTACGACCGGTGTCAGCGGATAAGCCTTGTGCTGCG
>QHVA01000194.1 GCA_003223425.1 Gemmatimonadota bacterium
GAGCGGTTGTCGGTCCGCACCGGCGTCGCAGCGGCGATCGTGATTTGTGCCGTCGCTCTGATAACGACAGCTCGCAGCTCAGCGCCGCCTCAAACTGCATAGTTCTTAGATGATTCGACTAGACATCTGCGGTCAAAGGCTCGCCAGCCAGCATCTGACCAAACAGAAGATCGAGAAGGCGAGTGAAATAGTCCAACTACTCGGCGCGGTGCAGGCTCAGGACTACTCTGCCGCGAAATGGGGCATTGCTCAGCGAACTCGCAGCGCTACCGACGCCGAACTGGAAAAAGAAATCAGCGACGGGTCGATTCTGCGCACCCACGTGCTGCGTCCGACCTGGCACTTCGTCGCGCCTGATGACATCCGCTGGATGCTTGCGCTCACTGCACCGCGCGTGAAAGCACTGCTTGCCTTTTATGATCGAAAGCTCGAGCTCGACGCTCCAGTACTTCGTCGAAGTCGAGCGGTATTGACGAAAGCGCTGAGGGACGGCAAGCAGCTTACGCGCACGGAGCTGTCACAGGCCCTGACGAAGTCAGGAATCCGGGCCGACGGCACGCAGCGACTCGCGCATCTCGTGATGCACGCGGAGTTGGACGGACTCATTTGTAGCGGGGCTAGACGCGGAAAGCAGTTCACCTATGCACTGCTCGAGGAACGAGTGCCGCCGGCGAAGAAGTTGAGCCGAGACGAGGCACTGGTTGAGCTCGCCCACCGATACTTCACAACGCGCGGCCCCGCCACGCCAGACGATTTTGCCTGGTGGTCGGGTTTGACCAGGACCGATGCGAAGCGCGCCGTCGCGGCTCATTCGACGCTTGAGCAGACTATCATCGGCGAGCGCAAATATTGGTTTCAGCCGACTACGCGAACCACACGGGGGAAGTCGCCGGTCGCCAGACTGCTTCCGAATTACGATGAATATTTCATTGGCCTGAAGGATCGCACCGCAATCCAGACGAAACTTGACATGGCCGGCGTCGAGGGAAGTCTGAGTTACCTTCGCGGTCACATTGCTACTGTGGACGGCCAGGTCGTCGGCGGTTGGGAACGGACGTTGAAAGGAAAATCAGCGATCGTCACGGTGAGACCGCTGACACCATTCGGCGAAGGCGAGCGTGCCGCTATCGCGCGCGAGGTCGACAGGTTTGCGAAGTTTCTCGAGGTGCCGGCGCGACTCGAGGTTGCCGCGGCGCTGTGACGTTTTTCATGCTAACCGGCCGGTTGGGAGCCGGAGCATGAAATCTCTTGACGGCGCCAGGATCTGAGCGTAAGGTCACCACCCGCACACGGTCCCAGACGTTCTGTTCCGGAGGTTCTGCATGCGCACTCGCTCTCTCATTGCGGTTGCCGCCATTCTTGCCATCGCGGCGTGCTCCGATTCCCCAGTCGCGCCAACGTCACCTCGATTGACTCCCATTCCGAGAGAATCGATAGTCGCTGGCCAGCTGAGCCTGGTTAGCCCGACGATCTTCCGACCTTTTGCAACCGGCGGCACTACATCCGCCAGCAGCTTGTTCGGTGCCGCTGCGGCCGCAGCTGCGAAGTCATCGCAACCCGACATTCTGTACTGGGGCGGACGTCTCATCCTGAACCAGCGGCTCGTCGCCATCTACTATTCACCCACGACGATCTTCAACAATGGGCCGCCTCCGGGTGAGGTTGGAACCGGTGCCAACGACCACTCACTCGTCGGCTATTTCTTGAATCACATCGGCGGCTCCTCTTACTGGAACATCAACACGCTGTACTACCAGATCGTTGGTGGCCAGCAGCAATTCGTTCAGAACACGATGTCGTATGACGCATACTGGGCAGCCAATGGACCGGGTGCGCCGAGGGGAGGCGCGACCGTAAACACCAATCAGATGGTAAAGCTGATCGAGGATGGCTTTGCCAGTGGCACGCTCCAGTACGATCCGAGCACGCTATACATGATCTTCACCGGTCCCGGAGTGAACCTCGGTGGCGGCTTCAGTTCGACCCACTTGCAGTACTGCGCGTGGCACTCGGCGTATTTCCGGGCCAACGGTCAGATCGTGCAGATCTCGGCCATGCCCTACGATGCCGATTTTACACCAGCGCATCCGTCCAGGGACGGATTCGTCTGCGTGCTGCAGGACGGGGGCGCTAACGGCGATGTCGGCGCTGATGCGGCAGTGAGCGCCGTTGCGCACGAGACCGAAGAGACGGCAACCGACCCGGTATCGCTATTGGTTTCTCCATATTTCGTCGGTTGGTACGACCAGTTTGGCGAAGAGAACGCGGACAAGTGCGCCTACACTTACGGCAAAGTCTTCAACAACGGCCTCGGCTTCTGGAATATCACGATTGGGACGAAGCCATTCCTCGTGCAGCAGAATTGGGCTCCGCTGCAGAACCAGCGCTGTCTCAAGAGTTATCCGCCGAGCCAATAATCACGAGTAATATCGCGATCGGGTGATCATCCCCGCAGCGCCGCCTGATACTCAGGAATCAGGCGGCGGCCTGCGGCCAGTCTTCTTCTGCAGCTCGTCGATTTTTTTCGACGCCTCGGCTTTTGTAAGGTCGTCGCTGACTTCCTCGTGTGCCTCTTCGGCGAGCGTGTGCATGTAGGAGCGCTGCGCGCCTGTCATCGGCTCTTCACCAGTTGTCCAATCTTCGGGATCCTTTTTTAGACTCGATCCCTCCTCTTCCTGCGTGCGGCGATCAACCATAGTCCCTCCAACGGTTCCTCGCTTTTCTTTGGGCAGAACGCATACCAGTCAGCTGGCTTATTTACGCTTCACTTTCAGTGCTGGTCGGGGCGGCGTAATGTATCGAGGGATACAGTTACGCCGCGAAAGCGACTGTCAGAAAAGAGCTCTCATGATTGCCGACGACAGTCATGATTGGGCTCGGGCTGGGCGCATCTTCAGGATTTCCGCGCCCGAGCGTACTCATATGAGATAACATTGAGATAACATTGAGATAGGATTTAGATAAGATTCATCGAGCGGGCTGCAACCAGCAGCACCGAACCATGCTGTAGCATCCCTCCAAGGAGCGATAAATGACCACCAACGGACGCAACGCCAGCAAGCCGACTATCGTTCTGGTTCACGGACTCTGGCTGACGCCGAGAAGTTGGGAAGGGTGGATCGATCGCTATCAGAAGGCTGGTTACAACGTGCTCGCTCCCTCCTGGCCGGGACTGGAAGGAGAGGTCGAAGCAATTCGTAAGGATCCGTCGGCGCTCAAGGGACTCAAGCTCAAAACCGTCGTCGATCACTACGAGCGCATCATTCGCAAGCTCGACGCCCCGCCTATCATCATGGGCCATTCGTTCGGCGGACTCATTGTGCAGATGCTCGTCGACCGCGGCCTCGGATCCGCCGGAGTCGTCATCGACTCGGCGCAAAGTGCAGGCGTGCCTGTCCTGCCACTCTCGACAATCTGGGCGACGATCACCGTGCTGGGGAATCCTTTCACCTTCAATGGCACCACCTCATTGAGCCCGAAGAAGTTCAACTATGCGTTTACCAACGAGCTGAATGAAGTTGAATCGAAGAAGGTGTACGACCGCTATCAGATTCCGGGATCTAACCGGATTCTCTGGGACGGCGCACTCTCGCTGTTGAATCCGAACGCTTCGTCGAAGGTGAACTACGCCAACAACAATCGAGCGCCGCTCCTCTTCATCGCGGGTGGCAACGATCACCTGGTGCCGCCGGCCATCAACAAAGCAAACATGCGCAAGTACGTC
>QHVA01000195.1 GCA_003223425.1 Gemmatimonadota bacterium
AAAGTCAAGCCTAAACTTCAGTCTCGATCCTGTAACTCTTTGCCCAGCTTAAGCATAGCTTCCGGGCTTCGAGAGGAAGACGCGCCACCTCTTTAGGCGTAACTGCGGTTCAGCTGTTTCTCACTCGGGTAGGTGCCGCGGCGCAGCCGGGCATCTACGCCGAGTTACCCGGGGAATGGTCGCTCCTCCGAGCACCGGAAAGAACTCGTCAGGGCCACGATATATTTCGCCCGCATGTCGCTCACACTTCGCTTCCTCGGCACATCGGCGTCGCGCCCAACAGTTGAGCGCAACGTCTCCTCTCTCGCGCTCATCCGCGAGGGCGAGACGCTCATGTTCGATTGCGGCGAAGGCACTCAGCGGCAGATGATGCGCTACGGAATCAGCTTCGCGCTGGCCGACATTTTTTTCACCCATATGCACGCTGACCACATGCTGGGCGTCACCGGATTGCTGCGCACGTTAGGGCTTCAGGGCCGCACCGAGCCGATGAATCTTTACGGCCCGCCCGGGTCGGAGAAGTTGCTGTGGAAAGCAATCACTCTGGGAAGCGAGAAGCAGCACTTCGAGATCATGGTGTTTGAGATCACTCCGGAGACTCCGCTCAAGCGCAGCGGATACTCGCTGGTTCCGTTCGCCGTCGAGCACGGCGACCGGCTCGCAATCGGCTACCAGCTCGTCGAAGAGACGCGACTTGGCAGATTCAATCCCGAGAAAGCGCGTGAGATGGGTGTGCCGGAAGGGCCTCTCTGGGGAAAAATCCACAAGGGAGAAACCGTGACGCTTCCAGACGGACGCACGATCGAGCCGTCAGAGTTGGTTGGGCCCACTCGTCCGGGAAGACGAATCGTGTTGACCGGTGATTCGCGTCCGTCAGAAGGAACCATTGCTGCGGCGTTGGGCGCCGACATTCTCGTTCACGAAGCGACGTTCGCGACGGAGGAGGCACCGCGTGCGCTCGAGACCGGACATTCAACCGCGCGCGAGGCAGCCGAAGTCGCGGCCAAGGCCGGAGTGAAGAAGCTCGTGCTGACGCACGTCTCTGCGCGCTACTCGCGCGACACGTCCGAGCTCGAGCGCGAGGCGCGCGAGATCTTTCCGGCGACAATCATCGCGCGTGACGGGCTCGAGATCGATGTTCCGTTCGACTCCGCGGCCGGCGACTAGCGCGTTATCGTCTGGATCCGAGCGCGGTCGGTCGGCGAGGGTGTCCTCTCCAGCCGCACACTCGCTTAGTCGGAGCCCCTAACTACGCTCCCTCGCTCTGCTCGGTCGCGGGTCTCCTCCATGCGCTCCTTTGAGCGGCTTACGAGGACACCCTCGCCTTCCTCCCAACTCGCATTCGCCCGTGGTCGCTAATCGCCGACGCGAACTCGATTTCTCTTCGCGCGGACCGGACGCGCGCGACGAATATCTCAAGCGCTAACCGCGCGGACTAGACCCGCTGCGATGTTGGGCGGGAAGGAGGCGTAGGGTCCCCGTAGGCGCTTTGCAAAGCGAGCGCGAGAAGGAGACCCGCGAGCGAGCAGAGCGAGGGAGCGCTGTTAGGGGCTCCGACCAAGCGAGCGTAGCGCCGAAGGGGACCCTACGCCGACTGACCAGCGCGACGATGCAAAACGAGTCTATGACGCGCGGTTGACGCGGGTGAGATCGTTCGACACGGGCATCGAGCGCCGAAAGAGAAGTTGGAGCTTCTCGTCGGTGAGCGTTTGCATGATTTTCTCGGGCGCGACCCGCGCCGTCACGCTGCGCGACTCCGGCCCGTTCCAGATGTCCCAGGCGTAGCGATCGAGTCGAGCGGTCTTGCCACCCGGATGATGGAACACGATCATCGCATTGCTCGCGCCCGGCACCTGAACCTCGACGCCCCAGTTCGTCCCGTCAGGTCCGCGGAACGGCCTTATCTGCCTGGCCATGAATTTTTCTAGTTAGTTGTCAGTGCGAGCGGATGAAGTCGCTGCCGCCCAACGAACCCAGCGTCGATTTCGTGCCAGTACTGCACGCTCGGCTCGCCGAGTTTCCAGCAGTAGAAGACATCGCGCCCATCGATCTGCCCGCGGAAATCGACCAGTCCGGTGTCCATCCCTTTGCAGATGACACCGAGGTCGCTCAGCTCGGCGATGTAGCCTTCGATATCGCGCGCCAGTCGTTGCGCTTCGATCTGAAGAAGATCAGCGATCACGTCGGGGTGCTCGGGACTCGATCCAACCGTCGCGAGCTCGAACTCGCGGACTTTCTCCTCCCAGGCTCTGTGATCGCGGACGAGATCCTCGACAATTCTTTTGACGAGAGGAAGGGTGCGGTTCGCCTCTTCGACAGTAAAAATCTTTTCCATGCAGGTACACTATGCAGCGCGGACTGTGGGTCAAGTGCGTTGCGGCTAGCCACACGAGTCAAAAGGACTAGAGGGGCGAGTCGAAGCGCCGAGATCCCTACGCCGATGTTCTTCCTTCGGATATCCTCTCCTGCAGTCTCCTCTCTCGCCGCTGTTTCGCAGCTTCGTAGCGACGAATCTCCTCGGGCGTCTCCGGCTCGAGCCGAGGGACCGGAACTGGCCTTCCATTACGATCGACCGCCACAAAAGTGAGGTAGCACGAGTTCGTGTGGCGGCGCACTCCGGTGAGAAGGTTCTCCGTCTCCACACGCACGCCGACTTCCATTGACGTCCGGCCAACGTAGTTCACGCTGGATTTCATGATGACGAGATCGCCGACGTGGATCGGCTCGCGAAAATCGACGCGATCCACCGACACGGTCACGCAAGCGAGGCGGGCGTGACGGATCGCGGAAACTGCCGCGGTCGTGTCCATCATCGAGAGCACGACACCGCCGAACACATGACCGAGGACGTTGGCGTGCTGCGGCATCATCAGCTGCGCAGTCTCGTGCTGCGTCGCGCGAACGGGTCGTGGCCCATCATCCCGGTCCTCTGCATTCCGTTGGGCTTCCTTCGCCGGGGCTGCGCGTTGTGCAGCTCTCGAGGCGGAATTCGAAGTCGCACTCGAGGATTTCCCCGCTGATCTCGATCGGCTCACGTTTGTCTTCCCGGTGCCTTGGAGTGAAACGGCGCCGACTGCTTTTTGCGCGACACCTGCTGGATGCGCTCACCATAAGTCGTCGCGTCGTTGAACGCCCGCGCCAGCGCGTGCCGAGTCTGCGCATCCAGCCTCGGCTTGTCGAGCCAGAAAATCTGGACGAAGCTCGACGCGACCAGGCCGAGCTTCCATTCGCGTCCGCGGTGATCCCGCAGCGCCAGCGCGTTCCCCTTGTGCACGGAATCGTAGTGCGAGATGACGTCGTAGCCATCGTGTCTCCAGCGACGACTCACGAATCCACCTTCGCCAACGGCTTCCTGGACTGTCGAATCTCGGAGCATGCGATCGAGCGGGACCGTTTTGCCGTTGCGAAGATCGATTACGGT
>QHVA01000200.1 GCA_003223425.1 Gemmatimonadota bacterium
CGATCAACCCGGTTGCAATCGACGCGATCGCTCCCGCGCGTGTCGCTCCCTGCCAGTTGAGTCCAACTGCCAGCGCCGGAACCAGCGTCGAAGCGAATAGCCCCCATCCAAAAATTCCCAGAAACGCTACCATCGTTCCGGATCGCTGCGCCGTGATTGCCGCAGCAACAGCAATGACGATCGTCATCGCTCTTCCCCACCGCAGCTCATTCCTTACGGGGCGGCCCAGTGCGATTGGCAGATCGTGCGTGACTATAGCCGCGCCGATGTTGATGAACGAGTTCGCCGCGCTCATGGTTGCGGCTGCAACTCCCGAGAATACCAGCGCCGCGAGAATCAGTGGTGTGATGTTGAGCAAGAGAGTTGGTGTCGCTTGATCAGGACTGCCGAGCGCAGGCAGACGACCACTCAGCACGAACGCTTTCACGCCTACTCCAACACCGAAGTACAGGAGCAGCACCAGCGCTAACCCAAGCGTCTTTAGCAAAGGGTACCATTTGAGCTGCAGAGGATCGCGGAGCATGTAGTACTTGTGCACCGCCTGCGGCTGTCCGAGTGATCCCATCGAGAAAACGAAGAAGAAAGAAAGCGCCGCGAGCGGAGTGAGTTTTCCCCAGGGACCAAGTATCGCAGCATCGTGCGCGAGTATAGTGCGTGAGATTTCGCCAAGCCCGCCGCCAAAGTTGAGCACGAACAGAAAAACGAGAACGGAGGCGACTGCCATCAACGTTCCCTGAAAAACATCGTTGTAGATACCGGCCAGAATTCCTCCTGATGCGGAATACGCGAGCGTCACACCCATCCCAATCCAGATTCCCCAGCCGAGTCCGACGCCAAAGATGGAATTGATGACCACTCCCATCGCCAAGGCGTTGGTCGCCATGTATCCAACGATCCCCACCAGAATCGCGGCAGCCGAAAGTCCCTGCGCCGCGCGCGAGCGATAGCGCGCCCCGATCGCGTCAGGGATAGTGATCAGAGCACGCGCTTCCCCAATCAGGCGCATCCGCTTCGCCAGCACCCATGCGCCCATGACGTTCGTAACAGCTGCGGGAAGCACGATGTACATCGCGCCCAGGCCAACGGCGTAGATGAATCCCGGGCCACCGATGAATGCAAAACCGGACACTGAAACGGACACCGAGGCAACCGTGAGTGCCACAAGCCCGATGCCCTTTCCGGCGACGAAGAAATCGGCCGCCGTCCGGGTTCTCCGCGCTGCCCAAACACTGATCGCGACGATCACGGCGAAGTAAAGAATCCCGACCGTGACGACCGCCGGACGAGCAGCATTCGGCAACGCCGCCTGTAGCACCGCACTCACACCTACGACTTGAATCACGCGCGAAGCTTGTCTATTGGCGTTTGCGCCGCGCTGCCGTTGCTCGCCTGATTTTCGCGCCCCCCCTCCGCAGCGAGCGCGCGAACCCGCTCGACATCTTCAGCCGAAAGCGTCTGTGTCTCGAACGTCAGCGCATATGCGACGGGTAGAACGATGATCGGCAGCAGACCAACGCCATAAATCACGATCGCCGCCCGTGCCGGCAATCCCAGCCAGAGCTTACTCAGCGGGCCTTCGGTCGCGGGGAGCAACAGCGGCGCGCCAAAGCCAATAATCAGTACGAGAACAACGAACCCGAAAGGAATCTTGAGCGGCCCGATTCCGCTGCGCCCGCGCGCAGCGCCGAGGATCATAATCGCGCCAAGTGCAACCGGAATTGCCAGAGCGAGAAGCCACGGCGCCCATGTCGGGGTTCCTGATCGGGTGAAGGCTGCCGCATATCCGACTCCGATCGCCGCTATTGATATGAACAGAGCAACCAGTGCTGCACGTCTTGTAGTATCGGTCGCGGCTGAAATCTCCGACGTATTTGAGTCAGTCACTGTGGCTTGTGCTCAGATTAGAGCAAGCAGGGCAAACGTCGCCAGCCAGTGCTCGCCCATGTAATTGCCTGTAACGCGCGGCAGACTCGCGGCTAGATGTGTCTCGGCTGCCTCGAGCGCCAGTCCTCGGCTCGCATCACTCGCGGGCCATGTCGTAGCGATCGAGCGCCAGCACCACGCGCGGCTCAAATTCAATCCGTCGAGATGAGCGATCTTGCCGTCGGCTCGGTCACTCACCAAAGCAGGAGTGAACAATGTCGCCGGCTCGCGAAGAGCGAGTCGTGGCAGAAAGCGGTCGAACCAATCTGAGAAATCATGGGCTGGGAGCAGCCTACGCATGCATTCCGCTTCCATCAACGCCGGTGAAAGAAAGTCGTCGCCGCTCGGTTCCCAGGCCTGACAATCGGAATCTTTCGAGTACCAGCCGCGTGCTTTTTGCGCAACCGCCTTCGCCAGTGTCTCATTGGTGACGACCTCCGCGTATTCCAGCGCCAGCGCGACCGCGAACGCGCTGTTGAAGTGTGTTCCAACCCGTGTTGGGTACGTCGCCTTAGGAAGGAAATCGAGGAACCGCTGAGCGAACGAATCAGCAAGAGGCGCGACTGCATCGGTCCAGCGTTTGGCTTGCCGACTTTCGTGCCGACTCAGCTCGGCGAAAAGCATCAGTAGCCACGCCCACCCATACGGCCGCTCGAACGTTGCGCTCAACGGGCGTGCGAGATACCTGACTTCGCCTTTTGCTTTCACCGCGGTCAGTTGAGTATCGAACAGCTTCTCGATCTTCCCGGCTTCGCGCAGTTTAGGAAAGAGTCGGAGCACGGTCGCCAGCAGCCAGTAGCCGTGGACGCACGAATGCCAGTCGAAGCTGCCGAAGAAAACCGGATGCAGCTCCCGCGGCGATCTCAGATCTGCGCGCTTGTTAAGGACATGATCGAGTTTGTTCGGGTACTCGCGAGTCACGTGCGACAGCGCGGCTCGCGCAAGCTTCTCGGCCAAGCCGGGCGTCAGGGATGTACCACGCTCGATCAACGGCGGAATACCAGAAAATTCATCAGCAGGATGTTCGCACCAAGCAACATTAGCGCAGTTGGAATCTGGACTTTGATGACTGCGTTCTCATCTGGTAACTCGAGCAAAGCGGTTGGGACGATGTTGAAGTTCGCAGCCATGGGTGTCATCAGCGTGCCGCAAAACCCCGACAACATCCCAATCGCAGCCATAATCGTTGCATCACCGCCAAACTTTTGCACGATCAGCGGCAAACCGATTCCGGCTGTCATCACCGGAAATGCCGCGAAAGCGTTCCCCATGATCATCGTGAATGCGGCCATTCCAATCGCGTACGTCGTTACGACGGCGAACGGGCTGTTCAGTGGAATCCAGCGCTGCGCGAGACCCGAGACGACGTTGCCCACGCCGGCAATCGCGAACAGTGCTCCGAGCGCCGCCAGCATCTGAGGCAGCACCGCCGCCCACCCGACTGCGTCGAGCAGCCGACGTGCTTCTCTGATCGGCGCGAGTAGTGGCGGCCTGAGCATGATCATTCCCGTCGCCAGCGCAACCAGAGTTGCGATCGCCAGTGAGATCACAGTTACCTGTTTGAGATCCACCATCGCTGTACCCTGAAAGGTGATTCTCTTGAAGATCACAGTGCCGAGTACGGTGATCAGCGGAATGGCAAGCGCTGGAATAAAGAGCTTGTTGCCCCAGCGCTGCGCGCTTGCTTCGCGCTCCGCCCGTGTATCGCCTTCATGCTTGCCCTGTCCGAGACCGCGGATGCTCGCAACGAGCACCATCGCGATCACGAGAAGACCATTTGCCAGATCCGGCAGATGCGAGCCCGCCAGAAAAGTTACCCCATAGACGCCCCAGAAGGCGGTGTTGTTGAAGCGGCGTGGGCTGGTTCGATCCCGCCAGTTGACGATGGCAACGCCCGCCATCATCAGACCACTCAGCCAGTAGACGTGCTCGAGTGTGATCACGCTGCTTCTGACTTTTTGCCGAGCTCCGCGCGCAACCGCCGATCGAGTAACAGCAATCGGGTGCAGTGGATCACGAATGCACAGATCGCGGTTGGGATCGCCCAGATTGCGAGCTGAGTTGGCTCGACGTGGATTCCGTTCTGATCGAGAAAGCCTCTGATCAGAAGAATCGATCCGATCGCGATGAAGATGTCTTCACCGAAGAAGAGAGCGATGTTGTCGACGGCGGCGGCATTCGCTCGAATCCGGTAACGCGTTCGTTGCTGTAGCTCGCCATACTCATTCTCCGCCGCCCCTTCGGCCATCGGCGCAATCAGTGGACGGACCATTTGAGCATGGCCACCAAGCGAGGTAAGGCCGAGCGCAGCGGTGATTTGACGAATGGCGAAGTAAACGAGCAGAACACGGGAAGTTGTGGCAGCACGGAGTCCGGCGACTACAGCGCGCGCACGCTCCTTGAGCCCAGCGTGTTCGAGCAAACCAATGACTGGCAGCACGAGCCATACGATCGCGACGTATCGGCTGGTAATGAACGCCTTCCCAAATGCAGCAATGACTTCGAGCAGGCTGAGTCCACCGGCAATCCCGGTTGCGAGACCTGCGATCGTGACGACGAGCAGCGGGTTTATCCGAAGGACAAATCCGACGACGACGATGGCGATCCCGATGAGGGTGAGCATGAGCGATTGAAAACTATCGCCCTATCCAATAATTCACCTTGACTTGAAAGACGTTCGTCGGCCGGTCGCGGAAGATCGCGCTCTTTTGCGCACCGAAATCGAAGTGGCCATTCGGATCGCTTCCTGTCCGGCTCTGTGTCCAGACGAAGAAAACGGTCGAGCCCGGCCGATACTCCCAACGCACCACCGCGTTGCCAATCAGAGACCGGAATGTGAAATCTGGATCGCCGAATGAAAACGGCGCGGCTGGCCCAGTCCCATCCGGATCGACCCTATACGTCGCGCCTGTCGACGCAGTCGCCGGCGTACGACTGATAGTGCCAACATCCTTTCCGTACACGAGTTTCTGGAACGTGCGGGGTGTTGCGAACTCACGGAATGACGAGTAGGCCCCGCTCGCTATGAACGGCTGCGCGAA
>QHVA01000065.1 GCA_003223425.1 Gemmatimonadota bacterium
AGAGCGCGTCCGGCGAAATTCCGTGCGTCGTCGACACGTTGAACTTCCGCCGCAGATATTCCTCGAAGCTTATCCACTCGCCTTCGTATTCCACTGATCTCGTCCACGCGCACAACGTGACGAGATTTCGGTAGTGCTCCGCACCACGCGCGATGACGAGCAGCGCGATCAGCATCAGAAGCAACGCCGCGGCGAGCGCCAGCGAGATGAGATCGCCGTGTTGCAGCTCCATCACGAGTGTTTTCTGTCGGCCACGCAGAAGACTTGCTTCCTCGTCGGTCATGGACTGGAGGCCAGACCGAACCGCAGTCATGAGACTGTCGCTGTGGGTTGTTCTGACGATGCTCACCGCCACTTCCCGCTTACCTGCGCGCTCCAATTTTATCGTCGAATCGAGCTCGGCCAGCTTTGCGCGCGACAGTGACTCGATGATCAACAGGCGACGCAATTGCGCAGAATTGTCGGCCACGAGGCGACGAAGGTTGGCGAGGCGATCGCGGACGTCCTTGGTCGCCTTGTTATAGGGGCCGAGGAAGGCCGGCTGACCGGTGAGGATGTATCCCCTCTGTCCGGATTCAGCTTCGCTCATTCGCGCTTCGACGGTCGCCAGCTCGCGCTGAATCTCGAGGGTGCGACTGACCCACTCGAAGGATTCGACGGCGGCAGTCCCACCCTGCCACTCGAGCAGCAGCAAACCGCACATGACGAGCGCCGTCGACGCCAGTCCGAAGGAAACGAGAATCGGTCTGCTGTGGGGGATCTTCATTTTCTGCCGTGGGGTCGCTCGCGGGATTCATGTATAAGACGATTCACTGCGCCGCGGGGTATCCGCTTGACAGCAACTGCAACTGCTCTGCTGCCCGCTGAACGCTATTCGCCAATCGCTGCCGACGTCGGGACGCCACAAAGTGGCGTAATGCCACGGGCAGGTGACTGTGCTTTGATCTGCGCCAATGACGTCTCGATGTCGCTACGCGTGTGGCGATCAGCGAAGGGCGGGTAGCGGGCAGCAGCGTAGTTGTGATCGGAGGAGCCCAGTTTTGCGCTAGTGAGATAGCGAGTATCTTGACGCGTGCCATCCCCGGCCCCTCCGCGAAAAGAAGATCTTCCGCTCCACGACGACGTCCGCTGGCTCGCCGCAGCGCTGGGACGCGTCATCAAGCGACTGGAGGGGGACGACGCCTTCGGGATCGTCGAGAGACTGCGCGTCGCGACACGTGCGCGTCGCCACGGCGAGTCCGACGCTCCGACCCTCGACGAATTGCTCAGGCAGATCGATGGCTTGACCGTCGAACAGTGTGCGATGGCAGCGCGCGCTTTCACTTTGTTCTTCCTGCTGATTAACACCGCCGAGCAGACGCACCGTGTCCGGCGTCGCAACGCGTACCTGGGAAAGGCAGTTAATGATCCACAGCCAGCGTCGGCGCGCTGGACTATGCGCCAGCTCCGCAAGCTCGGGGCGAACGCTGACGCTATCGAGCGCGCAATGCTTGCACTCGACATACGGCCTGTCCTAACCGCGCACCCAACTGAGTCAACGCGCAGCACACTGCTTGGCCTCCAAGCGCGCGTCGCCGACGGTCTGCTCGCCCGTGAGAGCGCTCCGCCGGACTCGGTAAGACTGATCGAGCAATCGCTCGAGGCCGAGGTCGAGCTGCTCTGGCTGACGAGCGAGGTGCGACAGGATCGCCCGACCGTGCTCGACGAAGTGAGCTCGGCGCTCTGGTACCTGGAGACGCGCTTGCTCGAGGGCGGTGCGTACATGCACGCGACGCTCGGACTCGCGTTCGAGGAGGAATTTGCGCGCTCCGCGGACTCGTTCAGGCTCTCCGTTCCACTGCGATTCGGAACCTGGGTTGGCGGCGATCGCGACGGGAATCCCTACGTCACCCCAGCCGTCACCATCGCGACTGCTCGTCGCGCGAGTCACGTTATACTCGGTCGTTATCAGGCAGCGCTCGAAGATCTTACGCGCCGGCTCTCGATCTCCTCATCGATTGCTCCACCACTCGACGCGCTGGTAAAGTCGCTGCAGAAAGATCGCCAGCTCCTGCCGATCATCTGGCGGAAGAACAGACGGCGCAACGCCGACGAGCCGTTGCGGCTCAAATTGAGCTTCATGTCGGCCCGCATCGAGGCAACGCGTCGACTGGTCGCGTCGCGTGACGCCGGCCGAGCGGGGAAGGAGCCAGCCGCGTATCCCGACGTCGCAGCGTTCGAGGAAGATCTGTTGCTCGTACGCAAATCGCTGTTGCGTGCGGGTGCGGCGCAGGCGTGTCGAACGACGCTCGATCCATTGTATGCCGCTGTTCGCGCGCACGGCTTTCATGGCTTCATGATGGATGTCCGCGATCATTCCGCCGTTCACGCTGCGGCAGTAAAGGAGCTCCTCTCGCAGAAAAACGGTGAGGCAGATGACGAGCGGCTTCGCTCCGCCCTCCTTGGACGGAGGCCGATCACCAGCAAAACCAGGAAGCTTTCCGACGCAACGCGCGAGGTGCTGAACACATTCGAGGTTATTAGAACGATCCAGGACGAAGCGGGGGAAGCAGCCGCTTGCACGTACATAGTTTCGATGACGCGTTCCGCCGAAGATGTGTTAAAGGTCTTGTTGCTCGCCCGCGAGGCGGGACTGGTTGCTCTCACCGGCACGAAGCCGATGTCGCGTCTCGATGTCGTTCCGCTGTTCGAGACGCTCGAAGATCTCGAGCGCGCTCCCATTGTGATGCGGTCCCTGTTCAATGATCCCGTTTACGGCAGGCAGCTCGAAGCGCGCGGACGAGAGCAGGAGGTGATGATCGGCTACTCAGATTCGGGGAAGGACGCGGGAATGATCGCCTCCTCGTGGGGATTGTATCGCGCCCAGGAATCGCTCGCCGAGGTGTTCGACGAGTCCGGAGTGCGGCTTCGCCTATTCCATGGCAGAGGAGGGAGCGTTGGCCGCGGAGGCGGATCCCCGGTTTATCGCGCCATTGCTGCGCTGCCACCTGCTACGACGCGAGGCCGAATCAAGATCACTGAGCAAGGCGAAATCATTTCGCAGCAGTTCGGTCTGCTACCCGTCGCCGAGCGCACACTCGAGGTCACGGCGGCGGGAGTGCTGCTGCATGAGTTCGCTGATTGGCGAAAGAATGTTGGCATCAAGGAGGCCCAGGACTTTCGCGAAGTGATGGATCGGCTCTCGTCGCGCTCGTGGGAGGTCTATCACAACCTCGTGTACAGCAACGACGAGTTATTCCAGCTATTTCGCATGGCGACGCCGATCGACGAGCTGGCGAACGCGCGCTTCGGCTCGCGCCCGGCATACCGACCAGGAGCAAAGGCGGGAATCGAAGGAATCCGCGCGATCCCGTGGGGATTCGGCTGGACGCAGATCAGGCTCATGCTCACGGGCTGGCTCGGCGTTGGAACGGCGCTCGGAGAAGAGGTATCCACGCGCGCGCGGCTGCGTCGGCTGCAGCGAATGGCGGAGAGCTGGCCGTTCGTCGACGACTTGCTGGGCAAAGCCGAGATGGTTTGCGCCAAAACTGATGTCGAAATTGCGCGAGGGTACATCCGCCACCTCGGCGGCGATCTGAAGCTCTTCGATTTTCTGGCGGAGGAGTACCAGCGTGCAGTGGAGGCGCTGCTCCTCATTCGTGGGCACCGGCAGCTGCTCGATGACACTCCCGTGCTACAGTCAGCGATTGCGCTCAGGAATCCATACGTCGATCCGCTTTCGCTGTTGCAGATATCGTTGTTGCGGCGAAAGCGGACAGGTGTGGCAAAGAACGAGAGGGAGAAGGAAGCGATAGACGATGCGCTCGCGACCACGCTGAGCGGAGTTGCTCAAGGGCTGAGAAACACGGGCTAGCTGTTCGGCCTGCACCCGCGCAACGCAACTGCGTGTACTTAAGCCGTGGTGCGCGCGCATAAAGTCGAGCTGGCGAATTTTTCTCTTGAGTGATGCTTCGCGTAGAGTTATATCGGATGTGTGTGATGCGACGCACAACAAGGGAGAACGGTGCAATTGCAGCAGACGCCCGAAGTGAGCAGCTTCACCGCCGACACGCACCCGACAAAGTCAACCGCGGCGGACTCGTCCGCGGAGCTTCAGCGTCTCAAAGAGGAAGTGCAGCGTGTTACCGCGCTTGCAACGAAGCTGCTCGACGTAACGACTGCGCTCTCGGACGCGAGGTCCGTCGAGGACGTTACGCGCGTGTTCCTGAGTAAGGGCGTCGAGGTTGTGGAAGCCGCACGCGGTGTGATCGTAGCGGTCGAAGGCGATCGCCTCAAGGTCCTCGGAACTCGCGGGTTCAGTCCGGAGCTCGACGCGCAGTTCGCCAATCTCACGCGCGACAGCGAGATTCCCATCGTACATGCGTTGCGAAAAGGCGCGATGCTCTCGATCGAGTCAGCCGAGGAATTTCGCGAGAAGTATGCCGGGGCAATCCAGGGTTTCGGGGAGCTCGCCGACATGCAGACGTATCTGGCGATACCGCTGGTTCACGCCTCCGAGACCGTGGGGGTAATCGCTCTGCATTTCAAGGAAGCCGGCGCGCTCGGTGCAGCCGATCGTACTTTCACTCAGCTTCTTGCACAGGCGACTGCTACGGCGCTTCACCGCGCTCGGAGCTACGATGCCGAACAGGAAAAACGACGCCACGCCGAGCTCGTCGCTCAGGCGCGGGCAGATGTACTCGGCGTCGTCGCTCACGATCTTCGAAATCCTCTCAGCCTGATCGTCACCACGACGGAGCTGCTTCAGGAAGAGGATCTCGCCGCGACACAGCGCAAGCAGGTGCTGGACATTGCCAGGCGCGCGGGCAAGGAGATGAACCGTCTAATCGAAGATCTACTCGATACGGTGCAGCTGGAATCGGGGAAATTATCGCTCGTACTCGAGGACGTATCGGTAGTCGCGGTGTGCCGGGAGGCGGACGAGACGTTTCGCCCTCTCGCTGAAAGGCGTCGCCTGAAACTAACGGCGAACCCGTGCGACGACGGCGTCTGCGTGCGCGCTGATCCGGTGCGCGTCTCTCAGGTTCTCGGCAACTTGCTGGCGAACGCGATCAAGTTCACGCCCGAAGGCGGTGATGTGACGTTCGGAGCTTCGCCGAGCGAAAAGGAGGTCGTCTTCGAGGTACGCGACACCGGTCCTGGAATACCGCCGGAGCAAATCGAGCACCTCTTCGATCAGTTCTGGCAGGCGCGCAAGAATGACAAGCGCGGCGTCGGACTCGGTCTCACCATTGCGAAGGGGATCGTAGAAGCACACGGCGGGCGCATTTGGTGCCACAGCGTCGTTGGCGAAGGGAGTACGTTCGCGTTTTCCCTTCCCGCTGGAGGAGCCGCTCAGGAACAGCCTCCTCTTGCATAGGGTCTGGCGCTAGCGGAGTTGCAGTTAATGACCTACCTGATCTTGATGCCCTTTAGCGAGGGATCGAGCGGTGGGTAGCGAAGATCGAGCGCCTCGAGCGTGTCGGCGATCTTTCGCGCCACGAGAAGGTCGCGGGCATCCTCGTCGTCGGCCGGCACGATGAACCAGCGCGCCCAGGTGGTGCTGCAACGGGCAATGGCTTCGCGGTACGCGCTCGTGTAGTCACTCCATAACGCGCGGTCGTCGAGATCACCAGCGCGAAACTTCCAGTTCTTTTTTCTGTCTTCCAATCTTTCGACCAGCCGCTTCTTCTGCTCGTCGCGCGAGATGTGCAGGAAAAACTTGAGGATAACGACCGAGTTCTGCGTCAGCATCAGCTCGAAGTCGTTGATCTGATCAAATCGCTCCAGCAGGACTTTGCGTTTCACCAGCTTGTGAACGCGCGGGACGATCACGTCTTCGTAGTGCGAGCGGTTGAAGATTCCGATCATGCGCAGTGCGGGAACACGCTGATGAATCCGCCAAAGGTAGTCGTACCCCTTTTCCATCTCCGTCGGTGCCTTGAAGCTGGTGACCTGGCAACCCATCGGATTCACACCTCTGAATACCTTCTTCACGGTTCCGTCTTTGCCCGACGCATCGCGCCCCTGAAGGACGATCAGTAACGCGAACCGACCGTCGGCATACAAGACCTTTTGGAGGTCCTTGATTCGCTCGACCTGCTCATCGGCCGCGTCCTTCAGTTTTTTGTGGTGAGGCAGGCCCCGTGGCCGCGCGGCGTCGGCGTCGCCGAGCTTGACTTGGCTGGCGCTCGTTATGGCGCGCAGGTTAGCGGCGTCGGAAGGCACAGGGAAACTTGGCGGGCGGGAAAGCGGAACTGCAACTGCAACTGCAAGCGCAACTGAACGGGTGCGAGGCGTGAGCAGCATAGATGCCAGTTACCAGGTCACGACGTCGGGACTTCACTAGTCGCCTTTCATGGCACAAGCAGTAACCATCACGCCAAAGAGGTAAGTCAGGGCGTAGTGAACTGGCTCTCTGGCATCTATGCCACTGACACCTCGCACCCGTTCAGTTGTAGTTATTCAGCTTGGAGTTAGTAGTAGCCAGTCCTCCATCCGTTGCAGTTTCCGGATCTTTTGCTACTATGGAGAGCCACCGACAAAGGAGATCCGATGACTACAGCAACTGCCACCACCACCGCCACCGTCGCTGAGGAGCTCGTCTCCTTTTGCAAGGCCGGTCGCTACATGGACGCGGTCAACGCCCTGTACTCACCCGACATCGTCAGCGTCGAATCCATGGGCAGCGAAACGATGCCGCGCGAGATGAAAGGGATTGACGCGATCCGCGGAAAAGGCCAATGGTGGGCTGACAACAACGAGGTCCATTCCGCCACCGTCGCAGGGCCGTTCGTCGGCGATGACCAGTTCGCCGTTTATTACAGCTTTGACTCGACCTTCAAGCCGACCGGCCAGCGTAATGTGATGGAAGAGATGGCGCTCTACACTGTTAAGGACGGGAAGGTCGTTCGCGAGCAGTTCTTCTATAACCCGCAGCACAACTGACAATCGAGCACGGTCACGCTGACGACTCCACGCTCACGGAAGCGTTGATCGCTAATGCGGCATCGGTGTCGGCCGATGCCGCATCCGTTCCGCGCGTTCCGTCGGCATCTCAACGCGCTGCGATCGAAGCACCCGCCAAGCCCCTCCTCGTCCTCGCCGGACCGGGCGCTGGAAAAACTTTCTGCCTGATCGAGCGTGTTCGCTTCCTTGTCGACAAGCTCGGAATCGATCCCGCGCGGATATGCGTGTTCACCTTCACCAATAAAGCGGCGGGCGAGATTGCCGAACGACTGGAGAGCGAGCTCGGTGCACGCGTAGAACGTGTGAAGCGCGGAACCATCCACGCTTTTTGTGCCGAGCTCCTGCGCGAGTTCGGTGAGCAGGTTGGTCTGCAGCTTGGCTTCGGGATCGCCGACGACGACGATCAGCTGGCGGTTCTGCGTCACTTGAAGGTCCCGCTGAAATTGCGCAAGAGCGTGCTCGAAGCTTTTGCGCGATACCGCTTTTGCAATGAGCCGCTGGGCCGGCGAGACCGCACGGTTTACGACGAGTATCGAGACATCATGGCTCGCCGAAACATGGCCGATTTCGACACGCTGGTGCTGAAAGCGGCGGAGCTTTTTCGCATCGCCTCTGTCGGTGCGGAGCTGCGAGGACGCTGGGATACGGTTCTCGTCGACGAGTTTCAGGACTTGAATCGCATTCAGTACGCCGTCATCCGTCAGCTCGCAATCGGGCATCGCCATGTCTTTGCCGTCGGCGACGACGAGCAGTCTGTCTACTCATGGACCGGCGCTGATCCAAAAATTTTCCGGGCGTTCGCCACGGACTTCCGGATCGACTATGACAGCGTGATCCATTTGGACGACAACTGGCGTTGCCCGCCGGCGGTACTCGACCTCGCCAGACGCCTGATCGCCATCAATGAACCGATCTTCAAAGATCGAGCGCCCCAGGCGGCCAGGCACGAGTCGAGCTTTCCTGTCAGCGCCTTTGGGTTCGCAAATGATCAGGCAGAAACAAACTGGATCATCAACGATCTCAGGCGCGACCGCGCCGCGCATGACGGCAAGCTCGCGTGGGGCGACGTCGCACTCCTGTACCGTAGACACAAGATTGGCAGCGAGTTGGAGGCCGCTCTGCTCAACGCGGGAATTCCGTGCTGTCTGGCCAAAGGACGCGCCATGACAGACGACAAAGTCGTGGCGTATACGCTCGCCGCGTTGCAGGTGATCGCGAATCCGGGGGACGAGATTCAGCGGGAGCGGTTCTACCAAACGGTGCTTCCATCCGCGCTGTTCGATAGCGCCCGGGCGCGGGCGGATGAAAGCGGGCGCGGCATCGTTCAGCAGCTCGAGCACATGGCGCGGACGCTTCCGCACGAGGACGGTGACAGGAAAAAAATCTGGCGCGGACACTACTCACTTCAGAACCTGAGCGCGCTGGGAAAGCGTCATACGTCGCTCGCGGCACTGGTCGAGGACATCCTGTCGGAGAAGGTCGGCACTTACCGCACGGTGCTGGAAGAGCATCAGGAGGAGCTGAGCGATCCGGCCGAGCACGAGGAAGTGGTAAGGCTGGGCGAACGGATCGAGCGAACCGTCACCGACGGCAGATCCGTTTGGGTTCCTCGAATTGGGGGCGTCGAGATCCCCGCGAAGAGAATGCTATTGGAGATGGGAGTGCGCGTCGTCGACCTCGGCGGCGCGCCAAAGTCAGATGCGGAACCTATTCTCCCAGGCCATCTCCCCCAGCTAGGTCTCGCGCTTGGTCTGTTCAAGACCGCGCAGCTCGTTCGTACGCGGACCTTCGCCAACACCTTCGACGACTTTACCGCGATAGACATCGAGACCACCGACAAAAACGTCGCGCGCGCCGAGATCGTTGAAATTGCGGCGGTAAGAGTGCGGCACGGCAGAATGGTGGACGAGTATAGGACTTTTGTGAAGCCACGTGTCCCGATTAGTGCGGGGGCGCTCGCACAACACAGGATCTCCGAAAGCGATGTGGCCGACTCGCCTTACTTCGAAGCCGTCTGGCCAGCCTTTCGCGAGTTCTGCGGGCGCGATCTTCTCGTGGCGCACAACGGCTATCAGTTCGATTTCCCGATTTTGCGCCGCATGTCGGCAAAGCTTTCGCGTGGCGCTGACTTCTTCACCTACGATACGCTGCCACTTGCGTATACACTCTTTCGGACAAGCTGCAAACTTCCTTACCTCGCCAGGCACTACGGCATTCCTACTGGACAATCCCACCGCGCCCTGGACGACACACGAGCGCTCGCGCAGCTGGTACCGGCTCTAAGCGCGACAAAGGTTGCATGCGCGCGCAAGACAGCCATGGTGCATCTTCTCGATCAACTCGGCGTCGCGCTTGCGTTGAGCAACCACGAAACGTTGTGCGGCGAGGCAGTGAAGTTCCTCGAGTTTGTTCCGCGCTACGCGTTCCGGCGGCAGAGCGACTGCCTGGACTTCTATCGATCGGAACGCGACGTGTGCGGCGATGGCAGCGTTCCGACTGTCGATCGACTGATTGGGCTGCTGGGAGGCCAACAACTAATGGCGCGCTTCCGCACGGAGCGCTCGGCGGACAAGAGGTACCCCGAGACAATGGGAAGGCTCCGCTCCCTTATCGACACATGCTGCGAAGGTCAGCTCCCTGCGCAGATCTGCGCATTTCTCGAGAAGATCGTTCTCTCCAGGTACGACAAGAGTGTGGACACCGCCAAGAGCCGCGTAAATCTGGTGACGCTGCACTCGACGAAAGGTCTGGAGTTCTCGCGCGTTTACATCGTCGGTGTCGAGGACGAGCTCTTCATGCCGCTTCCACCGAGCGGCTCATTGTCGAAGCTCGAGGTCGAAGAAGCCCGTCGGCTTCTGTATGTCGGGATGACTCGGACCATCGATCGACTGGTGATGACGCGGGTGAAGTCGCGGGCCGAGAGATCGACGGGCGGATACCGTTTCCTCGAGGAGATGGGGATAACGCCAAAGGCCCCGGGTGGGTAACTGCAACTGCAACCTGATAGCGGTCAGGTGCAAAGCTCCGTCTGACCTCTTGTTCAGTTGCAGTTTGCAGTTGCAGTTTGCAGTTTGCGGTTACCGCTGCGGCGCCCGAGTAACGCGCCAAATAGTATTGCCGACATCATCGGCAACGAGGAGCGCGCCGCCTCTATCGACAGCGACGCCGACGGGGCGTCCCATCGCATCACCATTCCCTCTGATAAAACCGGTCAGCACATCGATCGGTTGACCACTCGGCCTGCCGTGAGAGAAGGGAACGAAAATCACCCTGTAACCGCTGAACGGCTTGCGATTCCACGAGCCGTGTTGGCCGACGAACATCCCCTCGTGAAATTGCGGCGGTAACGCTCTCGCTCCCGACCAGGTGAGGCCGAGCGATGAGGTGTGGGACCCGAGCGCATAATCGGGAACGATTGCGCGCTCGACGAGGCCAAGGCGTTGCGGCTCGATTCGATGATCGACGTGCCTGCCGTAATAACTGTACGGCCAGCCGTAAAATCCGCCGTCACGAACCGACGTCATGTAATCCGGCACAAGGTCGCTGCCGAGCTCGTCGCGCTCGTTCACCGCCGCCCATAATGTGCGACTCTCAGGCTCCCAGGCGAGACCCACTGCGTTGCGCATTCCCTTTGCGAAGACACGATGCTGTCCGGTTACACGATCGACTTCCCAGATGGACGCCCGTCCCTCCTCGTGAAGGATTCCATTCTCCGCGGCATTGCTGTTTGACCCGACCGATGCGTATAGCTTCGATCCGTCCGGACTCGCGATCACGGTCTTCGTCCAGTGATGGTTGATCCGTCCCGCCGGCAGATCCACGACCTTGACTCCCGGCGCCACGATATTCGTGGCACCAGTGGTGTAGGGAAAGCGCACGATAGCGTCGGTGTTCGCGACATAGAGGCCATCACCGACGAGTGCCATTCCGAACGGAGAGTGTAATCCGGACAAGAACACTGACCGCGTGTCAGCGATTCCATCTCCGTCGGAATCACGCAGCAGCACGATCCGATTGGCACTCGGCACCGCGCCGCCAGCCTTGGACTGAAAGAATTTGAAGAAAAACCCTTTGATTCCTTTGTTGTCATCTGGTCGCTTCGGAGCATTCGTCTCTGCCACGAGAACATCGCCATTCGGGAGGACGTAGAGCGAGCGCGGGTGATTCAGGCCGCGCGCGAAGGCGCGAACCGTCATTCCATCACCCGCAACCGGCGTGGCGTCGTCGGTCCAGCCCTTTGCCTTGACGACGTTGATTACGGGGATCAGCGATTCTTTGGGCGGCGGAATCACTGGATGCACTCCAGTCTCGGCCGATACAGGTACGCGGGCTGGCGATCCGCAGGCGGCTGCAACCAGAACCGCCACAACCAAAAAGAGACGGAGAAAACTTTGCTGCATCGTCACGGTAATCCGCGCAAGAATCACGCAAGCCGACAGCGAATGATAAGTTTGACATAATGTCTGAGCGCGAACGGCAGTTAGCACGCGGCGAGTGGCGAGTCCCGGTCGCCGGACAAGAGACGTCGGCAGTCTTTGAACCGCCCTCGGATGGCAGCGACGACGGAACAGTGTTCGTCCTCGCTCACGGCGCGGGCGGCAACATGAACGATCGCGGAGTCGTCCAGACCGCTAACGTCCTCCGCGCCCGGGGCCTTGGCGTCGTCCGGTTCAATTTCCTTTACAGGGAAAAGAAATCAGGACGTCCCGACCCGATGCCCCGCCTCGAGGAGTGTTACCGCGCGGTCGTCGCGCGCGTGCGGGAGGAGACGCAGCCGAGGTCGCTAATCATCGGCGGCCGGTCGATGGGAGGCCGAGCCGCATCGATGCTCGCCGCTGCTGGATTCAAGTGTGACGGGCTATTGCTGCTCGCCTACCCACTGCATCCGCCGGGGAAGCCGGATCAGCTTCGCGACGCGCATCTCGCCGCTATCAAAGTGCCGGTGATCTGCTTCAACGGGACACGAGATCCGTTTTGCACCCCGAGTCTGATGGAAGAAGTGTTGAAGCGCGTGACCACCGATTGGGAGATGCACTGGGTCGAGGGTGCGGATCACGGCTTTCACGTCCTCAAGTCATCCGGGAAAACAGATGCCCAGGTCGTTGATGAGATCGGCAACGCGTCTCAGGACTGGATCAGGCGGGTGGCCCGCAACTAGCTGATTACGCGAGCCTTGACGCCGGCCAGGCCCAGTTGTATTTAACAGTTAGGTTAATTAACCAACAGGTTTACTATCGTGTCTCCAGATCGCCTTTCCGCCGTGCTGTCCGCCCTCGCCGATCCTACCCGAAGGGCGATTCTTGCGCAGCTGGCGGTGAAGGGAGACGTACCAGTGACGCAGCTCGCGAGGCCGTTTCGCATGAGCCTTCCGGCAGTGTCCAAGCACCTGAGGGTGCTCGAGGGCGCTGGACTCATCTCGCGGGGTCGTGAGGCGCAATTGCGGCCGGCGCGGCTGGAGGCGGCGCCACTCAAGGAAGTATCCGATTGGGTCGAACGCTATCGAGGCCTGTGGGAGGAACGGTTCGATCGACTCGATAACTATTTACGCCAGCTTCAAAGTAAGGAGAGCAAACATGCCCGCAGCAAGCGCAGCAAATAAAAAGAAAGCAACTACCGAGCGTGAGCTCGTGATCAAGCGCACTCTCGACGCCCCGCTCGACCTCGTCTGGGAGGTCTGGGCGGATCCCGAGCACGCCAAGCAGTGGTGGGGTCCGAAGGATTTCACTGTACCAGTCGTCGAGCTGGACGCGCGACCAGGCGGAAAATGGCGCTCACTGATGATCGCACCAGACGGCAAGGAGTACTGGCAGCACGGCGTCTATCGCGAGGTCGTTCCGAAGAAACGGGTCACCTTCACGTTTATCTGGGATTCAGAGCCGCAGCACGAGATGCTTGTCACCTTCTCGTTCGCGTCGCGCGGAAACAAAACCGAGATGACGTTCCGCCAGACCGGGTTCAAGTCAGATGGCGAGCGCGAAGGACACGAGGGCGGCTGGAACGAGAGCTTCGATCGTCTGGTGGACTATCTGAAGAAAGTCAAAGGAGAGAGCCATGCTCGGAGATAACGACGCCATCGCGACGATTGCGGTAAAGGATCTCAAGGCAGCAAAAAAATTCTACGAGGGCACACTCGGCCTGAAGCCGGACCCCGCGCGGGGCGGGGACGCCGAAGTTCTGAACTACAAGAGCGGGAACTCGCCTGTTCTCGTTTACAGATCGGAATTCGCCGGCACGAACAAGGCGACGGCTGTGACGTGGACCGTGCGCGATACGGAAGCGACGGTCAAGGAGCTAAAGGGAAAGGGAGTCACCTTCGAGCACTATGACATGCCGGGCATGACAAGGAAAGGTGACGTGCACATCGCCGGGAAAATCAAAGCCGCCTGGTTCAAGGATCCGGACGGCAACATCCTCGCTCTCGTGAGCCAATAACAGCTTGTGGTGAAGTAAGTGATTGTTGGCAAACGAGTTTAGCGGCTTCCATCAAAGAACGGGGCGACGCGTCGATTTCACGTCGCCCCGTTCGTCGTGTCAATAGAGAGCGGATTCAGCCGATTTGAATCGGGCCCCGCAAAAACGAAAACGACAGGGACAGGAGATACGACAATGCGAGTCATGGTGGTGGTGAAGGCCAACAAGGATTCAGAAGCCGGCGTGCTTCCGGACCAGAAGATCCTCACCGAAATGGGCAAGTTCAACGAAGAGCTGGCGAAGGCCGGTGTAATGCTCGCGGGCGAGGGACTTCAGGCGAGCGCGAAAGGAGCGCGCGTAAGATTCGAGGGGCCGAAGAAGCGGACCGTGATCGATGGGCCTTTCGCGGAGACCAAGGAGCTCGTTGCTGGCTTCTGGCTGTGGCAGGTGAAGTCCATGGATGAAGCGATCGAGTGGCTAAAGCGCGCTCCGTTCCAGGAGGGTGAAGTCGAGATTCGCCAGGTATTCGAGACGGAGGACTTTGGCGAGAACCTCACGCCAGAGCTGAGGAAGCAGGAGAAAGAAGTCGGGAAGCGGGCGGCAGCCAACGCGAAGCGTTAGAGGAGAAACTGTGCGATACATGATGCTATATAAGCCGGGCAGGGAGACGGACGCTCCGCCCACCGCAAAGGCGTAACGATGGCGCCGGCCACTTGCACGAGAGGATGAAGATGGTGTGATTGGAGGCAGTGACTGCCTCCGACACCCATCGCGCGATCGATGCAGTCTGGCGAATCGAGTCGGCGAAATTGATTGCCGGTCTTACGCGCATCGTTCGCGATGTCGGTCTCGCTGAAGACCTGGCACAGGACGCTCTCGTTGCGGCGCTCGAGCGGTGGCCGGAGTCGGGCGTACCGGACAATCCGGGCGCCTGGCTCATGGCAACCGCCAAACATCGGGCGATCGACATTTTTCGCAGAAGCGAGCGCATCGAGCGAAAGCACGAGGAGCTCGTGCCCGAGCTACGGGAACGACAGGAGACTGCCGTGTCGGAGCTCGACGCCGCGCTCGACGACGACATTGGCGACGACGTGCTCCGCCTGATCTTCATGTCCTGTCACCCGATTCTGTCTCGCGAAGCGCGCACTGCGCTCACCCTTCGTCTCCTCGGCGGCCTGACGACTGACGAGATCGCACGCGCTTTTCTCGTTCCCGAGCCGACGATCGCGCAGCGTATCGTCCGCGCGAAGCGGACACTCGCTGACGCGCACGTACCGTTCGAGGTCCCGCGCGGCGCCGAACTTTCCGCGCGATTGTCGTCGGTACTCGAAGTCATTTATCTGGTCTTCAACGAGGGCTATTCGGCCACTGCAGGTGACGATATCGTGAGGCCGGCGCTTTGCGAGGACGCGCTTCGCCTTGGTCGCATTCTGGCCGAGCTCGATCCTGAAGAACCGGAAGTGCATGGTCTGGTGGCGCTGATGGAGATTCAGGCGTCGCGTTTGCGCGCGCGTGTCGGACCGTCCGGAGAGCCGATACTCTTGCTCGATCAGGATCGGGGACGATGGGATCATCTACTCATTCGTCGCGGGCTCGCCGCCCTCGAGCGGGCCGAGAAACTTAAGGGAGCCAATGGCGCTTACGCGCTGCAAGCGGCGATCGTCGCGTGTCACGCGCGAGCGCGCACTGCCGACGAGACCGATTGGAGGCGTATCACCTCGCTCTATGATGCGTTGGCGGAAGTCGCACCGTCGCCGATCGTCGAGCTGAATCGGGCCGTCGCGGTAGCAATGGCGTACGGACCGGCGGAAGGGCTCGAGCTCGTCGATGCGTTGAGATCGGAACCGGCGCTCAGGAGCTACCATTTGCTGCCCGCGGCGCGAGCCGATCTACTCGAGAAGCTCGAACGGTTTGACGAGGCGCGCGTCGAATTCGAGCGCGCGGCATCGCTCACACGAAATCTGCGCGAGCGCGATTTCCTGCTCGGTCGCGCGCGAGCCAACACTAACGACATCTGAGGAAGACCAATGGCTTCCACTACTCCGCCACTAGCAACCGCGAACAGATCACTCTGGGCGGGACGAGTTCTCAGCGCTTTGGGGGCGCTGTTCCTGCTTTTCGACGGCGTGATCCATGTGCTGAAGATCACGCCCGTCGTTGAAGCATTTGCCCAGCTGGGATATCCACTTGGTGTCTCGGTGACACTAGGGGTTATCGAGATTGTTTGCGTCATCCTGTACCTGATTCCGCGCACTGCGGTGTTCGGAGCGATTCTCCTCACGGGCTATCTCGGCGGGGCGGTTGCCACGCAGGTCCGGGTTGGTGCACCGCTCTTCAGCACGGCTCTTTTCCCGATATACGTCGCGCTTCTTATCTGGGGAGGACTTTACCTGCGCGACGACGCTGTGCGCGCGCTGATTCCTTTGCGACGTTGAGGAAGCGGAGGTGACAGAATGAAGACGACAACGAGAAAATCCGCTCGAGTGACAGGGGCACTGCTCGCAATCATCGCGATGTTCGTCTTTGCGTCGGGCGCGACTTCGCAGCAGGCCAGCAGAAGAGTCGGTGGCCGTCACGCTTTCGTGAACGGCCTCAACATGTATTACCTGGTTCAGGGCACGGGTGGCATTCCGCTCATCCTGCTGCACGGAGCGTTCTCGAATATCCAGACCGATTTCGGGAAGATGCTGCCTACTCTCTCCAGGAACCGGCAGGTGATCGCGATCGAGCAGCAGGGTCACGGCCACACGCCGGACATCGATCGTCCGCTTACTTACGAGCAGATGGCGGACGACGTCGCGGAACTGTTACGGCAGCTGAGGATCACGAAGGCTGATTTCTTCGGCTACAGCATGGGCGGCGCGATAGGTACCTACCTCGCGGTTCGACATCCCGAACTGGTGAGAAAGCTCGTCTTCGCGGGAGGAGCGTCATACAACGTGGCGGGCTTCTATCCAGAGCTCATGGAAGGCGAGAAGAAAATGAAGCCGGAGGACTTTGCTGGAACGCCGTGGCTAAGGCCTACCTGCGAATTGCTCCACATCCCGGCGACTGGCCAAAGCTTGTCACCAAGATCAAGGACCTCGACGTGAACTGGCGCGGGCTCTCGGATGATCAGCTTCGATCGATCAAGGTACCGACGTTGCTCATTGTGGGTGACGCCGATGTGGTTCGCCCCGAGCACGTCGTGCAAATGTTCCGATTGCTTGGCGGTGGCATGCCCGGCGATCTGGTAGGTCTTCCGCGATCGCAGCTCGCGGTGCTCCCAGGTACGACGCACGTCACGCTCATCACCAAAACCGATTGGCTCTTGTCAATGGTGCGACCTTTTCTCGACGCGCCGTTGCCGAGGGCGAAGTAATGACTGTAAGCGCTGCTGATCCTCTTCCAACCTTAACTGAATAGGCAGACACATGTCGATATTCGAGCCATCACGATCGCCGTGGACCGGCAGGATGTTGAGCATCGTGCGAATCGTGGCGGGACTTGTATTTGTCGTGACAGGAACGATGAAACTATTCGGCTTTCCGCCGTTTCCGGCCCAGGTGCCTGCGATGCCAGTAGTGCCGCCGATGTGGGAGTTTCATCTCGCCGGCATACTGGAGACGTACCTCGGGGCAGCATTCACTCTGGGATTTCTGACCCGGCCGATCGCCTTCGTGCTGGCTGGCGAAATGGCCGTTGCCTATTTCCAGGTTAGCTTCCCGATGTCCTTCTGGCCAACGGCCAACTGGGGCACCTCGGCCATTCTCTACTGTTTCCTCTTCCTGTACTTCATGCTCGCTGGTGCGGGGCCATGGAGCGTCGACGCGATCATCGCGGGTCGAAAGGCGGTAACTCGTATTGACTGATGTAACCGCGCCCGTCCCCGCCGCTCCGGCAGCGCCGTCCGCAACCGTCGCGGGCAAGCCCCAGCGACGTCGCTACGACCGTTCGATCATCGAGGGTCCGCTGCTTCCATCGGTGTGGAAGCTGGCCTGGCCTACGATGCTCACGAACATCATTGGCGGGTTCCAGGGCATGGTTGATCAGGCGCTGGTCGGGAATCTGATTGGGTACAGGGCCAACGCCGCGATCGGTGTCAGCTCTCAAATCTTTCTCATCGTCGTGATTTTCATTTCCTCGCTCTTCTCTGGAATGAGCGTTCTTGTCGCGCGCTTCGCTGGTGCCGGCGATCACGACAAAGTCGATCGAACCGTTTATCAGGCGTTCGTGACGGCGATCGGCATCTCACTCTTCGTGATGGCGCCCATCGGCTACTTCGCATCGCCGGCGCTGCTCGATTTCGTCAACGCTGCGCCAGCAGTAAAAGCCGAAGCGCTCCCGTTCCTGCGGACGATGTTCGTGTTCAGCAGCGGCATGCTCATCTTCTTCATGCTCGGTGGTGCGCTGCGATCCGCTGGCGACGCACGAACGCCGATGATACTCGGCATCAGCCTCACAGTGCTCAACGTCGTGCTGAACGTGATCCTCATCCGCGGTCTTGGGCCGATTCCCGCATTCGGGACAAAAGGTGCGGCGATGGGCACGTGCACCGCGTCGGGGCTGCTCGCGATCTATTCGCTGTGGAAGCTGTGGAATGGCGGATGGGTCGTCTCATTCCCGCGCGGACGCGGCTGGGGTCCCGACTGGGAGATCATCCGCGCTCTCTTCCGCTTCGGACTGCCGACCGGATTCCAGGGCATTGCGATGAACATCGGCGGCGTCTTCATGCTGTCATTCATCGGATCGCTGGCGCAAAGTGCGGCTGCGCAGGCGGCGTTCGCGGTGTGTTATACGCAGCTCTTCTCGTTGATCACCTGGACATCGGTTGGACTCATGGGCGCGTCGGCTGCGATCGCCGGTCAGAACCTTGGCGCCGGCCAACCCGATCGCTCCGCCGCCGCGGTCCACGTCGCCGCCCGCATCGGATTGTCGAGCGCGGCAATCGTCGGAGCGCTTTTCCTCTTTTTGCCGCGGCAGCTGCTTGCAATCTTCGGGATGCACGATCCGGTCGTCGTAAGCATCGGAGTGCAACTTCTCCGCGTGCTCAGTGTTTCAGGACTTCTGATCGCGACGGCGCTGACGTACACCGGCGGACTACAGGGAACGGGCGACACCAAGAGCCCGTTGTACATCTCGATCGTGTCGCAGATCATCGTCCCGCTTGGGATCTGCTTCGTCATCCAGCGCACCAGCACGCTTGATCCAATCGATATCTGGATCGCGATTCTGGTCGGCCACGCGACGCGTTGTGTGCTGAGCGTCCTCCGATTCAATCAGGGGCGGTGGCGCAACATCGCGGTGAATATTGGGGGAGCGCGAGCATGACGTTTGAAGAAGACTGCCTGAAGGCGGAACTCGCCTGATTGGCATCTACAAAACAGAAGCAGGGAGTGATAAGCGTTGCAGCCTCGAAGCTAGGAGCTTGGTAAAACGCTCTGAGCTGAAAGGCTCAAACGCTCGCCGCACCCCGCTTCTGCATTGAACGTCTATACGCAGCGACAGGGATTCCAAGTGTCGCCTTCTCACTGGGTGATCCTGTTCTGCACCAGTGCGAGTGCGCCGTCCGGCCGCTCGGCTGCGCACCTCCCCCGCCGGAGAGCCCACAGCTGCTCCGCCAGCAGCAGCGTTTGATCGATCGACTGCGATTGACTCGCCGCCGCCGCTGAAGCAACCAGACTCGCACCAGCCGAGTTCAACGCGGCGGCCACGTCCGGCGCTTGAGTGCCAAGACACTTTCGCACTGAGGCTAGCGTCAGCTGAACCAGATATCTGCTCCGCCTGTACTGCTCCCCCAGCGAGAGTCCGCGTTGCGTTGGGTCGAGTGCAATTACACTGTCCGTGACACTGATGCGCGCCTGGATGCTGCTGCTGTCCTGAGGCGAGAGCTTCTGCGCCGCTACAAGATCCGCCTTGGCCGTTGCGAAATCTCCAAGCGAGAGGGCCGCCTCCGCCAACCCGATGTAAGCGTCTGCATCCTTAGCATCGTGGCGCAGGACATCTCGAAAAATCGTAACGGCGCGCGACGGTGAGCCGGCGACCACGAACAGATGCGCGATTCTCTTGCGCTGAGCGAGACTGTTCGTTGAATCATCCTGAATCGGAAGCAGCTCCGCCAGCAGCTCCTGCCTGGCATCGGTGCTCGCCAGTAGATCGATCAGCTCGAAGCGAGCGGTGGTCCGGTTATCCTCGGCTCCGCGCGGCCACAACTCATAGATCGCGCGATGATAATAAGATTTCGCTTCTGCGATCTTTCCCTCTTTGACGAGAACTCGCGCCATAGTAAGGTTCGCGGCGCCGTCAGTCCCATTTCGCTCCAACAGTGGCACGAGCAGTAGCTCAGCGTCTTTCGGCCGGCCATCGGCAAGGACCGCGTCGGCGAGCGCGGTAGCGTACCTCGTATTCTCACCATCGAGCGTCGACGCACTACGGAGATGTTCAATCGCCTGATCATTTTTCCCTTCTGCGACTAGCTGCTCGCCCGCGGCGAACTCGCGAGCGGCGGAGACCTTGCGCTCTCGACTGTCGATCCTCGCCAGAGCGGTGTCGAACAGCACCAGCCCGACCACAGCAGCGAGAATGACTGCAAACGTTGCAATGAATTCCGAGATGCTCGCTGCTGGCGTCGGCGGTGCCGGAATTACAGGCGTCTTCATAGATCGGGATGATCCGTGTAGTCGAGCTCCTCTGCGCGCTCGACGCCGTAGGCCTTGAGAATATCCGTGAGCGTCACGACGCCGAGCATGATGCGCGCGTTCGCGCGGCTGACAACTGGCAGAACGTTATGACCGGTATCACCCATTCGCGCCAACGCTCGACTTAGCGGCTGATCGTTGTGCACATGCGGCAATTCCCTGTACCTCGCGCCGTCGGATTTGCGTGCGACCTGCATCAGGCGCGCTATCGTCATGTCGTCTCGTCCTTTTTTCATCGCCGACTCGATATGGCGAGTGCGCACCATCCCAACAAGGCCCAGTTCGTCGGCCACGGGCCAGGATTCGAGGCTGCTGTCCTTTACGCGTTCAGCAGCCTCGCCGATAGTCGTGTCTGGACTGAACGACGGTGGCGCTTCCCGAATCGCGCTGCTGACTCGTTGCACACCCAGCTGTGCGCCGACACGAGTTGGGAGATGAAGTCCATCCTGATGCGCGAGTGCCTCGTAGATCGGCACTTTCTGCAGCTTCTGCGAGATGTAGAACGCGATGAGATTCGAGATCATCAGTGGCACGATTATGGTGTAGTCGCGGGTCAACTCGAAGATCATGATCACGGAGGTGAGCGGTGTCCTGACGATTCCGGCGAACGCCGCCCCCATCCCGACTAATGCGTACGCGCCAGGCCCCGCCGTTGAAGCGGGGAAGACAAGGTGCGCCACCGCTCCAACCGTTGCGCCGATCATCGAGCCAATGAACAAACTTGGTCCAAATATTCCGCCGGCGTTCCCCGAAGCGTACGCGACCGACGTGGCGATGATCTTGAGCACAGCGAGGACGACGACAACCTTGAGGATCACGTCGCCGTTGAGAACTCTCTCCACCTGATCGTATCCGACGCCCAGCACCTGCGGCACGAAAAAGCCGAGGATGCCGACAGTGAGACCGCCGGCGACCGGCTGAATCCAGAGGGACGCCCGAGGCATTCTCGCGAATTGCGCGCGCAGCCAGAGCAGCAGCTTGACGAACGCAACCGAAGTCAGTCCGCCAACGATGCCGAGCACGACATACACGCCGAGCTCCCCTGCGCTGACGAGGTGATACGGCGCGACGTGAAAGAGGGGAGAGTCGCCGAGCACGCGGTGCAACACCATCCAGGCCGTGGCGGACGCGATCACGACCGACCCGAGCACGGGTGCGTGCAGATCGCCGATGATCTCCTCGAGTGAGAAGAGTATCGCTGCGATTGGAGTGTTGAACGCAGCGGACAGCGCGGCCGCTCCGCCGACGGGAATCAGCGACCTGACTTGTACTCGGGTCAATCCGAGTCGTTGCGCGATTGCCGATGCGAGTCCCGAGCCGATGTAGACCGCGGGTCCTTCACGTCCGAGCGGGATTCCGCTGGCGAGCGAAATGCCGCAGCAGATGAACTTGCCAACGACGGATCGCAGCGAGATGCGACCGTCGTGAATGAAAAGCGCGGCACGCGTCTGTGGAATCCCGCTGCCGCGCGCGAGTGGGAAATACTTGAAGAGCAGATATCCGCTGAGAAGCGCGCCGAGTGTCGGTGTGAGCACTCGTCGCCAACCAGCGCCGCCGGCAGGATAGATGAGCGCGGCGAGTCGCCCGGTGAGAAGTATGAACGCGACGACGACCAGCCCGACGAGCGCGCCGATGACGAGGCTGAGGAGAAGGGCGAGGCGGTCCTCTTTGCGCCGAAGGTCTTCAACCAGGTTGACCAGGCGCGAGGGCAGCGCTGCGACTCTTATCGCTGGCATTTTCTGAAAGTAAACGCGGTGAGCGCCGTGCCGAAGTGCACAGCCCTCACCGCGTAAAAGTTTTGTCGCCAGCTCTACGGTTTTGTGACTGTCAGGCCCGTCACCAATCCCTCGGTATTGTGCGCGAACCGGATTCCGTAAACGCCGTCGGTCGATTTCAGTTTTCCGGGACCGACGACATCGGATTTTTTGTAGGTGGCGACCACGGTTCCATTGATCGCGCACTGCACGTTGTCGCCATTGACTGACAGCGCGATCTGCTGGGTCACCGGCGATCCTGCTGCCGCTGCCTTGTTTACCGCCTTGTTGTCTTCGCCGCGACGGCCGTTCATCTGGAATGGCTGCGGTCCAAATCCGCGCATGATGAAGGTTCCGTTACCGTATGCGGCGCAATACAGGTAGGTCTGATTGGGAGTACCCATGTCATTGCCGCCAATAAAGACGCCATACGGATGCGGATGATCGTTCAGGTTCATGTACTTGGGCTCGGTGAAACTCGCCTTCACCGTGTAGTTGCCGCTAGCGGTGTTCGATGGATTCCAATAGGCGACGGCGGGACCAGTCGTTACGTGCAGCGCGTCACCTGCCTTGTCGAGTTTTGAATTCGTCAAAGCTTGGCCGCGACTCGCTTCGCTAGCATCGATCTGTCCTTTCCAACCCGCGACAGAGATTCCCCCGCCCGCGACTGCGCGTGCGGACTCGCCACGCATTTTGGTCGTGTCTCGCGACTCGTTCTGAGCCTTTGTGCTACAGGCGAGCGAGCCGAGAGCGGCGATTGGCAACAGAAAAGAGTAAATCCGTCGCATAGTTGAGTCCTCTACGAATGATGGGAAACGCACGCCAATGAGGTGAGAAGAATCACCTCATTGGCGTCGCTTGAATGGTTCACGAAGTTACTGCGGCCAGATCTCTTACTGCTTTGGCCAGTGTCTGTACCTTGCCGGCGTCACTCGACGCGCGTGCATCCGTGTCGAGCTGCGCCGCAAGAGCGGTCAGCGCATCTCGCTTTTGACTGCCCGACGCGCTCTCGGCGCTCGCGAGCGCCTGACGCACCGCCGACAATCTCGTAGCGCTCAGTCCCTTCGACCTCTCCAGCTGATCGGCGTACGCGCGCGCCAACGCGAAGCTCGGCGGCCACACGAACTGTGGCTGGCCCTGAGTGTTGAAGTAGTCGAAGTGCACTGTCTTCGCCGCGTCGATCTCGTTCTGAGTGAGATACTGGCTCGGCACCAGCTCGAAGATGTCCAGGCCACGCGCAATCTCGGAGCTCACGATGTTGCCGTTGTACCAGTACGCGGACCACGAGCCACCCATTGCCATCCTCGCCGAGTCCACCGGACCGCGATCGAAGAAAGCGATTTCTCTCGGGTGCCTTGGATCGGTCCAGTCAAAGACAGAAATGCCGCCCTGGTACCACGCCTGCACCATTACGTCGCGTCCAGGAATTGGAATCAGCGATCCGTTGTGGGCAACGCAGTTCTCTTGTGCCGTCTGCGGAGCGGGCAGTTTGTAATAGCCCTGGAACTGCATACTCTCAGTCGCGGGGTTCACCGGTTGAACGACTCCGTCGCGTACAAGCAGCGGACCGCCGGTTGCGTTGACTAGCGTGAAGATCGCGTCAGCGCCCCACTCGCGTCTGTCAGTTCTCCGGCATTTCGGCTGGCCACCGCCGCCCCATTCATCCGAGAAGAGCACCTTCGTTCCGGAGTTGTTGAACGTGGCCGAGTGCCAATACGAGAAATTGGAATCGGATACGGCGGCGATACGAACGGGGTGCGCGGGGTCGCGGATGTCGAGGAGGAATCCGTATCCCTCGCAGGCACCACCAGCCAATCCAATTGCCGGATACGCAGTGATGTCGTGACACTGCGTCGGGCCGGGACGCGGGCCGGGCCCGGCTTGCTCACCAATCATCTTCGCGATGATTCCTGGGAGAGCCGTGCGAAGCGCCGCGCTGTCGGCCGCCGTCGGTGCGCCGGTTCCCCCACGAGCCTTGACGATGCTGTCCAACATTGGGTTGATGAATTGCGGGGGAAGTACTCGTTCCGCGCCAAAGATTTCCGCAGTGTACGCACCTTTCGCACGCGCGGCGGCCGCCGTTCTTCTCGCCTCGGCGACATCCCCCGGCGACTCGCCGTGTCTCGCTGGCGCCGTCAGGTCATTGAAGATGCGTGGCGAGCTCACGATCGCCGCCTGCTCGG
>QHVA01000201.1 GCA_003223425.1 Gemmatimonadota bacterium
GGAAGACCAGCAGATTACCGAGCGAGTGGAGAATAACGAAGCCGATTCCTATGAGCCCGGTAACTCCCATGACGACTTTCTTGCCGACCGCGGAGGCATAAAAGCCACGAAGGCCGCCCATCAGCGTGCTACAGCTTTACCGCGCCCATTGGCTCGCGGACAGCGTCCGCGCTTTTCGCCAGGGCATCGCGCTCCTCTCGGGTGAGCTCCACTTCGATGATTTTCTCCAGGCCGCTTCGGCCGAGCTTGCAGGGCACGCCGAGGAACAGACCTGACATCCCGTATTCGCCCTCTAGCCAGGCCGCGCAGGGCAAAATGCGCTTTTGATCGAGAACGATGGACTCGCACATCTGAACTGCTGCCGACGATGGCGCGTAATACGCCGAGCCGGTCTTGAGATGCTTCACGATCTCCGCCCCCCCACCGCGGGTGCGCTCAACGATCGCGTTGAGCTTTGCTTGTGTCATCAGCTGCGTAATCGGAATTCCGCTCACTGAGGTGTACGAAATCAGTGGCACCATTGTGTCCCCGTGTCCGCCGAGCACCATCGCCTGAATGTCGCG
This sequence comes from Gemmatimonadota bacterium, assembly GCA_003223425.1. Lineage (GTDB taxonomy): Bacteria > Gemmatimonadota > Gemmatimonadetes > Gemmatimonadales > Gemmatimonadaceae > UBA4720. Next base: position 564 of record QHVA01000201.1, read on the forward strand.
CACTGAAACGTCGAGCGCTTCGGCGAGGAAAGCGCGATAGCGGGCCGTGTCCAGGACACCAGCCATGCCGAGAATACGCTGGCGTGGAAATCCAGTGACCTTCATGGCTACGTAACACATGACGTCGAGCGGATTCGAGACGACGATCAGGATCGCGTGCGGCGAAGTCGATTTGATCTGCTCGGAAACCTGCTTGACGATGCCGGCGTTGGTGTTGAGCAGATCATCGCGCGACATCCCAGGTTTGCGGGCGATTCCTGCAGTAATCACCACGATGTCCGAGTCGTGAGCCTCTTCGTAGCCGTTCGTGCCGATGACGCGCGCGTCAAATCCTTCGATAGGAGCAGACTGCCATTGATCGAGCCCCTTGCCCTCGGGAATCCCTTCCATCACGTCTACCATCACGACGGTGCGGGCGAGCTCTTTTTCGGCTATGCGCTGCGCGGTGGTCGCACCGACATTGCCAGCGCCGACCACCGTTATCTTGTTGACCATTATCTCGTTGGAGTCCTGGAGAGTTGTGCGCGAAAGTTATCCGACGCGCGCACGACGAGCAATCGGACTCAGCCTCCAACCTGCGACAGCGCGCGAAGCCCACCGATCTGCATCTGAAGCAGATGATGCTCTTTCGGCTTCGTAGATAGCGCCCTGCGAAAAAATGGCTCGAGTGGAAGTCCTTCGCGAAGTGGAGTGCGAAGATCCACCTCGTCCTCACCGAACAAACAAGTGCGCAGGCGCCCGTCGGCTGTGAGTCTGACGCGATTGCAGGTATCGCAGTAGGTGTGCGACATCGGAGTGATCAGCCCAACCATTCCACGCGCCCCGCTGAACCGAAAATATCGTGCTGGTCCGTTTCCCCGAGAGGGCCCGAGGGCTGGCTCGCAGGGGGCCACCATTTCGAGCTGCTGCAAAATCTCCCCGCCCGGAACGATATGCTCCCAGGTCAGCTCGCGCATGTCCCCGACAGGCATCAGCTCAATGAATCTCACGTGCCATTGGTGGTCGACCGTCAGTCGGGCGAAGTCAGAGATCTCATCGTCGTTGATGCCGCGCATCACAACTACGTTGATCTTGATCGGCGAGAGTCCCGCATTCTCGGCCGCTGTCGCTGCAGCGATGGGATCGAAGTCGAGATTGCGCCGCGAGATGGATCTGATGCGATCTGGACGAAGTGAATCGGCGCTCATGTTCACGCGGTCGAGTCCCGCAGCTTTGAGCGAATCCGCAAGCTCCGGCAAGCGAACGCCGTTGGTGGATAGCGATATGTCCTCGATTCCAGGAATAGAGCTAAGCATTCCGATCAGCAGGTCCAGCTCCGGTCGGAGCGTCGGCTCCCCTCCCGTGATTCGCAGCCGGCGCAGGCCTAACGGCGCCAACTCTCTCACAATTTGCGCGATCTCCTCATATGAAAGAATGTCGGATTTTGGCAGCCACTGGAGTCCAGCGACCGGCATGCAATAGAGACAGCGGAAATTGCACCGGTCGGTGACGGAGATTCGCAGGTACTCGATCCTTCGCCCGTAGCTGTCGCACAGCGTGATACTCACGCGCTGATGACCCCTCTCCCTTGGGACGGGTCCACCCACTCGCGCCCACCGTCGATGTAGTGCTCGAGCTTCCAGATCGGGACGCGCGTCTTGATTTCTTCGATGACAAAGCGCGTAGCGTCGAGAGCCGGACCGCGGTGAGCGTGCGCCGCAGCGATTGCGACACTTACATCTCCGAGAGCGAGCGCGCCGACACGATGCTCGACGACCAGCGCCGCGACGCCGAATCGATCTTCAGCCTCAGCGATGATCTTCTCGAGCTCAGACTCTGCCATCTCGGTGTACGCAGAATAATCAATCGCGGCAACGCTGCGTCCGTCGTTGGTGTCGCGCACGGTTCCGACGAAGAGAGAAATCGCCCCGAATTCCGCCGATTGCACCTCGGCGATCAAGGCGGCGGGGGTAATTTCCCTGCTGACGATGGCTACGCGTCTCATCCGCCGGAAACGGGCGGGATAAGGGCGACCTCGTCTCGCGAATCGACGAGCTGATCAGGGGATGCAAATCGGCGGTTGATAGCTACTCGCGGAGATTCGGGAAGCACGTACGCGCCAGGCAGAGATCGAATGTTCTCGACCAGATCTCTGACGGTGCCTCCCGCTTCCAGAGGGATTGTGATTGTAGGTCGGCCGAGGCTCTCGGCGTATGAGGCGAACAGCTGCACCGTCACTAGCGACACGTGCGCCTTCCTTGTGGGGTCTAGCTAACTCCTTATGCTTCCGACATCTGCGACATGTCCACGCCGGCAACGAGAGCTCGCAACTCCTTCGAGGGCTTGAAGACGGGAACCGGACGCGCTGAAACCTCAACAGGAGAGCCGGTGCGCGGATTACGCGCCATGCGTGTCTTGCGATTTCGGATCTTGAACGTCCCGAAGCCGCGGACTTCGATGTTCTCCTGACTCTGGAGTGATTCCTTGATCGCCTCGAGAAACGCGTCCACGACACGAGCGCAATCTTTCTTCGAAATCATCGGCCCGGCGGTGCGTGAGATTTGGGCCGTGACACGCTCGACGAGGTCGGCTTTGGTCATTGAAAAACTCCGGTA
>QHVA01000116.1 GCA_003223425.1 Gemmatimonadota bacterium
AAATCCTGGAAGATGACGCCAATCGCGCGTCTCAGAGTCGCGAGATCGTATTCCTTGAGATCGACACCATCGAGCGTGATTCTCCCTTCGGTCGGATCGTAGAGCCGCGCCATCAGCTTGGTTAGGGTCGTCTTGCCCGCGCCATTTTCGCCAACAAGTGCTACCCGCTCTCCCGGTCCCAGTACGAGATTGACACTACGAACCGCCCATCGGTCGCTGCCTGGATATCTGAATCCAACGTTCTCGAACACGAATCCTGCTTTGATCGTTGCAGGAACGGGTCTCGCATTCGGCGGCGACTCGATGGTCGGTCGCATGTCGAGAAATACGAACAGGTCACGGAGATACAGCGCCTGCTCGTACACGTTGCTCGCCGAGAGCAGAATATTCTGGATGACGTCGCGCCCACGGCCGAATGACGCTGCGAGAAAGGTCAGAGTGCCGATCGTGATCTCGCCTTTCACGGCGCGGATCAGGATGACAACGTAGGCCGTGTAGTATCCAATCGTACCGAGTATCGATAGGAGTGCGCTCACCAGTCCGCGCCGCAAGGAGAGGCTTCGATTCTCCTCGTAGAACTTTTGAGAGAGATCGCGGTAGCGATCCGTTAGCCACGGTGCGAGGCCGAACATCTGGACCTCTTTCGCCGTCTTGTCGCTCGCGCCAACGTAGCGCAGGTAATCGAGCTGCCTGCGCTCGGGCGTCCAGCGAAAAAGCAGTGAGTATCCCAGTGATGCGAAGTGAGTTTCGCCAAGAAAACTGGGAATGACCGCGATTGCGAGCAGCAGCAGAAGCCAGGGACTGTACGCGATCAGTGCGCCCGCCAGGGTCAGCAGCGTGAGCGCATCCTGCGACATCGAAAGCAGCAGACTTAGTAGTGCGATCCGTCCCACCGTCTGACGCCGCGCCCGCTCGAGATGGTCGTAAAACTCCGGATCCTCGAACTGAGCGAGATCGAGCCTGGCGGCGTGTTCCATCAGCTGGACGCTCATCGCATTGGAGAAAAGATCTCCCAGCAGACTCTCGATCAGCGACGACGCTCGAGCCAGGATTTCTCCCGACAGCACGATAGCGAGCTCGAGCGCCAGATAGCGCCAGACATGCGAGAGCGAGCCCGTGCCTGCCTTCGCCGCGATCACTGAGTCGAGAATCAGCTTTCCAACCCAGAAGGTCGCGACCGGTATGACCGACCGCACGACTCGCAAGACAACAATCGCGGCTGTGTAGCCACGATGAGTGCGCCAGATCAAGCGGAAAAGCGCGGGAACGTAGCGCAATGCTTCCAGCCGTTCCCTCCAGCTTGCCGGCTCCTTTGCGCGACGGCGGCCCAACGGAGCCGGCACAAAAACGGGATGACTCATTGGCCTGGCCGTATGCCTCTAACTTCTTTGGCTCGTGGCGGGCGATGCTGTCCGCTTCGCAGATTCGACTTCGAGCCCTTGAGCGACCCAGGCATCGTATCCACCGGCGAGAGTCGAGATGTTGGTCAACCCCTGGGACTGCAGAAAGCTGGCGCCGATCGATGATCTGTTGCCCCCCTTGCAGTGCAGCACGATCGGAGCGGAGGCATCAAGGTCAGCGAATCGATCGGGAAGGAGTGCGAGCGGAATGTGAACCGCTCCGGGTAAATGCCCTCTGCTCCATTCTTCGGGGCTGCGGACATCCACCACCTGAACGTCACTGCTCGCGACGAGAGCTTGCAGGCCTGGCGCATCGAGCTGCGGCACTTTCTCCAGCTCGCCGTGTCGTGACTTCGACTCGTGCAGAACGCCTGCGCGAAAGGTTCCGCGGACCCGAGTTAGGCCGACTTTGCGCAGGTCGCTGAGGATAAGCTTCACTGCATCGTCGCTCTCGGCTTCAGTTATGATGTAGAAGTCGCGGTCCTCCGGCACGAGCGCTCCGCTCCAGTTCAGGAAAGACTTGCCGAGCGGAATATTGAGCGTGCCCGGTACATGTCCTGCCGCGAACTTCTCCGCCGGGCGCGTGTCGATCACTGTCGCATGCTCGCTGAGCGCTGCTTCGAGCTCCGAATGATCCAGATACTTTGGCTCCACACTTTTCGCGATTTCAACGCCACTTCGGTTTATGCGTTTCATGACGGCGAAGTAGCGCGGCGGAATTGGCTGATCTTCGAGGACTTTTTCCACGAATTGCTCCTCGCTCATCTCTCGGAACGCCCAGTTGAAAAGATTCTCATAGCCGAGCGTTGACTGCGGCATGGAGCCGAGAGACTTTCCGCAGGCCGAGCCCGCGCCGTGACCGGGCCAGATCTGCAAATAGTCTGGCTCCGCTTTGAATGCTCTGATTGAGGCGAACAGATCCCTTGCCGCAGTCTCCATGCTTCCCTTCACACCCGCAGCGCGCTCGAGCAGGTCGGGACGGCCCACGTCCCCGACAAAAACAAAATCTCCCGTTACCGCACCGACAGGGTCAGCGCCGCGCTCAAGATCAGAGACCAGGAAAGTCAGATGCTCCGGTGTATGCCCCGGGGTATGCCGGACTCGCAACTGCACGCGGCCGACCTCGATGGTGGAACCGTTACGTAAAACGTCGGCGCGCTTGAGTAGACTCGCGGCGTAACCCCACTCTCCACCGGCTTCGCCGGAAAGGTGGAGAGTAGCCCCGGCTGCGTCCGCCAGTGCGCCAACTCCGGAAACGAAGTCAGCGTGTATGTGAGTCTCGGTCACATGGGCAATTCGAACGCGATCGGCTCCTGCCGCGCGTGTGTATTGGGCGACATCGGAATTGGGGTCGACGACGATTGCTTCGCGCGTCTTCTCGCAAGCGATCAGGTAGCTCGCCTGCGCCAGATTCTCGTCGTAAAAGCGTCTAAAAAGCATCAACCGGTCCGCGCTGGCGGTAGAAGCGTTGCTGGATGAAGTGACAGTGGTTAGCGTCCTTGTGATGAACTCATGAACTCACCGCGCAATATATCACGACGTGAATAACGAACGGGGCCGAGAGAAAACGGAACTGACTCGCGAGGAGCTCGTTCGCTACAGCCGCCACATTCTGCTCCCCCAGGTCGGAGCTGACGGGCAGCGCAGGCTCAAGGAATCGCGTGTGCTCCTGGTAGGTGCAGGAGGACTGGGCTCGCCCGTCGCCCTTTACCTCGCGGCTGCCGGCGTTGGCACCCTTGGAGTCGTCGACTTCGACGCCGTCGATCTCTCAAACCTGCAGCGGCAGATTCTCCATGGCTCGGGCGCCGTTGGAAGCTCGAAGCTCGACTCCGCGCGTGACCGCCTTCGGGACATCAATCCAAACATCCATGTAGAACCCTACGAGACTCGCTTCGTGTCGAGCAACGCCCTCGAGATCGCGCGCGGCTACGATCTGATCGTCGATGGGACCGACAACTTCGCGACGCGCTATCTCGTAAACGACGTCTCGGTGCTGCTCGGAATTCCCAACGTTTATGGGAGCGTGTATCGATTCGAGGGACAGGCATCGGTGTTTGGTGCGCCGAACGGTCCTTGTTATCGCTGCCTGTTCAGGGAGCCTCCGCCACCACACCTGGTCCCGAGCTGCGCAGAGAGCGGGGTGCTCGGAGTCGTGCCCGGACTTGTAGGAACGATCCAGGCAACCGAAGCCATCAAGATGCTGCTTGGACTCGGCGAGACTCTCGTCGGCAAACTGCTCACGATCGATGTGTTGACGATGGCGTTTCGCAGCATCGAGATTCGACGCGATCCGGAATGTCCGGCGTGTGGAACCCGGGAAATAACGGAATTGATTGACTACGATGAGTTTTGCGGCGGGTCAGTGATCGCGGAACAGTCGCGAAGGGCGATCAGCGAGATTCAGCCATCGCAGCTGGCTGCCCGTCTAGAGGAAGGAGCGGAACTCGAGATCATCGACGTGCGCGAACCCTACGAATGGCAAATCAACCACATTCCCGGTGCGAGGCTCGTTCCGCTCGATCACATAGCCTCTGAGATTCCGCGATTGGACAAGAAAAAGGAGACGATTCTTTACTGCAAGGTCGGCGCACGCAGCATGTATGCGGCGCAGCAGCTCGCCGACGCCGGTGTAGCCGAAGTTCGAAATTTGGCCGGCGGGATTCTGCGCTGGATCGATGAGGTCGATCCAACGATGCCGAGGTATTAGTTGATCCCACCGGATCCGATCGAGCGCTTCCGTGGCGTTTACGCACTCGCCCAGAAGATCGACCCCTCGATCATCCCCGAACCGGATGCCATGTCACTCGGAACGATCGAAGACGGCGCACAGCCGTCGGTAAGAATCGTTTTGCTCAAAGCGTTCGACGAGCGGGGATTCGTCTTCTACACCAACTATCACGGGAGAAAGGGTCGCCACCTCCTCGCGCACCCGAGGGCGGCGCTCTGCTTTTATTGGCCGCCACTCGACGTCCAGGTGAGAATCGAAGGAACGGTTACGAAAGTTGCAGATGAGGAAGCCGATGCCTACTTCGCCACGCGTCCGCGCCTCAGTCAGATCGGAGCCTGGGCTTCGCGTCAGAGTGAGCCGCTCGAGAGTCCCACGGCACTTGATGAGCGGGTGGCGAAATACGAGCGGGAATTCCAGGGGCGTGATGTGCCGCGGCCCAACTTCTGGTCAGGATTTAGGGTGGCACCGGAGACAATCGAGTTCTGGAAGGGCAAGCCCAATCGTCTTCATGAGCGACATCTCTACACCAGAGATGGCAATGCCTGGCGGATCGAGAGTCTCTATCCGTGACAATGAGCCGGTACCACTGGAGCACGACACCCCATAAAATGTTGAAATGACCAGTACCCGCATTCCCCCGGCTTCGAAGAATTCTCATCCCGCGCCGGCGCCGGCGCCGCCCGAGCCGTGGATGATCGCATCCGCTCGGGCGCTCTACAACATCGAAGGCTGGGGCATCGGCTTCTTCGACATCAACGAAGCCGGGCACGTCGTGGTCAAGCCAGACCGCGAGAAGACAGATCGCGAGCTCGACCTGTTCGAGCTGGCCAATGATCTGGAACAGCAGGGAGTCGGATTACCGTTGCTGCTCCGCTTCTCCGACATCCTGCGCTCGCGAATCGAGTCGCTGAACGAGAAGTTCGCGCACGCACGCGAGGAATACGGGTACCAGGGCGGATACACGACGGTCTACCCGATCAAGGTGAATCAGCAACGCCACGTCGTCGAAGAAATCGTCGAGTTTGGAAAACGGGCCGGGGTGGGGTTGGAGTGTGGTAGCAAGCCGGAGCTACAGGCGGTGCTCGGTCTCGCCGAGCACACCGATCACCTGATCGTGTGCAACGGCTACAAGGATGAGGAGTTCATGCGGCTCGCCCTCATGGGCCAGAAACTCGGACACCAGGTTTTCATAGTGCTCGAGCAGCTGAGCGAAGTCGACGTTCTGTTGCAGGTCGCCGACGAGCTGGGCGTGACTCCCAGCGCCGGCGTGCGCATCAAACTCAACTCGGAAGGTTCAGGGCGCTGGGCGAAGAGCGGAGGTGAGAAGTCGAAATTCGGACTGGGGACCGCGCAGCTGGTCAAGCTGGTGGACAGGCTAAAAGGTCTCGGTCGCCTCGACATCCTCAAGCTCATTCACTTCCACCTTGGCTCACAGATTACCGACATCCGCTACATCAAGGCGGGTTTGCAGGAGGCCACACGCTACTACGCGGAGCTTCGCGGCCTTGGTGTCGATATCACTCACGTCGATGTTGGCGGTGGACTTGGCGTGGATTATGACGGCAGCAGCTCGACCTCGCAGGCGAGCGTGAATTACACGCTACAGGAATACGCCGACGATGTCATCTACACGATCTCCGAAGCGTGCAGGCAGCACGAGCTGCCGATGCCACACATCATCAGCGAGTCGGGTCGCGCACTGACGGCACATCATGCGCTGCTCCTCCTCAGCGTGATCGACGTCGAGTCGCAGGCAGACAACGCCGTTCCCGAGCTCACCAACGAGCATCACGGTCTCCTTCACGAGATGGCAGCCGACTACGCCTCGGTCTCCAAGCGCGTGTCGAAGAAACGAGTCCGGGAAGTTTACCACGACGCGACATTCGACAAAGAGCGAGCGCAGGAGCTTTTCAACAGCGGAGTTCTGACGCTGCGGGATCGCGCCGTGGCGGAGCAGATCTATCTCGCTACGATAGCGACGGTTGTCCGGATCGCGCAAAAAGACAGGGAGGTGTACTCGGACATCATCGACGACCTCGAAGCGACGATGGTGGATCGCTACTTCTGCAACTTCTCACTCTTCCAGTCGCTGCCGGACAGCTGGGCAATCGACCAGATCTTTCCAATCATGCCGATTCACCGTCTGAACGAGGAGCCGACTCGTCGCGGGACGATTCAGGACGTGACATGCGACTCGGACGGAAAGATCGAGTGCTTCATCGGTGATCGCACCGCGCGCAAGAGTCTTGAGCTGCATCCGTTCAACGACGGGGACCCCTACATCATCGGAATTTTTCTGACGGGCGCGTACCAGGAGATTCTTGGCGATCTCCACAATCTTTTCGGCGATACCAACGCCGTGCACATAAGGTTGTCAGACTCGATGGGTTACGAGGTCACGGATCTCGTGCATGGTGACACCGTGACCGAGGTGCTCGATTACGTTCAGTTCCGCGCCTCGGACCTGCTGGCGACCTTCAGGCGAAAAGTGGCCAACGCGACCGGCCTCGCGCGTCAGGAGGCGAACACCTTCATCGCGGATTACATCGCGGGGCTGGAGGGGTACACGTACTTGGAGGGCGAGGCGGCCAAGTAGAAAAAACTGCAACTGAACAGGCGGGAGGCGTCAGTAGCGCAGTTGCCAGTGATTTAGTTCACGACGCCCGGACTTTCCTCAGTGGCGTGCAGGGCACAGGCACTTGCTTGTGCTCTGAATCGTGCCGGATGAGTCGGGCGTACTGAACTAACCAACTGGCAACTGTGCCGCTGATGGCTCGCACCTGTTGAGTTGCCGTTGGGTAGCGTCGGCTCAGGCCCCGGCGAATCTCTTCTCCACCTCTTTCCAGTTCACAACGTTCCACCACGCCGCGATATAATCCGGTCGGCGATTCTGGTACTTGAGGTAGTAGGCGTGCTCCCAAACATCGAGTCCAAGGATCGCCTTCTGGCTGTCCATTAACGGATTGTCCTGGTTCGGCGTGCTCGTGATCGAGAGCTTGCCGCCGGTGTTGATCAACCACGCCCACCCCGATCCGAATCGTCCAACGCCCGCGGCACTGAACTGCTCGCGAAACTTCGCAAAATCCCCGAACGCGCTCTTGATCGCGCTCCCGAGATTTCCGCCCGGCTCTCCGCCGGCCTTTGGCGCCATTATCTGCCAGAACATCGAGTGGTTCCAGTGTCCCCCTCCGTTGTTCCGGATCGCTGTCCGGACAGCTTCGGGAGCTTTGTTGACGTTGCGCATCAAGTCATCGAGCGATTTCTTCGCCAGCTCCGGCGCTTTTTCGAGAGCCGCATTGAGATTGTTCACGTAGGTCTGATGGTGTTTTCCGTGATGGATCTCCATTGTTTTCGCATCTATGTGTGGCTCGAGCGCCGCGAAGTCATAGGGGAGCGAGGGAAGTGTGAATGCCATTGTCTTTCTCCTGTGTGATATCCGCTCGGCCGCCGAGCGCCTTGGAACCGGCTTTTGTTTTCAACTCCGGACATCCCCAGCTTCGATCGTTGGCGCCGCGCCAAAGCGTCTCCTGCGCTTTGCCCTGTATGCGCTGATGAGGCCCGGAAGAAGCGAGATGAAGATGACGATCACGACGACGATCTCGATGTGCTTGTCAATTCCGGGAATATAGCTGCCCAGAAAATATCCGATGCCGAGCATGCTCCAGATCCAACAAAAAGCGCCGATGACGTTGAACGTGATGAAGTCTCTGAGTCTCATTCCTCCAACGCCCGCGACCACCGGCGAAAATGTTCGGATGATCGGCATGAATTGGGCTAGCACAATTGTCTTGTGCCCGTATTTCTCGTAGAACTCGTGAGCGCGAATAGCATGCTTTTTGTTGAAGAAGAGGCTGTTCTCTCGCCTGAAGACCCGCGGACCGGTGGCGCGACCAATGGAGTATCCAACTGAGTTCCCGAATATTGCTGCCAAAGTGAGGACAGGAGCGAGTGCGTACACGTTGAGGTATCCTCTTGCTGCGAGGACTCCAGCCGTAACGAGCAGTGAGTCGCCGGGTAGAAATACTCCTACCAGTAGTCCTGTTTCCGAGAACACTATTGCGGCAAGTCCGAACAGTCCCGCCCATTGCACGAGATCGGGAAGATTCGACAGCCGGTGGAACAGATCGGTGATCGCCTGCATCGAGACGGATTAGAGAGGTCGAATGGAAGAGAGACGTTCAAGTTCACCGCCGCCCCGACGCAAAGCAACTACCGGAGATTGGCTGCTCGCGTTTCCCGAGCGTCGTCCTCGAGGTTTCAGGCGGCCGCCCGGCAGAGCTGAAAGAATCTTCAATTCGATCTCGGTCGCCATGCTCGTGGTGTTCGCTGTGGGTTGGTCGTGGTCGATCGCGCGAGCCCGCGCTGCCGGCGATACTGGTGCCGTAACGCCGGCGACCGCGAATATCGCAAGCGCTTTGACCGAAGGAGCGGCGCCATCGGTTGCCTACCTGACCGGCGCCGCGCTCGCCGCACTGGCTAGCCCCGCGCGGGGAGAGAGCGGAAAACTGCGAGCACGAATTCAGCAACCCGGAACCCCGATCGCGCCCATTCTTGCGGACACGCTTCCGCCTGGCGCCGTTGCGGAATTCTCGTCCGGGGCGGCGGCGGAGTCGACGTCAAAGCTCGTCGCTCCGCCACGGCCAGGCACCTGGAGCCTGGCGCTCAAGATCGGCAACGCCATCAAGCCACTTGCCGATTTCAGCGTGATCACGCTCCGCCCCGCGACCGAGAAGCGAGCGGGACGACTGGGCCTTTACTACATCGGAAACTGGCCCGCCGCACGAAAGGGCAGACCGGGCGTCAGCTACGATCCGCCAACCGGGTTCATTGAGGTGACGCCCCAGAATCAGAACACGCAGCTCTCCGACCACTTCAAGCTCAAAGACTTCCTCCCGCACGACCAGCAAAACGTCTGGCCGAAATACATCGTGGTCGACATAAAGCTGATCGATAAAGACGAGCTGGTGCTCCAGGATCTGAAGGAGCACGGGATCAATCCGAATGGAGTGCGCGTGTTGAGCGGATTCAGAACGCCGCAGTACAACGCCGGCGGTGGCGATCCCCGTGGCCGCGCCGCGTTGAGCCGACACATGTATGGGGATGCCAACGACATCTTCATCGACAACGATGGAGACGGGCAGATGGACGACCTGAATCACGACGGGCGCGTGAATATTGCAGATGCCAAAGTCATACTTGACGCGGTCAATCGCGTCGAGCGGGCACACCCTTCGCTGATAGGGGGGTGCGGCATATATTCAGCTACATCCGCGCACGGGCCGTTCACCCATATCGACACGCGAGGCTACCCCGCTCGCTGGATAGGAACAGGAGACAGCTAATGGACACGACTACAACCGCGAGCCCGGCGACTCCGGTGGAGGATCACAGGCACGCACCCGCCAACCCCAAGCGCGATCCGGCGATGCCCGTGCGACTCGCCGATCTCGAACCCTACGTCGGCCTGGGCTACCTGTCGAAGCTGTTCAAGCTCATGGCGATCATTCTGCTCCTTCTGCTCGTCTCAGAGATCATCACCGGACTCGTGACGCAGGGCACCACCTCGATTCCGACACTGCTGGGTGAGATGAGCCGCCTGGTGGTACTCGCCGGATTGCTCTGGGGAAGCGGAGATCTCGCGCTGCTTCTCATCGACATGGGACACGATGTGAGGGCAACGAGGATCCTTCTCGGCAGACAAGCGCTGCACCAGACAGGTTCTACCGGAATCACACCGCCGTCAGGCTCTCCGCGAGTTGAGGGAGGAAGTTTCGTGGAGCGTGGTCCCCGCTAAGCTCTACACCATCGGCCACTCGACCAGAACGCTCGAGGAGTTTCTCGGGCTTCTGCAAAGGGAAGGCGTGTCACATCTGGTGGATGTGCGCGCCTTCCCTGCGTCGGCGAGATACCCGCACTTCTCCCGGCCGAATCTCGAGAGGGCCATCATCGATAGCGGCGGGCGATACACGCATCTGCCGTCGCTCGGCGGACGCCGGCGCGGACGGCGCGACTCGCACAACACTCAATGGCGAAATGCGAGCTTTCGGGCGTATGCCGATTACATGGAGACGCGCGAGTTCAGTGAGGTGCTGGACGATCTTCTTACTCTGGCCAGCCTCGAGCCCACCGTGATCATGTGCGCGGAGGCGGTGCCGTGGCGATGCCACCGCTCTCTCATCTCGGATGCTCTACTCGCCCGGGGAGTGCCGGTGGATCACATCCTCGATGCAGGAACGCAGTCGCATCGTTTGACGTCATTCGCGCGAATCGACGACGAAGGAAAGGTCAGATACGATGTCGCCACACAAAGCGAGCTGTTCGGAGCGAAATCTCCATAGAGAGCAAGGTCGCCGGGGAGCCGCAGGCATGCTGGTTGCCACACTCCCCGGCGTGCCGTAGCGAAACGCCAGGCCGAACGCGTGCTGTGCGCAAAGCGGGGTCATTTTCTGTCGCGCCAGGTGTAACTCACTTCTTGCGAGGATGCCATCATGCTTTGGACGATCGCGGTAATACTCTTCATCCTTTGGATTCTAGGGTTCTTCGTGGTGCACGTCGGTGGCGCGCTGATCCATCTTCTGCTCGTGATTGCGGTGATCGTCGTCATCTATCGTCTCATCACCGGCCGACCGGTCGTCTAGATAGATCTCACCCCGCCGCGGCGGCTTGGTTGCTTCGGCGGCATGCTGCTCTCCCCTCCGTTATCCGCGCTGACCGCGATGGGGAGAGCAGCATTTTGCATCTGGGTCGATGATCCGCGACGATGTCTCCCCTTCGGGAGAGCCGAGCCCGAGCTCGGAATCGATTCTCTCGGCAGTGAGAGTCGTGTTGTACGAGCCGCAGGACCCGGTGAACATCGCCGCTACGATTCGAGCGATGAAAAACATGGGATGTCCGAATCTCTGTCTGGTTCGGTCAGTTCAATACGATCCCTGGCGACTCGAGGGAATCGCGCACGACACTGCCGACATCATCGAGCGCATCAGGAACTTCGACACAATCGAGGAGGCGCTCGAAGGCGCTGTTAGAGTAGCTGGCTTTACCGCCAGGCGTCGAGCTGCGAAGCGCGATTTGAACACGCCGAGGTCGGTGAGCGGCGAGCTATTGGAGTTCGCGCGGGAGGGTCCGGTCGCGATTCTCTTCGGACGGGAAGACAAGGGACTTCCGAATGAAATTCTCGATCGCGCGCACATTGTGGTCACGATCCCGACGACGGAGCATGCTTCGCTCAACCTCGCCCAGGCTGTCCTGATCGCGCTCTACGAGTTGCATCTCTCGGCTGCTGACTCGACGCGAAAGTTTGCGCCGCCGCGCAAAGATGCGCCGCCAGCCACCGCCGAAGAATACGAGCAGCTCTTCGCCGATACCGAGCGCGCGCTTTACGCAATCGATTTTTTCAAGACGCGCTTCCACGAGCACATCATGCGAACAGTGCGCACGCTGTTTTATCGCGCCGCTCCAGACTCGCGCGAGCTCGCTCTGCTGCGCGCGATTTTTATCGAGGTGATTCGAACGATCGACCGCATCGTGAGG
>QHVA01000202.1 GCA_003223425.1 Gemmatimonadota bacterium
GAGCAGACCGTGCGCAGTCAGCCAAAAAGAGGCGCATCAACATCTCGCTGGCAGACAGCGCGCGTGCAGCGCTTGTGAACGTAGCGCAAAACGTCCTTGTCTCGGGCAACGAAGCCAAACGCTGGGGAAATGCGCACCCCAATCTTGTTCCCTATCAACTATTCGATGCAGCCGACAGGCCTTTTGTGATTGCGGTTGGAAGCGATGACCAGTGGTACACGTGTGCAAAGGCGCTCGGACTTCGTGATCTCGCTGACGACGAGGCGCTTCGGACGAACGCCGGTCGAGTGGAGAACCGCGAGCGCATCGTATCCGCGCTGGCGCAGCGTGTACGCGCGATGGCCGCGCAGCATTGGATCGATCGGCTGCAGTCTGTTGGTGTTCCGTGCGGATTGGTACGCACGGTGAAGGAGGCTCTCGAAGCAACCGACGGTGATCCTCGAACTGGCATTCCGCCGAGTGTGCCGGGCAGTGTACGATTCCCGCCGCCAAAGCTCGATGAGCACGGCGAATCCATTCGTACTCTGGGGTGGCGCGCCTTTGGGTGATTACAGATATTATCAGCCGCTTGTTTCCGGCCGCCCTCCCCTCGTCGTTTCACCCCTGAGGAGAAGTTATGAAGCGTAACTGGTCTATCGCTGCTAGTGCTGTCGCTCTCGTCGTTCTCGCTGCTTGCAGCGAAGACAGGACTACAGGTCCGGCCGGCCAGGACGCGTTCGCACGATACGTCTCGATCGGGACGAGTGTGACCATGGGAGTGCAATCGGACGGTGTTTACTACGCGTCGCAGCAGCACGCCTGGCCCGCGCTTCTTGCTCACCAGGCTTTCGCTACCAAGTTCACAGAGCCTCTGCTTCAGGGACCTGGTTGCTACTCCCCGCTCATCGCGCCGCTGCAATTCCAGAGAAGGCTCAGTGGCGCGCAGTATCCCGCGATCAATGCGCAAGATCAAATCTGCGCTCTGCTCGGCAGCACCACGCTTCCAACCAACAACGTCGCAATTGACGGAGCGACAACCTATGCCGCCCTTCGCGTGACACCCGAGACGACTGCCGTCGCGCCAATCACCGTTGAATCGGATCAGCGAAAGCGACTGTACAAGGCAGTCCTTCTGCCGAAGAATAGCCAGGTGACCGAGATGATGTCGCAGAATCCGACGCTGGTGTCGGTGGAGCTCGGTGCGAATGAGGTTCTGCGCACGGTAACGGGAGGAATAGTTGTTCCAGCTGCGGCGTACCGTCAGGCCGATAACACCTTCACGTTCTATCCGATCACGTTGTGGCAACCGCAGTACGACGCGATCGTCGATAGCGTCGCCAAGACTGGAGCGAAGGCAATGCTCGTTTCAGTTCCGCTAATTCCCAGTCTCGTGGGCGTGTATCCGGGCGACGACTTCTATCAGCAGGCAGCGGCGTTTCAGTCTTTCGGCATCGTCGTTAACGCTGATTGTCAGGGCAACACGAATCTGATCTACGCTTTCGGCAAAGTTTTCACCGCGCTGGGAAGTCCCAAGCCGTACAACTTCAGCTGCACCAATAATCCAAGCGCCGCGGATTTCATTCTCACTCCTGCCGACACTGCGTTTGTCGACGATCTGATTCGTCAGATGAACGCGCACATCTCGGCGCAGGCGACGGCTCACTCCTGGTCGTACTTCGATTTCAATGCCGCCCTAGCCAAGTTCGTTGCGGCCAAAGGTCACTTCAGTCTCAACGCCTTCCTCACTTGCACGCGACCATTTGGGCAGTACGTCAGCCTCGATGGGGTCCATCCGACGGCCGATGGTCAGCAGGAAATTGCCAACGCTGCCGCCGACGCACTCAACTCGACATATAGCTTCCAGATCCCGAAGATCTCGGTGCCGGCGTTGACTCCGGCGCAGCTTTGCCCGTAGTATCGAAGCTGATACACGTTTCAGAGGGCGAGGCCAACAACCTCGCCCTCTTTGCATCATGAGGTACCTCGGAGACAAAGCCCGGCTCCTTCCATTCGTTCTGCGCACTCTGGGCAGGGGTGGAATCAACGTCGGGTCAGCTCATGACGCCTTCGCTGGAACAGCGAGCGTGAGTCGTGCGCTGAAGGCAGAGGGATGGCGCGTTCACTCGAGCGATCTCCTCATGTCGTCGTACGTGTTCCAGCGCGCCTACGTCGTCGCCGACAGAGCAGATCCTTCGCTCAGTGAAATGGCGCGCCATCTCTCGAACCTTCAACCGCGAGAGAGCTTCATCAGCCGCCATTTCTCTCCGGCTGGGGGCAATGTAAGCGAAGGAAGGATGTACTTCACACCCGCCAACGCTGCGCGAATCGATGTCGCGCGCGAGGAGCTGGAAGAATGGAAAAGGGGCGCGAAGCTCGACGATGACAGCTACTACTTGCTGCTGGCCGCGATCATTGAAGGCGCTGACAGAGTCGCGAATACGACCGGGGTGTATGCGTCATACATGAAGCGTTGGCAGCCAAACGCGCGTCGATCCTTCGAAGTAGTTCCTGAGCTTCCCGTCAAAGGATCCCAGCCCGCCAAGGCATATCTTCTGGATGCGACGGACGCGGCGAGATCCATTGGGCAGGTCGACCTCCTCTATATCGATCCTCCCTACAACTCGAGGCAGTACGTTGCCTATTATCACATCCCCGAGATCCTGGCGCGCGGATGGACTGAATCCGGGCCGGCTATCAGGGGAAAGGTTGGGTTGCTGGCGGGTGAGGAAGGTCGGAGCCAGTGGTCGCACGGGCGTCGTGTAAGGAAGCTTTTCTCCGCGCTCCTTTCAGCCACTCGAGCGACATACGCTCTCGTCAGCTTCAACTCAGAGGGGCATCTGGAGCCAGAAGCCTTGTTATCGCTGTTAACCAAGGCCTCGGTAGACGGAGAGGCCTCTCATTTCAGCCAGCAGTACCGGCGGTACCGGGCTGACAGCGATCGTGAAGGCAGGCATTATCACCGGGACATTGCCCTGGAACACCTCTATATGGTAAGGCTTCGATAGACTTGGTTGCTTCCACGAACTCTTGATCGTCAGGAGACTGTGACGGTGATAAGCTGTTATCCCGGCGCCAGTTGGGTCTATACAGGCGGTGGCAAAGGGATTACACTAGGCAGGTGAAGATGACAGCCACACCGCTGCAAAATCAGGGTGCTCAAACGGTGGACGCGGGGAGCTCGACGCCAGATGCAGCGGCGCCGGGAATCGATGCCGATCAGGAGATCATCGCCAAGGTCCTGGCAGGTCACAAGGATTCGTTCGCGGTTCTAATCACGCGATACAGCGATCCCTTGTACCGGCATGCACTTGGGATGACCGGAAGTCCGGATGTGGCGGAAGACATACTCCAGGCGTCTTTTATTAAAGCCTATCAGCATTTGGCAGAAGTTCGCG
>QHVA01000117.1 GCA_003223425.1 Gemmatimonadota bacterium
GGTTTCAGTCACGAAGCGCGTGCAAGACACGCTGGTTGGTGCTGGTCTCAACGAAGTACGGCCGATGCCGTTCGTTGCCGAAGGGAAGGGTGCAACTGTGCGCGTGACTAATCCGCTCGCCGAGGACGAAGCATTCCTGCGTGGGGATCTGTTGACGACGCTCGTTTCCCGTGCCGAGTACAATCTGGCTCGCATGCAGGGCAACGTCCGGTTGTTCGAGATTGGAACCGCGTTCTTTGCCGCTGAAGCGTCAGCGCAGGGCCCTGGCCCGAAGAAGGCGGAGCTGCCACGCGAGGAGATGCATGTTGCCGCGCTCGTTATGGGACAGCGAGCCCCGACGCATTTCACCAAAGCGATACAGCCAAGCTACGACGAATGGGACATCAAATTCCTCGCTGAGCGAGCCGCCGGAGCGGCGTTTCCATGGGCACCGATCGAGCTCTTACCAAGCTCGCCGGGGGGCGAAACCCTTTGGGACATTTCGGTGAATGGCGCCAAGGTGGGTGCGGCACGGCGCCTTACTCTGGACGCACCCGTTTGGGCCAAGCCAGCATTCGGACTGGAGATCAATCTCGAGGCGATCGAGCAGATTCCGGGCAGAATCAAAGCTTACCGGCCGATTCCATCGACTCCGCGCGCACAGGTCGATCTGGCGCTAGTCGCGTCGACCAATGTGACCGCTGCGCAAATGGAAGGAGTCATTCGCAGAGAGGCAGGCGATCTCCTCGAGACTCTGACGCTGTTCGACGAGTTCATTGGTCAGGGAATTCCAGAGGGATCGCGCAGTCTGGCGTGGGCGTTGACCTTCCGTGCTCCCGAGCGCACACTAAAGGACAAAGAAGTACAGAGCATTACCGAGAAGATCGTCAAAGCACTCGAGGGAGACCTTGGTGTCCGACAGCGTACGACCTGAGAAAGCCGCGTTCGCCGAGCTCGAGCAGCTCGTGAAGCATCTCGGTGACGAGCTGGCCTCGTTTCGTCGGCGTGCGCTTCAGGCCGAGGCGCGTCTCAAGAGCCTGGAGTCCACAGGAGTTAAAGGAGTGGTTTCTCCGGAGCGGGTCCAGTTTCTGGAGCGGGAAAACGCTGGACTGACGAGTCGGCTCGAGGCGGCGCGGACACGAACCCAGCAGATGATCGATCGAGTGCGATTCCTCAAGCAGCAGCATGACGGAGCGCCGGCTCGTTGAGCTCCAAGAAAAACGTCGTCCGTGTCACGATCCTCGGCGACGAGTATTCGATTCGAAGCGATGCCAGTCCTGAGCGCACCCGCGCTGTGGCCGAGCACGTCGACCAGGTGATCCGCGATACGATGCGAGCCGGGAACATCGTCGAGACGCAGAAGGCCGCAATCCTCGCCGCCTTGAGCATCACCGACGAGTTGTTCGATGCCCGCGAAGCCGGTGATGAGCTTGCCGGGTCGATGAAGCGGGTGAGCGGGGAGATCAGGCCCTGGTTGCCCCCCGCAAAACGGAAAGAATAGCCGCGGCGCCGAGATCTTGGGTTCGTCGGCCGGATCGCGGTCAGCTCCGTACGCCGCGAAATCCTCTCGCCCAAATCAATAGATGACATTACCTTAGACCCAACTACGCGACGACTTTCCGGCGCGATAGGGGCCGCCTGTGGCTTTGCCGCGGGCCCAACATAGATACGACATGACCACGGCTTGGCTATCCGCAGCTGGCATACTTCTGTTTGTTATCGCCGGCGCGGTTTTTTTCTATACCGGCAGAAGATTGGGCGGACGCGCTGAGGTCCGGCGGCAACAGCAGGCCCACGCCACTGCCGATGAGACAGCCACGAGAATCGTTGGCGAAGCAGAGCGCGAAGCGGAAAGCCTGCGCAAGACAGCCGTCCTCAGCGGCAAAGAAGAGCTGATGAAGCTCCGTGAGGAATGGGAGGTCGAGGTCCGGGGCCGTCGCGAAGAAGTCGAGCGCGAAGAGCGCAAGGTAGAGGACCGCGAGGGCCAGCTCAATCGCAAGTATGATCTTCTCGAGCAGCGAGAGCGCGAGACGACGCGACGTGTCGAGGGTCTCGGAAACCGCGAAAAAACCCTCACTCAGCGCGAGCAGGAGCTCGAGAAACTCCTCGGCGAAGAGAAACGGCGCCTGGAGCAGCTCGCCGGAATTTCCGCCGCCGACGCCAAAGCGGAGCTGATGCATCGGATGGAGGAAGAAGCGCAGGCCGATGCGGCAAACCAAATCCGCGAGATCCGCGAGACTGCCAAACGAAACGCCGAGCGTGAAGCAAAGAAAATCATCGCGCTGGCGATTCAGCGGATCGCCGCCGAGCAAAGCGTGGAAGCTACCGTCTCGGCCGTGTCGCTCCCCAACGATGAGATGAAGGGACGCATCATCGGCCGCGAAGGAAGGAATATTCGCGCGTTCGAGCTCGCGACCGGGGTCGATGTAATCATCGATGACACCCCGGATACCGTCGTCGTTTCCTGCTTCGACCCCGTTCGCAGGGAGATCGCGAGACTGTCCCTGGAAAAACTCGTCGCTGACGGTCGAATCCATCCGGGCCGCATTGAGGAGGTCGTCAACAAGTCGAGACAGGAAGTGGAAGCATCAATCGTCGAGACCGGTGAACAGGCGGCATACGAGAGCGGCGTGCATGGACTTCATCCCGAGCTGGTGAAGCTGATTGGGCGAATGCGCTGGCGCACCAGCTATGGCCAGAACATTCTGAACCACTCGAAGGAAGTCGCGTGGCTCGCAGGGATCATGGCTGCCGAGCTGGGGCTCGATGTCGCAATGGCACGGCGGGGGGCGTTGCTCCACGACGTCGGCAAAGTTCTCACCCACGAGCACGAAGGGACCCACGTTCAGCTCGGCGTCGAGATGGCGACGAAGTACGGGGAGAACCCGATCGTCGTCAACTGCATCGCCGCGCACCACGACGACGTGCCGCACGAGAGCGAGGTCTCAGTGCTGGTTCAAGCTGCAGATGCTATTTCCGGCGCGCGCCCTGGTGCGCGGCGCGAAGCATTCGAGACCTACGTCAAGCGACTGGAAGGTCTCGAGAAAATCGCGGCGAGCTACCGGGGCATCGAGAAAGTCTTCGCCATTCAGGCTGGTCGCGAGGTGCGCGTGATAGTTACTCCGGAGGAAGTCGACGATCCACGCATGGCATCGCTCACCGAGGAGATTGCCCGCCGCATCGAAGCCGAGCTCCAGTATCCGGGTCAGATCAAAGTCGTGCTGATCAGGGAGACGAGAGCAGTGGACTTTGCCCGCTGAGCTGATCGATGGCCGCGCGATCGCGAAAAAAATTCGCGCGGACGTGGCGGAACGGGCGAAAAAGCTGGCGCAGGGCGGTCTGAGGCCGGGGCTCGCTGTTGTAATGGTCGGCGATAACCCGGCGAGCGCGGTCTACACCGCCGCAAAGTCAAAAGCCGCAGAGGAGGCAGGCTTTTATAGCTTGAACCTTCGCCTTCCTGCTGACACATCCGAGGCCGATCTTCTCAGTCGTGTCGACGCTCTCAATTCCGATCCCAAAATCCACGGCATCCTGGTGCAGATGCCGCTGCCGAAACAGATCGATCCGGACACCGTGATCAGGCGAATCGATCCGAAGAAGGATGTGGATGGATTTCATCCCGTAAACGTCGGGAAGATGTTGATCGGGGAGCGTGACGGATTTATTCCTTGCACGCCCGCGGGAATCCAGGTGCTGCTGAAAGAGTCAGGCGTGAAGACGCCGGGAAAGGATTGCGTGATCATCGGTCGCAGCAACATCGTCGGCAAGCCGATGGCTGCCCTGATGATGCAGGACAACGAGAATGCCAACTGCACGGTGACTGTCTGCCACCGTCGCACGGTAGATCTGAAAGCGCACACACGGGCCGCGGACATCCTGATTGTTGCCGCTGGCCGCCCGCGCATCGTCACGGCGGACATGGTCAAGCCAGGTGCAGTAGTGATTGACGTCGGCACCAATCGAGTAAATGATCCAAGCACGAAATCTGGCACGCGGCTTCAGGGCGATGTCGATTTCGAGTCGGTGAGTGAGATTGCCTCGAAGATCACTCCAGTTCCCGGGGGAGTAGGACCGATGACGATTGCAATGCTGATGGCAAACACTGTTCGTGCCGCGGAGATGACCGTCCGGTGAGGTCGATACCGTTCGACCTTTTCGAGGGTCAGCGCGCTCGTACACGGCTCGGCACGACTATCGACAACCCGATGTCGGTGTTGGATCTCACTATTCAGACGCGTGAGATAGTCGAGTCGCGTTTGAGGGGAGTCTGGGTGCGCGGCGAGCTCAGCGATTTCAAGCGTCATCGGAACGGACACTGGTACTTCTGTCTGCGTGATCGGGATGCCCAAATTCGCTGCGTAGTCTGGCTCGCCGATCAGTATCGGATACCTGCCGCTCCCGACGATGGAATGCAGGTGGTTGTGTTTGGCCACATGACAGTGTTTGCCGCGCGCGGAGATCTGCAGCTCAAAGTGATTCGCATCGATGCAGAGGGCGACGGACTGTGGCGAAAGGCGATGGAGCTCACTCTGGCGAAGTTGCGCAGGGAGGGCCTCCTCGATGACAGCCGCAAGCGGCCGATTCCACGTTTTCCGCAATGCATTGCTGTCGTCACGAGCCCCGACGGGGCAGCGCTCCGTGACATCGTCGCCGTGATACGCAAGCGAAACCTCGGCGCTCGACTGGTAGTGTGTCCGGCGCAGGTACAGGGAGAGACAGCGGCGCTGGAGATCGCAGCTGCGATTCGCAGAGTTGGGCGTTGGGCGAATGCAGACGTTCTAATTGTCGGGCGCGGAGGCGGAAGCAAGGATGACTTATGGGCGTTCAACGATGAACACGTCGCGCGCGCGGTAGCTACGTCAGCGGTTCCAGTCATCTCCGCCGTTGGCCACGAAGTCGACCTGACCGTGTGTGATGCTGTGGCTGACCTGCGTGTTCCGA
Source organism: Gemmatimonadota bacterium (assembly GCA_003223425.1). Taxonomy (GTDB): domain Bacteria; phylum Gemmatimonadota; class Gemmatimonadetes; order Gemmatimonadales; family Gemmatimonadaceae; genus UBA4720. Next base: position 4,921 of record QHVA01000117.1, read on the forward strand.
CCCCATCCGCAGCAGCTAATGCGGCGTGCGTTTCAGGGGATGAAGTGACGAAAGCGCTCATTTCTGCGCGCCGTGATTTGTCCGATGTGATGAAGCGCCGGCTGGGTGCTGCGCGGCGCGACGTTGCAAGATTGGATCGGTCGATCGCGCAATCGGCCGAGCAAATAGTGGCGGAGAGAAAATCGTTGCTCGGCAGCACGGCGGCGAGACTCAACGCCCTCAGTCCACTCGCGACCTTATCACGCGGGTATGCAGTCGCGCGCGATGAGAACGGAGCAGCGCTTACCTCGGCGCGCCAATTCTACGCTGGGCTCAAATTCAATCTGCTACTGCGCGACGGTCAGATTGCCGCGAAGACCGAAGAAGCGAAGGACTCCTCGGCGTGAGTCTGTTTCTCACTTTCGTCACGAGCCTCATGCTCGGGATGCGCCATGCGACGGATCCGGATCACATTGTGGCCGTGACCACGATCGTGAGCCGCGAGAGATCAGTGATGAAGGCAGCAGGCATTGGCGCTGTGTGGGGGATTGGTCACACGATCACGCTCCTTCTCGTAGGTGGCGCGATCATCGCCTTTAAGGTTGTCTTCGACGCGCGCCTCGGGCTGTCTCTGGAGATGTCGGTCGCAGTAATGCTGATCGTGCTCGGACTGCTCAACATCTTCGACGTGCGCACGAGCACGCGCGGAATCAACCCGTCGCGCCCCTTCTTCGTCGGAATCGTCCACGGTCTCGCCGGATCCGCCGGTGCAGCGTTGCTGATCGTGCCATTGATCGACGATCCACGCTGGGCCGCACTCTATCTCCTCACCTTCGGCTTTGGCACCATTGTCGGCATGGCGCTGATTACGGTGACGATCGCGTTGCCATCGCTCCTTGCCACCGCGCACCTGCCTAGCGTGCAACGATCACTGCCGTTGGCATCAGGAGCGGTGAGCCTCGTATTTGGTATCTACCTCGCCCACAAGATCGGCTTCGCGGACGGGCTATTCACATCCGAACCGCGCTGGACTCCGCGATAGCTAGAGCAGCTGCTGATTGCACATGAGGAGCACCACCCTGACCTCTTCCTGTCCCGTCGCGCCAACCACTTTGGCTGAATAGTAGAACGGCTCGCCCGGCATCCTGGCTTCACCAAAGACAAGCACCGAGTCTATTTGGGGTACCATTATCTCAAAATCGCCATTCCCGTTGCTGGTTGCGTACCCCAGCGTCCGAGCGCCTCTCACCAGCGACAGGAGTCGATCATACTCCACAGCGGCGGCGCGCATCGCGGCCGGGTCACCGCTCTCCCACTCAAGCGTGTCGAGCACGAAGAGAGACTTGCGGATTGCCGGAATTTTTTTCGCATTGAACGCATAGACGTGAACGCCCGGCACGCCGGAGGTTGCCTCTCTTGAATCCGCGCAAGGCTGTGCACTGCCGTCGAGGAGGGTCTTTTCTGGAAGAGTGTGGACTACAGACAACAGGCTAACCAACGCCGCGACTCGCAAAAACACTTCCTTCTCCGGTAAAGGGTCATCATCAAGACGCACCAACCCCGCTTTTGGGAACTTTGACTGCGGACTGCGGAGTGCGGACCAACGGCATTGCGGACTGCTGACTAACTACGGATTGGGAGACTAACTGCGGATTGGTGGACTCAGTCCGCAGTTAGTCCGCAGTTAGTCCGCAGTAGTCCGCAATACTCCGAAGTGTCTCTGGTCAGCGTTTCGAGGGACGAATCAACCGGTCGCGTTCGCGGGGGATTATCGCCATTAGCATTCGGCGAATTTCGTCGAGTTTCTCAACTCGCTTGGCTACGATATCCGATCCCAATACAGGCTCGGCGGAGTGAAACCACGATATGCTTTCGCGAGCAGAGCCAAGGGCGAACTCGAAAATTCGCGCTCGGTCTTTTCCAGAACTGTGCGCATAACCCTCTCCGAGATTGGCAGCGATCGAGCCGACGGCGGCGTAGAGCTGGCCTGAGACCTTCTCCATTGTCCGGTGATGCGTGAGCTTCTCCGCGTCTTCCCACGACTCCCTGAGTAGCTCACATGCCAGCCGATAGGCCCGCATCCGCTGCAGCGGGTCACGCCTTTCGCCATCCGGCTTGTCTGGGATCGTTTCTCGCATAAGCGGAGTTTGAGGGCAAATAGCTCGGTCTGCGTAATCAAGGCCGACCCTCCGGAATCAATTCGCTCCCGAGCGCGCCTACTGCGGACTGACTGCGGACTAACTGCGGACTGAGTCCACCAATCCGCAGTTAGTCTCCCAATCCGTAGTTAGTCAGCAGTCCGCAATGCCGTTGGTCCGAAGTCCGCAGTCGGCAGTTAACGGCGCCCCTGTACATAAGCGCCATGAGGAGTTAAGTTATGAGGCTACAGCGATTTAAGAACCAGTGACGGGCGCCGGCAAACGGGCCGACGCGTGAGCAAATCCAAATGGCATTCGAGAAAACACCCACCGTAGAGAAGTACCGCACTCACAAAGACGACAGCGGCTCGACCGAAGTTCAGGTCGCACTTCTCACCGAAAGAATCAACTACCTGACCGACCACTTCCGCGTCCACGCGAAGGACCACCATAGCCGTCGCGGGCTGCTGAAAATGGTCGGTAAGCGGCGCCGGCTCCTCGATTACCTGAGGCGCACGGATCTCGAAGGTTACCGAAAGATCATCGCCGACCTTGGACTGCGGTACTAATCTGGCTCTTTGATCTGACCGCGCGGCGCACAATGCTGTCTGCGCGGTTTGTGCTACTCAAAGACAACCAAACAACATATGCAACGCATCGAAAGAACTTTCGCCGGTAGACGCCTCGTCATCGAGACGGGACGCATGGCGAAACAAGCGGCCGGATCCGCGGCCGTTCAGTTCGGCGAGACCATGGTTCTCGCGGCAGTCACGGTCAGTGACACTGAAAGTCCCCTCCCGTTCTTCCCTCTCCTCGTAGAGTACAAGGACAAGGCCTACGCCGCCGGCAAAATCCCGGGCGGATTCATCAAGAGAGAAGGGCGCCCTTCCGATCCCGAAATCCTCAAGGCGCGAATCATCGACCGATCGATTCGGCCGCTCTTTCCGGAAGGTTTCAAGAATGAAGTGCAGGTCTTCATCTACGTCATCTCCGCCGACCAGGAGAATGACGCTGATGTGATGGCGCTCGTCGCCGCGTCCTACGCCCTCAACTCCTCGAAGATTCCATTCTTGGGCCCGATCGCCGGCGTCCGCGTCGGACGTGTCCAGGAGAAATGGATCCTCAACCCGACATTCCAGCAGCTGCCTTACAGCGACATGGATGTCGTCCTCGCCGCTTCGAAGGATTCGATCATGATGGTCGAAGGTGGAGCGCTCGAGGTGTCGGAAGCCGACATGATCGAGGCACTCTCCGTCGGACAGCGCGGAATTCAGGAGCTGATCGGAATTCAGGAAGAGCTTCTCAAGCAGGGACGCGCCGACAAAATGGAGTGGAAGAAGGCGGAGCTCGGGCCGGAGATCAAAGCGAGAGTCGAAGAGCTCGCCAAAGGCAAGATCGGCGAAGCGCTCAATCATCACGAGAAGCACACGCGCATTGGCGCGATCGAGCTCGTGAAGAAGGAAGCCATCGACAAACTCCTTGGCGAATTTCCCGACAACGCGAAAGACATTCACAACCTCGTTGGCGACGTCGAGTACCACGCCCTTCGCTCACAGGTGCTGGACACTGGCAAGCGCGTTGATGGCCGCGGCTCCAAGGAAGTGCGGCCGATCACGATCGATACACAGGTCCTTCCGCGCGCGCATGGATCCGCACTCTTTACTCGCGGTCAGACGCAGGCGCTCGTCGCCGTCACGCTTGGCACTGCCAACGATGTGCAGCGCCTTGATAGCATCGATGAAGCAGGCGAGACGACCAAGTCGTTCATGCTCCACTACAACTTTCCGCCATTCTCAACTGGTGAGGTTCGGCCGATGCGGGGCACCAGCCGTCGCGAGATCGGACATGGGAATCTGGCCGAGCGTGCACTGCAAGGCGTGTTGCCGGCGTTCGAAGATTTCCCATACACGATTCGCATCGTGTCCGACATTCTCGAGTCAAACGGTTCGTCGTCGATGGCTTCGGTTTGCGGTGGATCACTCGCGCTGTACGATGCTGGCGTCCCGCTGCGTGCCGGCGTTGCCGGCGTGGCGATGGGGCTGATCAAGGAAGGCAGCAAGTACGCGATCCTCACCGACATCCTCGGCACCGAGGATCATCTCGGCGACATGGACTTCAAGGTCGCCGGCACTGAGCACGGTATCACTTCGATCCAGATGGACATCAAGATCGAAGGACTCGACTTCCAGATCGTGAAAGAAGCGCTGGCGCAAGCGCGCGAAGGCAGACTTCACATTCTTGGAGAGATGTCGAAAGCGCTCCCCGAGCCGCGTGCCGATCTGTCGCCGTACGCGCCGCGCATTGTGACGATGACGATCAATCCCGAGAAAATCGGTGATCTCATCGGCCCCAAGGGCAAGACGATCCGCGGCATCCAGGAAGAGACCGGCGCAGAAATCACCGTCGACGATACAGGCCTCGTGACGATTGCGGCTGTCGGTGGCGAAGCGATGGAAAGAGCGCGTCAGATGGTTCAGGCGCTCACAGCGGAGCCAGTCATTGGCGAGACCTACGAAGGAACGGTCAAGAGCACGACCGCGTTCGGCGCCTTCGTCGAGATCATGCCGGGAACCGAAGGCTTGGTGCATATCTCCGAGCTCAAGCACGGCCGCACTGAAAAGACGGAAGACGTCGTGAAGAAGGGAGACCGTGTGAGGGTCAAGCTTCTCGATCGTGACGAGCGTGGCCGTCTACGTCTCTCCATGAAGGCGCTCACTCCGAAGGCTGAAACTTCATCCAGTGGCGAAGGCGGTGGGGGCGGCGGGACAGAGGGGGAAGCGCTGGCCGCAGTCGGAGCTCAGACGGAAGGCGAGGAAGGTGGAAGCGAGAGACCCGATCGTGGCTCGTCGGATCGTGGCGACAGACCGCGCGGCCGTCGCGGCGGTTCTCGCGGCGGTAGAAATGGAGGACGTTCGCGCGAGTGATCCTCGCCGCGCAGGCCGCCGAGTCTGAGCTGCGCCGCACCGTTCTCGCAAACGGATTGACCGTACTCTCGGAATACATGCCGGGAGTACGGTCGGTCGCTTTGGGGACCTGGGTGCGCGCCGCATCGCTCCACGAAAGTCCCGAGAAGATGGGCGTGTCACACATGCTCGAGCATATGGTTTTCAAGGGCACGCCGACGCGCGGCGCCAAGGAGCTCGCCCTCGCTCTCGAAGTGCTGGGAGGATCGCTGGATGCCTACACCGCCCGCGAGCACACCTCTTATCAGGCGAAAGTTCTCGACGAGCATCTTCCGCAGGCCGCCGATGTTCTCGCCGATCTCCTGTTTCGGCCGGTGCTTCGTGCCTCGGATCTCGCGCTCGAGCGTAAAGTGGTGCTGGAGGAGATCAGCACCGTCGAAGATACGCCCGATGATCTTGTCTTTGAGCTTCACAACGCTCAGCTATGGGGTGCGCATCCGTACGGCTACTCTATTCTCGGCACGCGCGAGACCGTCAGCGCGCTCGAGCAAAGTGATCTGCGCGCACTTCACTCGCGCGCTTATCATCCCGAGCAAATCGTCGTCGCTGCCGCTGGGAACGTTCAGCACGACACACTACTCGATACTCTGGAATCGACTGGCTGGGCTGAAATTCCGCGCGGTGGGCTGCCCGCGCTTAGGTCTCCGGCTCCAATCGTGCAGGCTCCGGGCGCAATGCACTTCGAGCGCGACACAGCTCAGACCCACATTGTGATCGGAACAATGGCGTTCGCGCACAATGATCCGCGCCGTTATGCCATGAGCATGATCGGGATGTTGTTCGGCGGAGGCATGAGCTCGCGGCTGTTTCAGCGGGTGCGTGAGGAACTCGGTCTCGCTTACTCGGTTTACTCCTTTCAATCCTTCCATGAAGACACGGGGATGCACGGAGTGTATGTCGGTACGACACCCGAAACCGCTCGCGCCGCCGTCGACGTAATCAACGACGAGATGGAAAAGCTCGCATCGAATGGATTGAGCGAAGAAGATATGACCGCTGGCAAAAGCCAGCTGAAAGGTCAGATTACACTGTCGCTGGAAAGCCCGACTTCACGAATGTATCGGGCGGCGGGAGTCGAGCTCTACGGAGAGCCGTACAGAACGCTCGACGAAGTGCTGGCGCTGGTCGACGCGATTGATACGGAGACAGTCGCAGCAATTTGCAAAACGTACTACGCACCCGGACGGCAAACGCTGGTGAGCCTGGGTCCTAAGGCCGCGTCGTGAGCGTGACAGCGATGTCGCGTTGCATCAACTCTCAACTTCTGATTTCCAAGTGAAGATCGGCGTACCGAAAGAGATAAAGACCAACGAGAATCGTGTCGCGCTCGTTCCGGCCGGTGCGGAAGCGTTGGTTACTGCGGGGCACAACGTCATGATGGAGAAGGGAGCCGGCGAAGGAAGCGGTTTTCCTGACTCGGCCTATTCGTCCGTTGGCGCGAAGATCGGCGCCGACGCCGACACAGTTTGGCGCGAAGCCGACATGATCATGAAGG
>QHVA01000198.1 GCA_003223425.1 Gemmatimonadota bacterium
CGTCGGCGCGCTCGGCGACATGGGAGCGCATCTGATCGATCACCCATTCTGGGCGCTCGGTCTCACTTATCCGACGAGCATTGAGGCGACATCAACGCAGTGGGGAACGACACCGGTGCCGCCAGACCCGAAGGCGCCCGGAGGAAGTCGCGAGGCGCGCGGATACAATCGCCCGGTATCATACCCAGTCGCGACGGCGGTCCACTACCAGTTCCCGGCGCGTGGCGCGCAGCCTCCGGTAAAATTGAGCTGGTACGACGGTGGTCTTTATCCGCCGCGTCCCGACGTCCTACCCGACGACGTCACTCTGAAGAGCGAAGGCGGCGTGATCTTCATTGGAGAAAAGGGAATTCTGATGAACGACACCTATGGATCGAACCCGCGCTTATTCCCCGTCGCTCTTACTGAAGAGGCTGCGCTCGTGCCCCAGACCTACGCTCGAATTCCGTGGAGTCA
>QHVA01000199.1 GCA_003223425.1 Gemmatimonadota bacterium
GGCAGGGACGCAAGATTCTGTACGACGGTGACAACATGCGGGTGACAAATATCGCAGATGCGAATCAATACCTGACGCGAGAATACCGCGCAGGTTGGGCAGTCTGAATACTTCATCAAGAGGAAGCCATGATGCATGGAGCTGCCGCACGTGTGGCGATTGTCACGCAGCTGACGCTGCTCGTCGTCGCATGCACACCAATGGGTAATACATCGGGCTCGTCTGCCAGCAATGCATCTGCCGCTACGGCGTTGACGCCTGAACAACGCGCGGCGGGCTGGCGCTCGCTCTTCGACGGAACGAGCACCGCGGCCTGGAGAGGGTACAAGCAGCAGACAATGCCCGACGGCTGGAAAATCGTCGACGGTGTTCTGACCAAGACAGGCTCAGTCGGCGACATCATCACGAGAGACCAGTTCGGAAACTTCGAGCTGGCGCTCGATTGGAAACTCGGCGCGTCCGGCAACGCGGGTATTTTTTATCGCGGCACCGAGGATTATGACCACATCTACTGGAGCGCGCCCGAGTATCAGCTTCTCGACGACGCCGGTCATCCGGACGGTCAAAGCAGGCTGACCTCCGCGGGTGCTGACTACGCGCTCTATCCGTCGCCGGCTGGGGTCGTGAAGCCGGCGGATCAGTGGAACTCCACACTGATCGTAGTCAATGGCAACAGAGTGCAACACTGGATGAACGGGCAGAAGCTACTCGAGTACGAGCTCGGGAGTTCTGATTGGCTGGCGAAGGTCAAGGCGAGCAAGTTTGCCGCTTATCCGAAGTACGGAACCGCGTCCCGCGGGTACATCGGAATTCAGGGTGATCACGATGGCACGCTCTCGCTTCGCAACGTCCGCATCAGGGTTCTGCCGTGAGTGCGAGGACGCGGCTATCGGCGATGATGTTCCTCCAGTATTTCATCTGGGGGGTCTGGTTCGTGACGATGGGCACGTACCTCGGTCAGACGCTCCACTTCACCGATCGCCAGATTGGACTGGCGTACGGCGCAACGGCGATCGCGGCGCTCGTGTCGCCGTTTTTTATGGGAGTCGTTGCCGACCGATACTTCTCGAGCGAGAAGCTCCTGGCTCTGCTGCATCTGATCGGCGGCATCGTGATGTACCTGGTGTCGGTGCAGACGACCTTCGGGACTTTTTACCCGCTGCTGATTCTCTACGCGCTGTGCTACATGCCGACGCTGTCTCTCACGAACTCGATTTCATTCCACCACGTGCGCGATCCTGGTCGCGACTTCCCGTTCATTCGTGTTCTCGGCACAATCGGGTGGATCGTGGCCGGATTTCTGGTGGGGAAGGTATTCCACGCCGACGCGCTGGTGCTGCCGATGCGACTTGCATCTGGGGCTTCGATCATCATGGCGCTGTACTCGCTCGCGCTTCCGCACACGCCCCCTAAGGCACCGGGCGGAAGGTTCAGCGTTCACGATGCGCTAGGTCTTGACTCCCTTGCGCTTCTCAAGAACCGCGACTTCTTCATCTTTGTCGCCGGCTCGTTTCTCCTCTGTATTCCGCTGCAGTTCTACTACACGTTCGCGAATCCATTTCTGAACGAGATCAAGGCACCGGATCCGGCCTTCATTCAGACCTTCGGCCAGATGTCCGAGATCTTCTTCATGCTGATGCTGCCGTTTGCTCTGCGGAGATTCGGAATCAAAGTCATCATGCTCGTTGGAATGGCCGCATGGTCGCTTCGCTATTTGGCCTTCGGTACTGGTGCGGTCGGGCCAGTGATGGTGCTCATCTACATCGGAATCCTGTTCCACGGCGTCTGTTACGATTTCTTCTTCGTGGCTGGTCAGATTTACACCGACCAACGTGCCGGCGAGAAGATTCGTGCCGCTGCGCAGGGGCTCATCAACTTCGTCACCAACGGTCTCGGATACTTCATCGGCGCATTCGTGTCGGGAACGGTAGTGAATCGCTATGCGACGGCGAATCCCGCCTGTGGCGATGCGGCCGCGGCTGCGCGTGAATGCCTGAAGGTTACCCATGACTGGCATTCGATCTGGCTGGTTCCGTCCGCTGGCGCGGCACTGGTCTTCATCCTGTTCGCATTCCTGTTCAAGCCGCGGGGCCCGAGTGCGGTGCCGGTTGGTGAAGGTGTACCGGCGGGGGCGCCTGCGTAGCGCAATTCGCGGTTTCTCTTTAATACCCAACTTCCAGAGGCGTTCATGTACAAGCGCAGCATTGGTATCGCTGGCGTACTTCTCACTCTTGTTGGCGGGGCCTGCACCAGGGAATCAGAACAGAGCACATCTACTCGGACGCAGCGCGAGAAGGACAGTATCATCGCCCGCTCACAGATTCCCGGTGCGAAGGCCGTCCAAAAGGCTATGACGACAGCCGATTCAGCAGCCGCACGACAGGCGCGAATCGATACGGCCCAGCAGAATCCCTAGCGCGAGGCGCCGGCTCGACCAGCGGGCTTTGCTGGTGCCTCATTCGATGCTCCGGCGGCTCTCGCATCATCGGGGTCCGCGAAGCTCACATCCTTGCCGCGTTGTTTCAGCATGTTCAGAATGCCGACCTTGTCAGTCGCTTTGAGATACGCTTCCTGCGGCTCGACCTGCTTCGAGTCGACGAGCTCGATCAGCGCATCGTTCATCGTCACCATTCCCAATCGGCGCGAGGTCTGAAGCACCGATGGCAGCTGGAACGTCTTTCCTTCGCGAATGAGGTTGGAGACCGATGGGGTCGAGAGCATGATCTCGCGGGCAGCAACACGGCCGCCGCCGATTTTCTTGCAGAGGACCTGCGAGATGACTCCCTTGAGTGACTCGGAAAGCATCACGCGGATCTGAGCCTGACGGTCGGGTGGGAACTGATCGATGACGCGATCGACAGTGCTGACTGCCGTCGACGTATGAACCGTTCCGAATACCAGGTGTCCCGTCTCGGCGGTCTCGATCGCCATGGATACAGTCTCCAGGTCGCGGAGCTCACCGACGAGCACGATATCCGGATCTTCACGAAGCGCGGCACGTAATGCGTGCTTGAACGAAGAAGTGTGGACCCCGACGTGCCGCTGCGTGATCAGGCACTTCTTGCTTTCGTGCACGAACTCGATTGGATCTTCGATGGTTATGACGTGATCCGTGCGCGTACGGTTGATCAGATCGATCAAGGCGCAAAGGGTCGTCGATTTTCCCGAGCCTGTTGGACCGGTGACGAG
>QHVA01000203.1 GCA_003223425.1 Gemmatimonadota bacterium
TGGCTGACGCTCCTCAAGGGGATTAACGGCGTTGCGCTTGGCACGCGAGATCCGCTCTTCAATCGCGACATCTCGTTCTATCTCTTCCGCCTGCCGCTTATCTCGGGCGTGCTAGGGACGCTGATCACTCTCACGTTCCTGTCAGTGGTTGCGACGGCCGCAATGTACTGGTTGCGAAACGATATCACGTTGCCACCGCGCCGCTCTTCGGCGAAGCCGAGGGCAGCGCGACATCTGGGTGGACTTCTCGCGCTGCTCTTCTTGTTGTTTGCAATACGGCTTTGGATCGTTGGCACATCCAGCCTCCTCTTCTCGACGACCGGCCCACTCGTTGGCGCGAGCTACACCGACATTCACGTCGCGCTGCCGGGGCTGTACATCTCTGCGATCGCTGCTGTCGCAGCGGCGGTGTGGATCGTTCTTGGCGTCTTGCGCGAAAGGCTTGTCTGGTCGGTCGTCTCTGCCACTGTGTTCTACATCGTGGTGAGCGTGCTCGCACGTGGAGTCGTTCCGGCCGCTTTCCAGAGGCTGGTGGTCTCGCCCAACGAGCTGATCCGCGAGACGCCCTATCTCCGCAACCACATCGACGCCACGCGTAAGGCGTGGGGCCTCGACAAAGTCGACGCCAGAGACCTGTCAGGAGAAGTGCAGCTGACAATTGCGGACATTAAGGCCAACGGTGCAACCGTCGACAATGTGAGGCTGTGGGAGCGGGATCTCTTGATGCAGACCTTCAAGCAGCTCCAGGAAATTCGAACGTATTACGACTTTGTATCGGTTGATGACGATCGCTACACGATCGATGGCAGATATCGTCAGGTTCACCTCTCAGTCCGCGAGCTCAACTCCGAGTCACTTCCCACGCGCACCTTCATCAATGAGCGGTTGACGTTCACTCACGGAATGGGCCTGACAATGGCGCCTGTAAATCAGGTAACCACTGAGGGTCTACCAGTTCTGTTCATCAAGGACCTGCCACCGGTCTCGACGATCTCCATCAAGCTGACACGTCCGCAGATCTATTACGGCGAGCTTACCAACCAGTATGTCTTTGTCGGCACGCGGCAGCAGGAATTCGACTATCCCGCCGGCGAGACGAACATCTACACGACCTACAAGGGAAGGGGCGGCGTTCCAATCGGATCGTTTCTCCGACGAGTGTTGTACGCATTTCAGTTCGGATCGCTGAAGATTCTTCTCTCCGACGACATCAAAGGCGACGCCAAGGTTCTCTACCGCCGAAGTATCGTCGAGCGCGCGACGACGGCGATGCCGTTCCTCGACTTCGACAACGATCCGTACCTGATGATCACCGACGCCGGGGAGCTGAAGTGGATTCTCGACGCTTACACTCTCAGCGACGCTTATCCGTACTCGCAGCGGACGGCGGATGGAACCACATATATGCGAAACAGCGTCAAAGTGGTCATCGATGCCTACGACGGCACCGTCGAGGCGTACATTGCTGATCCGAACGACCCGGTTGTACGGACATACGCAAAAATTTTTAGCGGGATCTTCAAGCCGATCACGGCGATGCCGGCAGACATTCGCCGGCACATCCGCTACCCGGGCGATCTGTTCAGACTCCAGACGTCGCTGCACGCGACTTACCATATGACGCAGCCCGATGCGTTCTACCACCGCGAGGATCAGTGGCAAATCCCGGGTGCTCTCAACAGTTCGACGAACGAAAATCCATTCATGCGCCACATCGTGATGCGTCTGCCCGGGGAGAAAAATCCGGAGTTCATCTTCATGACCCCCTTCACGCCGCGTGGGAAAGACAACCTCGCGGCGTGGATGGTAGCACGGATGGACGGCGCGAATTACGGCAAGCTGTCGGTGTACCGATTTCCCAAGCAGAGCCTGGTCTACGGGCCCAAGCAGATCGCCAACCGAATCAATCAGGACACCGACATCTCGCGGCAGCTCACGCTCTGGGATCAGCGCGGGTCACAGGTAATCAGGGGCGAGCTGCTCGTGATTCCGATCGAGGAGTCGCTGATTTACGTGCAGCCGATATACCTTCGCGCCGAGGGCGGGAACATTCCGGAGCTGAAGCGAGTTGTCGTCGCTCACGAGAACCGCGTCGTAATGGGTGAGACTTTGGAAGAGGGGCTCGACGCTTTATTTGGAGCTGGTGCCGCGGCGCAAACGAGGACGAGCGTTCAGGACTCGCTCAGCACTGTACCAAATGAGCCCGTCGTTAGTGGCGGCGGTGCGGTTCCGGTTCCGTCGCAGGGAGTGGCGCCGTCAGGCGCGGTGAGCGACCTGCTTCGAGAGGCGCAGACGCACTACGACCGCGCGATCGCTGCGCAGCGGGCGGGAAACTGGGCGGATTACGGACGCGAAATCGAACAGCTCGGCGCCACGCTCCGCGCTCTCAGGGCCGGAAAGCACTAGAGGGATTCCTCCGTCTTCTCCTGCGAGGATGAATCTCACGTCGCGCGCTTGAGAAATTCCTGGACCGCTTTGCGGTAGCTCCGCCCAGTCGTGATTCGTTTGCCATTCCGCAAGATCAGGAGCTGATCTCCCTGATCGAATGGCTGCGCCTCCCGAACCTGCGCAGTGTTGACGATGGTCGAGCGGTGAACGCGCAGGAATCGGTCATGCGGCAGGCGCGCTTCGAGTCTGCTCAGTGGCTCGCGCACATCGTAGGCGACTTCCGCTAGATGAATTCTCGCTAGATCGTCGCGGGCCTGAATCCAGTAGATCTCGTCGGGATCGAGGAAAAGAATCCTGCCGTTCACCTTGACGCCGATCCTGTTTTTCGGCGCATCGAGCTGTCCGACGTACTTGAGAAGAGCGGTCAGCTGCGACGAGACACTTGGTTGCGGCGACTCTCTCAGCCGCTTTTTTGCACGGTCGAGGGTTTGATGAAAGCGAACGTGATCGACGGGTTTGAGCAAATAATCGAACGCGCCGAACTCGAACGCCGAGACCGCGTAATCGTCGAATGCCGTGACGAAGATCACCGGAGGCATCTTGTCAGTGCCGACTTCAGTTATCACGTCGAAGCCGTCCAGCTCCGGCATCTGCACGTCCAGAAATACCAGGTCCGGCTGATTTGCCCGAATTGCCGCAACCGCTTCGAGTCCGTTTTGACATTCGGCTACCACTTCGACATCTGGAACACGCGCGAGCAGCGAGCAAAGTCGCTGCCTCGCTAGCGCCTCATCATCGATCACCAGAACACGGAGCGATTGCTCGATCATGACTCGATCGCCGCAGCAAGACTGGCGTCAACAGGAACGCCGGTTCTGGCTGGTGATAGGCGGCCCAGCTTGAACGGAATCGTGATGCGCACGGCGTAACCTCCTTCTTCGCGCGCACCGCTCTCGAATTCGTGATTCTCGCCGTACAGGTGAATGAGCCGCGTCGTCGTATTGGTCAGGCCCAAACCGGTGCCACGCGAGCGCACACGCGATCTGCGCGCACGTAC
>QHVA01000118.1 GCA_003223425.1 Gemmatimonadota bacterium
TAAGGAATTCGCAGCAGCGAATTCACGCTTAAGGAGTTCCGAGATTCAGGGGATGGCGGAATTCCAATGCGGTCGCGATGCTAAGGGGTTGTCTTTTTAGTCTTCACGAGCGCCGAGTCTATCACTCGCTGCAGCTCGGGCAGTGGTTGCGCTCCGGTAAGAATCTTGTCTCCGATCATGAAGCTCGGTGTCGCGCTCGCCCCGGCTCTAACGGCACGGTCATGATCGGCCTCGATGAGCGGCTTCATTTTTCCGGAGCTCACGCAATCGCGCCAGCGCTGCATGTCCAACCCATTAGCCTGTGCAAGCGAGTCGAAGACGACCATCGGCGCGCTCGTTGCCTCCCAGCGGGTTTGCGTCGCGAATAGCGCGTCGTGCATGGGCCAGAACTTTCCCTGCGCTCCGGCGCACATTGCGGACTCAGCCGCTGGCCAGGCATAGACATGGCTAGCAAGCGGGAAGTTCACGTAGGCGAGGCGAACCTTGCCTGTCTTCACGTACTGTTCGAGAAAAGCGTTGTACGTCTGGTCGTGCCACTGCTTGCAGTAAGGGCACTGGAAGTCGCTGACTTCAATCACCCACAGCGGGGCGCTGGCGCTGCCCTGAATCCTGGCGAGGTCGGCGCGCGTAATGATGGAGTCGGTTTGCGCCGGCCGCGCAGTGACTGAAGTGGTGTCGGCTCGCGCGACAGTCGTACTTTCAGTGCCTTGTTTGGTAGTTCCGGCAGGTGCGCACGCAAGTGAAAGCACGAGCGTAACGAGAGCGCTGGCGCGGTTGACTTGGTAGGGAATCATCTGCTAAATAGACCTCCTGCCAAACCATGAAATCAAGGGAGAGTAGATACTTACCTCGGTTCTGATCGGCTTTCCTTCGACGGCGACGATTTTCGCCGTACTTAGAGCAGCTTGGCTCTTCCTCCTTCCGCAAGGCATTCGGATTCCGCCGCCGATCGGGCTGGTGAATGATTTTGCGCACGTAATTCACGTAATTCAAGCCGACGCCGCCCAGCGAATGGAGCGAATCGCGCAGGACGTGCGCACGAAATCGCGTGGAGAGATGACGATCGTCACGCTCCCCGACATCGGCACCCGCGACGTACAGGAAGTCGCCCTGCAAATCGGACGGCAGTGGAAGGTCGGGAAGATTGGTAATCCCGGAGATCCGACCCGCAACGCCGGAGCCGTCATCCTGGTGGTTCCCAGGGAGACGAGCAGTGACGGCCGCGGACACTGCTTCGTTGCGACGGGTTACGGCGCCGAGGGATTTCTCACCGATGCGGACGTCGGCGATATCTGCCGAGAAGCTACGCCCGCATTCATAGCGAAAGACTATAGCACCGGACTCGAGCTCGTAACGCTCCGCACGGCGGAACGGTTCGCCAAGGAATTCAAATTCACGCTCGACACGGCACTCGCACCGCCACAGTTCAGCGAACCGCAGGTCGAATATCCGCCGAGCAGGGAAAGCGGAATTCCTCCGTTTGCGATCTTCATCGTCTTCCTTGTCGTTCTCTTCCTTCTCAGCAGCGCGCGGCGCGGTCGAGGCTGCGCGAGTCCGGGGTGTCTGCCGCTCATCATCCCAACGGGCGGATTTGGTGGGCGCGGCCGCGGTGGATGGGGCGGGGGTTTTGGCGGAGGCGGATGGGGCGGCGGCGGGGGCGGGGGCTTTGGTGGGTTCGGGGGTGGAGGCGGATTTGGAGGAGGCGGAGGCGGATCGAGCTGGTAAAAAGAAAACTGAACAGGTGCGAGGTGTCAGTGGCATAGATGACAGTTTTTAGTTCACTACGCCCTGACTTACCTCGGTGGCGTGACAGCCACTGCTTGTGCCATGAATGGCGATTGGTGAAGTCCCGACGTCGTGAACTGGCAACTCGCAACTTACCTACTCACACCTCGCACCTGTTCAGTTGCAGTTATGAGCTTGGAGTGAGTAGTGGCCACGCCCCGCACCCGTTCAGTTGTAGTTCAGTTACGATATAAAAGGATTGATAGCCATGATGAAACTCGAAGAACTCGTCAGACAGCTTCAGCTCGCGTACGGTAACGGGCTTCGCTCGGTCGTGTTGTTTGGCTCGGCTGTAGCGGGCGAGCACAACCCGAAGAAGTCCGACTACAACGTGCTCGTCATCGTCGACTCGCTGCCGCTCGCTCGTCTGCGCGCCGTCGCAGCCGTGTCGAAGGCGTGGGCTGAAGATGGAAACCCACCGCCGATGACGTTCACCACGAATGAATGGAAATCGTCGTCCGACATTTTTCCGATGGAGTACGCCGATATTCTCGAGCGGCACCGCGTGTTGTTTGGTGAGGCGCCGTTCAATGGAATTCGCGTGTCACCGTCGGACCTTCGGCTGCAGGTCGAGCACGAGACGATGGGGAAGCTGCTGCAGCTGCGTCAGGCAACGATGGGCGCGGGTGGCGACAGCAAACTCCAGCTGGACGTTCTGGAAAAGAGTCTGAGCACGCTGATGGTGATTTTCCGAGGAATCTCCAGGCTGGTGGGACAAGTGCCGTCGCAGGATTACGAGGAGCTGACGCGGAATTTGTCGCAGCGCGCCGGATTTTCCGCCGACCCATTCGTGCAGGTGATTCGTCACGTGCGCGGGACGGAAAAGATTCCGCGCGAGAGTGCCGCCGGAATATTGGAGGGATATCTGGCGGCGATGGAACGGCTGGTGGCATATCTCAACGAATTCAGTGGATAAATTGCTGTGGGCTTCGGCCGCACAGTGTGTCGTCAATCTTCACTTAGAGGATCGGACAAAATGAGGCTACGCACGGGGCTATGGCTTTTCCCAGTGATCCTGGGCTTGGGAGGCTGTGGGTACAATCAGATACAGAAGAAGGACGAGCAGGCGGCGCAGGCGAAGCAGCAGATCTCGGTGCAATTGCAGCGTCGCGCCGACCTCGTTCCGAATCTCGTCAACACGGTCAAGGGCTACGCGCAACATGAGGAGGCAGTGTTTACCCAGGTAGCTCAGGCGCGGGCTGGACTAGCGGGTGCGATTCAAACCGGGGATCCGACTCAGATGGCGACCGCCAACGCGCAACTCACGGGAGCGTTGGGCCGACTGATCGCCGTCGCGGAAGCATATCCGCAGCTCAAGGCCGATCAGACTTTCCTTCGTCTTCAGGATGAGCTGGCCGGGACCGAAAATCGAATTGCAACGGCGCGGCAGGACTACAACCAGGCTGTTAACGACTACAACGCGTACATCCGGCAGTTCCCGCAGACGATAACCGCGAAAGTGACGGGAGCGAAGCCGCGCACGTACTATGAGGCTGCTCCGGGTTCGGAGACCGCGCCAACGGTGGATTTTGGGACGAGGCCGAGCGGAACAGCGGGTACGGCGGCGCCCAAGACTCCCTGAGCGCGCGATCAATCGTCGGGACAAAAACGCCGGCGCGAGCCGGCGTTTTTCGTCTTGGGAACACAGCTTTTGACCGCAGCTCAACTGCCAAAGGCCGGGGCGTACCCTTGACACTTTCTGGGCCGACCCCTAAATAGGTGCGATCCCAGAACAAAGAGGCTGAGTCCCTACCACTCCGCCAGACTTGCTGCGCCTGTGCAGCAAGCTTCACCCATCCAAGCTGGAGACAGGCATGACAAGAATACGCTCGTCAGTTTTTTCACTGCTGTTGCTGGCACTTTTCAGCGCCAGCGCCTTTGCGCAGGGCCGCCGCATTAGCGGACGCGTCACTGTCGAAGGCAGCGGTGAACCACTCGCTAACGCGAGCGTCAGTGTCGTCGGCACCGCGCTCGGAACCTACACCGACGATCAGGGACGCTTCTCGGTGACCACTCCCGACAACGGCCCAGCGACGCTCCGCGTCCGCAGGATCGGTTACATCCAGAAGAGTGTCGCGGTACCAGCCGGCGCGACGGAAAGCAACATCGGTCTGGCTCGTGACATTCTGCAGCTCGAGACGCAGGTCGTCACGGGAACCGCGACGACGGTCTCGAGTGTGAATGCAGCCAATGCAGTTACGGTAATCAACAGCGAAAAGTTGAATAAGGTTCCTGCGCAAACGATCGACTATGCACTGCAGGGCAAAATACCGGGCGCGTTGGTCACGCAGAACTCCGGCGCTCCGGGCGGCGGCGTGCAGATTCAGCTGCGCGGCATCTCTACCATCAATGCGTCATTCCAGCCTATCTACGTCATTGACGGCGTGATCGTGGACAACTCCCAGATTGCGAACGGCATCAACGCGATAACGGCGGCAGCGGGCGGCAACTTCGGCTCGACCCAGGATGTGCGAGTCAACCGCACCGCTGACCTCAACCCGAATGACATTGAGACCATTCAGATTCTCAAGGGTCCTTCAGCCAGCTCGATCTACGGCTCGAGAGGAACCAATGGCGTGATCATAATCACGACCAAACAGGGACAGGCCGGACAAACCACACTCGACTTCACTCAGCGGTTCGGAAGCGCGGCGATCTCCAACAAGATCGGTATCCGCTGCTTCAGTTCCGGCGCAGAAGTGGACGCGGCCGGCTTCGACTCGACGGGCTTCGGCGCCGCGACCAACAAATGCCACGACTATCAGCAGGAGCTCTACGGCGAGCATCCGTTCAACTACCAGACTATCGCCTCTCTTCGAGGCGCCACACCAGGCGGAACGAACTTCTACCTGTCCGGCCTCGTGCAACATGACGGCGGCTTGGTGCACAACGACAACTATAACAAACAGTCGATTCGCGCGAACGTGGGTCAAAAGTTCGGCGGACGGCTTACCGCTCGCGTGAACAGCGAGCTCATTCACTCGCTCACCGAGCGCGGCATCAGCGGTAACGACAACACCGGCATCAACCCGTACACTCTGTTTTCGGAGCAGCCGTCGTTCTTGGATCTGCGACGGCAAGCGGACGGAACTTTTCCAGTGGGACCGATTGTCGCAAACACCAGCAACCCGTTTCAGAACGCCGAGTTAATCAAGACTCCGGAAGATGTCTTCCGTATGCTCGGAAGCGGATCACTTGCATATGATTTCATCTCAACGGATCGTCAGAAGCTGGACTTTACGCTGAACGGCGGCGTCGACAGCTACTCCGATCACGCAAAAGTCATTTCGCCCGCCACAGCGTACGTCGAGCAGGTGAACGCAAATCCGGGCACGATCGTGGTCGGCGACGCCAACATCGTCAACGCGACGCTGGGCGGAATTCTTAGACACCAGCTCGTGGCGAATGCTTTCAGTGCGACAACCTCCGCTGGATTTGGCCAGGTGCGCCGCAACACTGACGTCATCGAGAACACCGGGCGAGGCATATTCCCAGGCGTAACGAACGTCTCGTCGGCTACACAGATCTTCACGACTGAATCCCAGGATATCGTCAAAAGCTCCTCACTCTTCGGCCAGGAAGAATTCCTGACACTCAGTGAAAGGCTGCTCTTAACGGCGGGGGTGACCGCCGAGCGGACGAGCAACAACGGCGATCCGAAGAAGTATTACGCCTACCCGAAGTTTTCAGCCTCCTATCGTCTTCCATTCCTTCCTCCAAAGACCGATGAGCTCAAGCTTCGTCTGGCCTATGGACGCGCCGGCAATCAGCCGCTGAGCGGGAAATACACTTTCCTTACGAATCTTATTGAAGAGGGTGTAACCGGTTTCCGTGCCTCGACCGCCAAAGGCTTTCCAGGCATCAAGCCGGAGACTACCAGCGAGATAGAGGGCGGTCTCGATTGGACTCTATTCACTGGAAGAGCCCGGTTTTCGGCTACCCAGTTCAGGAAGCAGACCGACAATCTTCTTCTGACGGCCTCGATTGCGCCGTCTACCGGATTTACAAGCCAGACCATTAACGGTGGTCAGCTAGTCACTCACGGAACGGAGCTCGAGCTCGGAATGACGCCGATCCGGATGGGTCAGCTGGAGTGGATATCGAACACGACCTATTCAAGCAACAAGGGCAAGGTCACGCAGCTGCCGGTGCCTGGCTTCATTCCAGCTTCGGGATCATTCGGCAGTCGGTTCGGAAATGCGTTCATTAAGCAGGGTCAGCTGATCACGGTCCTCCAGGCCATCAACGGCTGCACCGCATTGAATGCGGCTGGCACGGCCTGTCCGTCCGCCAATCGCGTCCTGACCTTTGTTGGCAACTCGGCCCCGGACTATGAGATGGGCTTCAGCAACGACCTCAACTTTGGCTCCTTCCACTTTTCTTCGCTCGTCGACTGGAGAAAGGGCGGCCTTGGCGTCAACCTCACCAACGACTACTTCGTCGGTGCGGGAACGCTGGCCGATACCGCCAGAGCGACGAAGATGCTCAGCGATTTCGCGAAGGGCATAGATGTTTGGGTCGAGAATTCCGGTTTCGTGAAAATTCGCGAGCTCACGCTCGGTTACGATCTCCCGGCAGGACTCGCGACCCGGCTGTTCCAGGGACGTGTACAGAGTGCCCGTGTGGAGTTGAGCGGAAGGAACCTCAAGACCTGGACTAAGTATACCGGCCTCGATCCAGAGGTCTCGAACTTCGGTAACCAGCCGCTTGGCCGGTTCCAGGACGTGACTCCGTATCCGCCGAGCCGTCTGTGGTACTTCACGATCAACACTACTTTCTAATCCGAGCGATAATTCATATGAAGCGATATTCAACAATTGCTCTCGCGGTGGCGGTAGCCGCCACTGCGGCGTGCAAAGACAACGCGGTGGTGAATCCGATCGATGCGCCTACAGTCGGTGCCTTGAGCGGAGCACTTACGCGAGTGACGTTGCAGCAACTGGCAACAGGCGCACTAGCGCAGGACCGCGGGTCGGCCAACGCCTTCGCTTACGCCATTGAGACGGGGATTCTTGCGCGCGATGTGTACCGTATCGACGCCTCCGAGCCTCGCTTCGTTCAGGAGACACTGGGCGGCAACCCTGATCCTGGCAGCTTCTCCGGAAGCGGCGCCTGGCAAGGGTATTACACGGCGATGCGCGCCGAGAACAACCTGATACTCGCGCTCGCCAACGCTCCAGCCTCGCAGTTCACAGCGGCTGAAGTAAACGCGACGAGGGGTTTCATCCGCACCATGAAAGCGATCGAGCTGTGGCGCGTGATCGAAGTGCACGACACTGTCGGTGCGACAATCCAGACTGACGATGTGGATGCGGTAACTCCAGTACGGTGCAAGACGGCCGTTTTGGCGTATATCGCAGCACTTCTGGACAGTGCGAACACCGATCTTGCGGCCGCCGGTGGGACTACGGTCGTTCCGTTCAAGATGCCGTCGGGGTTCACCGCGTTCGGGCGAGACTACAGCAAGGTTAGCAACCTGATTCTCTTCAATCGTGGGTGGAAGGGGAAGGTGGATTACTATCGCGCTCTCGACCGCACGAGTCCGACGCCAGCCTTATTCGCGACGGCAATAACAGAGCTGACAACTGCGCTTGGCGCCGGTCCGGGTGCCGTGCCCTCATCGCAGTTCAATACGGGTGCGTACTATGTGTTCGTTCCCGGCGGATCGGAGAATACACCGAACACGATTTCCGATTCCAAGATCGGCCTCAACCCCCTCGTGCAGGACAGCGTGCAGGCAGGTGACACCCGGGCGTCGAAGATCGTGCCCCGCACTGCGTTGGCCGGATTCGGCCTGTCGACGACGATCACCTATGTTTTTGCGGTAGCAAGCACGGCGAATCAGAGTCATCCTCTCGCGATCCTCCGGGACGAAGAGCTCGTCCTTCTCCGCGCCCAGGCGGAAATCGAGGCAGGACAATTTGCCAATGCTGTTCTGGACGTCAACTCCGTTCGTACGAGTTACGGACTGACAGCGACCGCGTTCGCCACTCAGGCAGCCGGGAGAAACGCCGTCCTTTACGAGAAGCGCTACTCACTTCTTTTCGAAGGCCCGCAACGTTTCGACGATCTGAGAGAGTACAAGATGCTCAATGCCACTTTCCACCGGCCGGAAACTTCGACCGATCCGTTCAACGCGGCGTTGCCGTTGCCGCGCGCCGAGTTGAATGCGCGTGCATTGACAACGAATCCGGCCTGCACGTCGTGATCGGATGATATAGCAGCAAGGCCCGGTTCGGGGTTCGCCCCGTGCCGGGCTTTTTTTTTGAAGGCTCGATTTATGCCAATCGAACAGATAAAACAGAGTTGCAAACGACGGACAACGGAGATCCCATGCTGCGATCGGCTGTAGTTCCGTTCACGCTGGTTGCGGTATTTGGCGCATGCTCTCGTGCTCCGTACACCGATCCGACACTCGCTCCGGATCGCCAGATCATTACGCAGGACGAAATCGAGGCGTCGCATGGAAGCACAGCGTACGACGTCATAAGAAAGCTGCACGGTAACTTTCTTTCCTACCGCGGACGAACGAGCATCAAGGATCCCAACAGCGCGCTGCCAGTCGTTTTCGTCGATGATCAGGCGTATGGACCAGTCTCCGTCTTGCGCAGCATACCCGCTACCCAGATCGCCGAGATCCGGCTGTACCGCGCATGGGAGGCAGTTGGCAAGTACGGCACTGGTCTCCCCGGCGGCGCGATTGCGATCTACACCCGGCTGGAGCGATAATCGGCTTGGGATGCCCCGCCTGCGCGTCTTCCTTGTCTCGGGTCTTCTCGTAGCGACTTTTGGCTGCGCTCCGACTCAAACCGTCTCGAGACGGGGGCAGGATAATCAGCTAATCACCGAAGAGGAAATCGAAGCGTCGAGAGCGCCCACAGCGTACGACGTAATACAGAAACTCCGCGCCAACTTTCTCAGCTATCGCGGTGAAACGAGCTTCGACAAAAGGAAATCCCAACCTTACCCGACAGTGTACGTCGACGGGCAGGAGTTCGGTCCACTCAGCAGTCTTCGCACGATTCCGGCGTCGCAGGTCGCGACGATTCGCCTTTATCGCTCGTGGGAGGCGACGACCAAGTTTGGCACCGGCAATATGGGAGGAGTGATCGCAGTTACCACTCGGCAATAACCCTTACACTTCGTTGATGCGACGCTTCAAAAGCGTCGGCGCGACACGCCTTCAGGCTTGTACCGGCTCGGCTTTTGGAAACATCGGTGAACCCTTCTGCACCTTCCAGCCGGTCGGATCGAGCTTCTCCACGCGCTTGAATCGCATTTCCTCTAAGGCACCAGGCGCGCCGAGCGACTTCCAGAGCTCCTCCGCTTTTCCGGGGATGAACGGAAATAGATAAACTGCCTGTCGCGCCAGCTGTCTCACCAACGTCGCGAGCGTGCTCTCGAGCTCTGTACGATTCGCCGGATCCTTTGCCAACTTCCATGGCGCCTGGCGATCGACGTACTCGTTGCCGCGCGCGACGGTCTGCCACACCGCTTTTAGTGCGTCGTGGAGCAGAAATCCTTTTGGGCCTATCGATGAGTGGTACGCTTCCAGATCCTTTGCATCTGCTTCGTCGATCTCGTTTCGAGCGCCCTTCGGCACGGTTCCATCGAAATACCGCTCGACCATCGAGATCGTTCGACTAGCGAGATTGCCAAGGGCGTTGGCGAGATCAGCGTTGTAACGCTGCTCGAATCGCTCCCACGAAAAGTTGCCGTCGCCGTCGAACGGGACTTCGCGCATCAGGAAATAGCGGAACGCGTCGGGGCCGTAGCGACCGATTGCATCGCGCAAATCCAGATTGCCACCAGCCGATTTGCTGACGCGGGAACCGCCCACCAAAACGAAACCGTGCACCCATATTCGCTTTGGAGGCGCGAGCCCGGCGGCCATAAGCATCGCCGGCCAGATCACCGCGTGAAAGCGAGTGATGTCCTTCCCAATCAGATGCAGGTCGGCAGGCCAGAGCTTCTCGAAATCAGGATTCGGAAATCCGGTCGCAGTGAGGTAGTTCGGCAGCGCGTCGAGCCAGACGTAAGTCGTTTGCACTTCACCGCCGCTTCCGGGGCGCGGGAACGGAACGCCCCACGAAAATCGACTGCGGCTCGCGGAGATATCCTCGAGTCCGGAATCGATCAGCGCCAGAATCTCGTTGCGACGCGACTTCGGTTGAAGGAAATCCTGGCTCGATACGAGCTTTTTCAGACGATCGGCGTACGCGCTGAGTCGGAAGAACCAGTTTTTCTCTTCCACCCACTCCAGAGTACGCGTTGGATGCAGGATGCATTTGCCGTCGGCGATCTCGTTCTCCTGCTTGAAGGACTCGCAGCCTATGCAGTACCAGCCGGAGTAGGACTTCTCGTAGAAATCGTTCGGCGAGTTGTCGAAGATCTGCTCGATCAATCTCTTCACACCCGCCTTGTGAGCAGGATCAGTCGTGCGAATGAATTGATCGTAAGAGATTCCGAGCAGTCCCCAGATCTGTTCCGAGCTCTCTGCTACTGCATCGACCAGCTCCTGAGGTGAGACTTTTCGTTCGGCGGCGGTCTGCGCGACTTTCTGGCCGTGCTCGTCCATTCCGATCAGGAAATGAACGTCGTCGCCCTTGAGGCGATGATAACGAGCTATAACGTCGGCGCCGATTTTCTCGAAAGCGTGACCCTGATGCGGATCAGCGGTGGCGTAATCGATTGCCGTGGTGAGGAAGTACTTCGCCAACTAGTGGCCGCCCGCTGAATTCGGCTCGTCGCCTCCGCGCCCGCGTCGCGCACCGCGTCGTCCGCGACGACGCTTGCCGGATCCTTCCTCTCTGCTGTTGCCGTCGCGTACGTGCCCGTTGCCGTTCGGACCGGAGGGTGACTCCGAGCCAGAAGGATTAAAGACGGGATGCTCCGCCGTGTAAAGCAGCTCGGGTGAAATCTCCTCGGGACGAATTCCTTCGGCTGCGCTCTCATCCTCCTCACCGTTCGCGACGGCAACCGCTGCGCCGGCTAGCTCCTCTGTCTCCTGCTTGAAGTCGGCGAGAGAGAGAGCGCGCATGTCGCCTTCGACCCCGCGCAGCGTTATCCGCTCGCGAAAGATGTCGACACTTATGACTTTTTCCTCACCGAGCTTGGTGACGACGATCTTCCCTTCCTTGGGAAAGCGCTTGCGGCTCTGGACGTAGAACTCGTGTTCGTACCTCAGGCAGCACATCAGACGTCCGCAGGCGCCGGAGATTTGAGACGGATTCAGCGACAGCCGCTGATCCTTGGCGACGCCAAGGTTTACGGGTCTGAGCTCGGGTAGCCATGACGCCGAGCAATACTGCCGACCGCAACGACCAATGCCATCTAATCGCTTGGCTTCGTCGCGAACTCCAATTTGTTTGAGCTCGATACGCGTACGAAAAAGGGACGCCAGATCCCGCACCAGATTTCGGAAATCAACACGCTTGTCCGCAGTGAAATAGAGCGTCAGCTTCTTGCGATCCCACTGCCATTCGGCGTCGGACAGCTTCATGCCAAGGCCATTTGCTTTCACGCGCTCCATCGCCTTGCGTCGTGCTTCCTCGTTCAGCCGCTCGAGATCTCTGGAGATCGTGCGGTCTTTTTCGGTTGCAAGTCGAAGCGCCTTTCGCTCAGGCAGTGACGTGCCGCAGCCGTGAGAGCACCCGCCATTTCTCTTTTGCGCGAGATCACCGAGCGAGTGGATGTAGCCGAGGTCTTCCCCGCGATCGACATCGACGATCACCGCCGCGTTGAGCGGCGGCGGATCTGGATAATCCCAGAGAAAGAACTCCTTACGGTTGCCCTTGAAGGCGACTTCGACTAGGTGAGCCACGTACTACTCGGACCACGCGCCTAGGCGGAGGAACTTCTGCCGGCGGCGGCGCACCAGTTTTTCCGGGCGCATCTTGCGCAGCTCCTCGAGGTAACGGAGCAAAACTGCCTGTAGCGACTTCGCCGCGGTCTCGTGGTCTGCATGCGCTCCGCCCTTCGGCTCGGGGATCACCTCATCGATTACCTTGAGCTCGAGCAGCTCCGGCGCGGTGATGCGCAGTGCCGCCGCGGCCTTCTCGCGCATCTCCGGACTCTTGGCGTCTTTCCAGAGAATCGCGGCGCAGCCTTCGACGGAGATCACGGAGTAAACGGCATTCTCCATCATCAGTACGCGATCAGCAACGCCGAGCGCGAGAGCGCCGCCTGACCCACCTTCGCCGATCACAGTGGCGATGATCGGAACGGTCAGCTGGCTCATCTCGTACAGGTTGCGCGCAATTGCCTCGGACTGGCCGCGCTCCTCTGCGCCGAGTCCAGCCCACGCACCCTGCGTATCGATGAACGTTAGAACGGGAACGTGAAATTTCTCAGCGAGCTTCATCAACCGCAGCGCCTTACGGTAGCCCTCAGGATGGGGCATTCCAAAATTGCGACGCAGCTGCTCCTTGGTGTCGCGGCCGCGCTGGTGGCCAATCACCATGACGGTATCGTCGTCCAGACGCGACCAACCGCCGATGATCGCGGCGTCGTCACGGTAGGCGCGATCGCCGTGAAGCTCGATGAAATCCGTGAAGGCGAGCTTGATGTAGTCCGCGGTGAACGGCCGCTTAGGATTACGGGCGACCTGAACTCTCTGGAAGGGAGTCAGGTTCTTGTAGACTTCTTCGCGGAGGTCTTCGAGCTTGCGCTCGAGCGGCTCGATTGCTTCGGCGACGCTCATCTGACTGTCGCCCGCTGTCCTCTTGATTTCGTCGATCTGCCGTTCCAGCTCGACGATCGGCTTCTCGAACTCGAGTTGTGTTGCTGATGCCACTGGTCAGCTCCCCCGTTGAAGTCGAACGGAAGATTCGCCCAAAATATTACGCAGAGCGCTCAATGCTGCACCATCGGCCGCCAATGTCAGAGACCTCGAGCGCAAACGCGCCTGTGTCCCGCTGCCGTCACTCCAGCGAAACTCCAGCGGCGCCGATCCCGGGTGTGTCTCGGCTATCGCGCGCACATCGGAGATTACATCGCCAGAGTATGCGCCCTTCGCCAGCTCGATGGCAACCGTCACATTACCGTTGGTCCGCATCTCCGCCAGTTTGTTTGCCGACTCGACAATGAAAGCGGGGTTGTCTGCGCTCTCATCACGACGCGCGTACGCGCCTCTGAGCAGCATTGGTACGTCTGTCCGGATCTGATCGT
>QHVA01000119.1 GCA_003223425.1 Gemmatimonadota bacterium
TGCCGGAAGAAATGCTCCTGCATGAAGTAGGCGTAACTCTGCGGGTGATTGCCGGGCAGGCCGACATACTCATCCAGATTGAACGTCATCACGCGTGAGAAGTCGAGCTGCGCCTGAGTGTGCATTCGCACCAGCTCCTGGTACAGCCCGAGCGGCGTCGACCCCGTCGCCATGCCAAGGACGGCGTTGGGCTTGGTGTTGAGCAGCTCGGCGACCATCTGCGCCGCCAGTTTGCTCATCTCGTTGTAATTCCGCCCGATGACTACTTCCATGAGGTCCTGACCATCTGTTCTGCCTCTCTGAAAATGGCGCGAGGATTCTGATAAGTTCGGGTCGCACTATATGCTGCGATAATGCGGCAGCGGCGGCAACATGCTTGAAGCCAGTGCGGCGGCGGCGGGCTCTTCGGCGTGACGATGGCTGCGCCCGCCCTAGCTATGTTTCAACGAATGTCATTCATTCGAATCAGCGCAATCTCCGGCGTCGCCTTTGTATTCGCGTCCACGCTGCAATCGCAGGTCGTCGAGCGGCCCGTTGCGTTCGACAGCAATGGACTCGTTACGGTGATGACTCCCTATCTCGCCGACAGGGCCGCGCTGCGCCCACCGTGGTGGCCGGTTGCCGGCGAGTTCACGGAAGCGCGTCTTTTCACGGTCAACGATTCCACCTACGTGCTTGCTGTAACGCGAAGAAGTGGAGTCGTCGAGCGCTACACGCTGAGCGCCACCGACCGCGATGCAATCCGCGCCGTGGTGTCGAGACTGCCGCGCGAGACGATCGTGGCGCGCACCGATGCGCGAAACGCGTTCATCAGAGGTCAGACCCTTCTCGGCATTGGCGTGTATGGCCCAGCGTTCGCCGGCGCTATCGGTGACAACAGTGGAAGTTATTCCGCAGCCTACCTTGTCGTTGCGGGCGGCAGCTTCTTCGCGGCATCCGAAATATCGCGGCGAATGTTCATCTCGAGACCGCAGGCTGATCTCTCGACCAACATGGGCTTCAACGGTGCACTTGCTGGCTGGGGGATCACCTATCTCGCCCACGCCGAAGACAAAGCCCAATACGCCGGCGCGTTCATAGGCGGAGTCACCGGCTCGACGATTGGAGTGCGCGTAGCTCGCAACATGACGGAAGCGGATGCAGTAGCGAGTGGCTTCGGATCTGATATCGGCGCGGCCATCGCGTTCGGCACGATGGAAGCCTTGCGTGGGCGTAGCGAATGCACTTTCGATCCGGTGACGTTTGTGGAGACCTGCACCAGACGGCGCCTCTCAAATCGCTCCGAAGTCGCAATGGTGCTGGCCTCCGGCCTCCTCGGCTACCCGATCGGCCTTCTTTATCCGAGGAACGCGATGTACAACGTCACGGCCGGTGACGTGGAGACGCTCACCCCGACTGCGCTGCTCGGGGCGGGCGCCGGCGTCAGCCTTCTCAACCGGCATGCGTCCTATTCGCACTTCGCCACCGTGGCGACGATCGGAGGCGTTCTGGGAATGATGGCGGGCGATCGCTTTCTGGTTCAGCGCTATGACCACGATCGTGACGAAGCGGACAGGGTCTCGCTGGGCACCGCCGCCGGCGCGCTGATGGGTGCCGGAATCGCGGCTCTGGGGAAGTCCTCCCGCAACAATCCGCACGTACTTGGCGGCCTCACCGTGGGCGGAGGGCTCGCCGGCCTGATCATCACTGAACGGTACCTCCGTCCGAACCGCGACGCCGGACGCCCCCGCTTTCGTGTAACTTTCAATCCAGCGAGCATCGCACTGTTGGCGGCCCGCACACCAGGGAACCACTCCCTACTCAATGTGAGGTTCTAGTGGATACCACGACCACACTCACCTTCGGCGAGAGACTGCAGGATAGTTTCGAGCAGCTGTATCGTTACGTGCCCGCGCTGTTCGGCGCGCTGGTAATTCTTTTCGCCGGTTATCTGCTGGCAAGATTGCTCGAGAAGGGGACCGATCGATTGATGCGGCGGATCCATCTCAACCAGATCCTCGAGCGCGGCGGCGTGATGCAGGCTGTCGAGAGATCGGGCCCGCGAGTGAATCCAACAAGAGTCGCTGGGAGTCTCGTCTTCTGGTTCGTGATGTTCGCGGTGATGCTGGTCGCCGCGAACGCGCTGGGGCTTCAGTCGCTCGCCAACGTGTTCTCGGAGCTGGTGAGCTACATCCCGAGCGTCATCGCAGCGATCGTCATCCTCATCGTCGGCATAGTCCTTGGCGCTTTCGTCGGCGGGTTGATCATGGCCTCGGCAGGTGGACTGCACGGCGGACCAACACTGGCCCGCGTCGGCAAGGGCGGTGTCGTCCTCCTCGCCACGTTCATGGCCCTACAGGAGCTCGGCGTCGCGACAGAGATAGTCACGACTGCTTTCGCGATCCTGTTTGGAGCTGTTGCCCTCGCGCTATCCCTTGCCTTTGGACTCGGAAATCGAGAGCTGGCTGGTGAAGTCACGCGAAACTGGTACCGGCGCTACAGGGAAGAGCGCGACAACATCGAGCGAGACAATCGCGAGCTCGATAGAGTCGAAGGAATCACGACGACGGAAGAGTACGTGAGACCTACCTACGGGATTCGCAACACCGGACCGCACGACGTAGTTCGTCCGCCCGAGTGAGCTCCGCCGCCGCGGCATCACCCCAAGTGACGCCCGCGACAAGAGAGCTCGTGAGAGCGCTGTCGCTCCGAGACGCGATTGCGCTGGTCCTCAGTGTCATTGGAACCGGTGTCTTCCTCAAGACTGCGCCGATGGCGCAGCTGGTTGGCAGCCCGTCGAAAGTCTTGCTAGCCTGGCTCGCCGCGGGTCTGCTCTCACTCGCGGGCGCGCTCACCTACGCCGAGCTGGGCGCGATGATGCCGGAGGCAGGCGGCGAGTATGTGTTCCTGCGTGAAGCGTATGGCGACCTTCCTGCCTTTCTCTTCGGCTGGGCATCGCTGATGCTCATCGCGAGCGGAGGACTCGCGGCGGTCTCGACTGCGCTCGCGTCATTCCTCGGCTCGTTCGTTCCGCTGAACGCAGTCTGGACCACTCACGACTTTCAGCTGTTGGGGCAAGTCGTCCACTGGCGACTCGGCGTTCAACAAGTCGTGGCGGTTGCCGTGATTCTGCTTTTTTCCGCCATTAACTCGCGCGGTGTTGCCGTCGGTGGACGAGTGCAGTGGCTGGCGACTGTGGCCAAGCTGGGCGGAATCGCGATCATCGTCGCCGGCGCATTTCTGCTTTCACGAACGGGGTCGTGGGCAAATTTGAAGACGCCTGTCACGGCGACGATTGCGCCGGCGGGAGCAGGCGCGTTTGGCGCCGCGATGCTGGCGGCTCTTTGGGCCTATCAGGGTTGGTCCAATGTTCCAATGGTGGCGGGCGAGATCGAAAAGCCTGAGCGCAATATTCCGCGCGCTCTGATCTACGGAATGCTGCTCGTGATTCTCGTTTATCTCGTCACGAATCTCGCGTACTTCTTCGCGTTGCCATTCAGCGAGATACTGACAGCCAATTCGACGGCCTATCGTGATGCACTGCCGATCGCCGCCAAAGCCGCCCAGACATTCTCCTCGTACGGCGCGCAGATCGTCTCGATCGCGTTCATGATCTCAGCCATTGGGGCGTTGAACGGAATTACTCTAATGAACGCGCGCGTCCCTTTCGCGATGGCGCGCGACGGACTGTTCTTCGGTCCTCTTGCCAATTTGAGCGAGACGTCACGGGCGCCGGTTAACGCGATCTGGTTCCAGGGAATCTGGGCTTGCGCACTGGCGTTGTCGGGAACGTTCGATCAGATCACGACGTCGGTGATTTTCGCCGTCTGGTTGTTCACTGCGCTCGTTGGAGCGTCTCTATTTGTGCTGAGAAGGAAGCTCCCCGCGGCTCCGCGCCGATATCGCGCGCTTGGTTATCCCGTGGTGCCAGCGCTTTTCGTGTTGGTTGCTGCCTGGCTGGTAATCAACACCCTGTCGGCAAGTCCCGTTGAATCAGCGGCGGGCCTCGTTCTGATCGCCCTCGGACTGCCGTTCTTCCTCTACTTTCGGCTGCGACTCAGACTGATGAATCATTCCGATTCCTGACACACTGGCCGTCGCCCGCTTCCGAACAGCACGTAGCCACATACGACGAATAATGGCGCTGCCGGGATAGATCACACGCCAATATCGCGCGAATCGACGCCGCGATTCGGGACTGTTCGCGAAGACCCGCGTTTCGGTCGAGACGATCGATGCATTCGGGCCTTCTGGCCTGACAACGAAATTCATCGCTGCCAGTGCGTAACCGGGAGGTAGAGAAGCCTTGAAACTCTCCGGCGTAAGTGTCCCTCTTGAACCTCGTGGCCCCATAACCATTGTACCGACTACCAACTCTCTCGGCGGGTCGTTGATGAGATAGATAAATCCACTTCTGGTTGCGACATCGAGCAGGGATGCGGTGTCACTTGCATTCAGGATGCTTTCGGGCAACCTCCGCCCGCCGCGTCGAATCCAGGTAAGCGTCTTGAAGAGAGCGATGTCGCTGGCACGAACCCGTTTAATTGCGTCGAACACCCGCTCGGGCGAAGCAGCAACACTGATCGTATGACGCTCGCTGAACTGCCACACCGGGACGAACTCGTCCAGGCGAGTCTCTACTCGTTTTGCTCTCGATTCAGTCGCGGGAGCATTCAGGCCTATTCCAACGAGCAGCACGCCGATTCCGATTATCGCCAATCCCTGCCACCGCGTCGTCACGTGCAGGCGTTCTATTGGCTTGACGACGAAAATCAGTCCAATCGCTGCTACGACAAGACCTGTGTAGACTATCGCGGACCACAGCAAGGAGAAACTCCTCAGATAGTTCCAGCGAGATACTGTTTGCGGATGCTTTCAGGATGGCGTTCGATTGCGTACCGCAGCATGGTTCGCGGCATTTGCCGATAATGTTTGGCGAGGAACTTGTCCAGCAACTGGCGATCGCGTTTCCCGACCTCGCGCAACATCCAGCCAGCTGCCTTGTGAATCAGATCGTGAGAATCGCCGAGCAGTATTGCCGCGATCTCAAGCGTGGGTAGGAACTCGTTGCTTCTGATGAAGTGAAATGTCGAGACGATGGCGATGCGCCGCTTCCAGATGTTCTTCGATCGCGCCAGCCGCTCCAGCAACGCTATCTCTCGAGAGTCGAGATGAGAACCGACGATCTGCGCTGCGGACAGATCGACCAGATCCCAGTTATTGATTTGACGGGCATTCGCGACGTAGGCGCGGTGAATCTTCTGACGCCGCGATTCATCCCCCCGGGCGTATCCGTCTACGAGAAGAAGCAGCGCAATTAACCGCTCCTCGTGCCAGGGCGAGTACAACAGCTCGAGCGCCGAAGGATCATCAAGACCCCGGTACTTACGGGCGATGCTTCGCATTTGGGGGACAGTGAGGCCGAGGAATTTGTCGCCTTCGGCGTACTCACCTGGTCCAGTCTTGAAGAAGCGCTGCGAGTGGGCTCCGCGCACCGGGTTCGCCAGTGCGTGGAGCTCGACGCGAATCGCGGTCAAGGTCGGCGCCGGACCCCCCGATGTGCGCCGCGATTTCATCGCGACGGCCCGACGTTCGCGATCAGACGCGTAACCGCCTGCTGAAGCGGTCCCACATCGGGAAAGTATCCGCGCGCATCGGTGCCCATGTTTTGTCTATTAGTCAGCAGCACGATCGAAAGCCTGTACTGAGGAATTCCTGCGACAAACGTCCCGGTGAAGCCAGTATGCGAGAAGCTTCCTGCCGGCAAATAAGTCGGTGCCTGCCAGCCGAGATAGTTCTCGTATTTATCGCGCGTGAGAAATGTGTCGACGACTTCCGACCGAATGTATTGTCGCCCGCCGTAGCTCCCGCGGTTACTGAGCAGGTCGAGCAGCACCCGCAAATCAGCCGCAGTCGAAAAAAGTCCCGCGTGCCCCGCGACGCCACCGTTCGCATAGTAAGAATTTCCGTCGTCGACTTCGCCATTCAGCACGTATTGGCGCCAGCCGTTCCAGGCGGTGGCATCGCCACGATAGCGGTACCCGAAGGTCGAATCGTACACCATGTGCTTCTCGTAAACATTACCCTGTTCGGTGGCCGCGAAATCCGTGAAGCCGTGCGATTTCGCATTGAACGTCGTCGATCGCAATCCTAGCGGTCGATAGAGATTCTGCTCGAGAAACGAATCGAGCCGCTGGCCGCTCACCCGCTCGACGATATAGCCGAGCAGCATGAAGCCGAGATCGCTGTAGTGGCGCGCGTCGCCGACGCCCCACTCGAGCGGCATGTCCCGAATGACTGCGTACGTCTGAGCAATGTTCGACGCGTGGTAGTAAAGCGGCTGCCATTGCACCAAGCCGGCCGAGTGTGACAGCAGATGCCGCACAGTGATGCTGTCGAGATGTGGCCCGCGAAAATCAGGCAGGTAGCGGTAAACCGGCGCATCGAGCTCGATCTTCCCTCGATCGACCAGCAGCATCGTCCCCATTGTCGTCGCCACGACCTTGCTGACCGATGCGAGGTCGAACATCGTCGACGCCCGCATTGGCCTGGGCGCCGCAAGACGACGTCCTTCATAGTCATTGAGCTGCGCGTATCCAAATGCGCGCTCGTGGACGACGCGACCATCCTTCGCAACGAGAAATACTGCGCCAGGAAAGAGCTTCCCGACCGCCGCATTGATTAGTGAATCGGCGCTCGCAATTGCAACGGCGAGGGCCGGATCGAGAGCGGCTGTTGATAGCGGCGGGGCGTGCCCCCTGCAACCGCCGGTTGCCAGGATCGAGAGAGCGGTGACAGCGAATCGCGAGATCTTCATAAGCCTACGAGAAGTCACTGGGACTTCGAGGTGCAACCATGGGCACCGCCCGTAGCCCTGAGCCGGCACGCCCATAGCCCCCAGCCGGTAGTCTTCAGTTTGTAATTCCGCATCAGTTTGATCAGCCCGGCCGACACCGCCTGGATGTTGATCGCCACCGCAATGGTGCTGGTGATGACTCCAGCTCTCGGATTTTTTTACGGCGGACTCGTCCGCGCTAAGAATACGCTCAACACCATGATGATGAGTTTCGTCGCGCTCGGATTCGTGGGGATTGCCTGGGCCCTCATTGGGTATTCACTTGCGTTCTCCGAAGGATCTGGCCTGCTCGGCAGCTTCCGAAACACGTTTCTCAACGGCGTGCGGCTCGAGTCGCACGGAACGATCCCTCACATCCTGTTCGTCGCGTATCAAGGCACGTTCGCCATCATCACCGCCGCGCTAATCTCCGGCGCAATTGTCGAGCGGATGCGGTTCGGCCCCTATCTCACCTTCGTCACGCTCTGGTCGATCGTCGTTTACGCGCCAATCGCGCACTGGGTCTGGGGCGGAGGCTGGCTAGGAAAACTCGGTGCGCTCGATTTCGCCGGAGGTACCGTAGTCCACATCAACGCCGCGGCTGCTGCTCTGGTCATCGCACTGGTACTCGGCACGCGAAAGGATTACGCGCGACAGGCGATTATTCCGCAGAACGTTCCGTTCACGCTGCTGGGTGCCGGGCTCCTCTGGTTCGGATGGTTCGGATTCAACGGCGGCAGTGCGTTCGGCGCCAATGCGTCCGCGGCGCTCGCGTTCGCCAACACGATGTTCGCGCCAAGCGCGACGCTGGTAGTCTGGAGTCTGCTCGATCTGATGCGCACGCGAAAGACAACCGCCGTCGGAGCAGCGACTGCAATTGTCGTTGGCCTGGTAGCTATAACACCCGCCGCAGGTTTCGTCAGTCCACTCTCGGCGATTGCGATTGGCGGAATCGCGGCAGCACCGAGCTATTTCGCGCTGCTGTGGAGAGCCCGAAGCCGAGTGGATGATTCGCTCGACGTCGTGTCGGCCCACGGCGTGGGCGGTATGGTGGGCGCGCTGCTTACGGGAGTTCTCGCCGAGAAGAGCTGGAATGGTGTCGGAGATGGCGCTCTCTTCGGCAACATGCGGCAGCTCGGGATTCAGGCAATCGCAATTGTGGCTACCATCGCCTATAGCGCTGTAGCCACGTTCGTCGTCGTCAAGGTGATTGCACTCGGATTCAACCTGCGCGCGAGCGTCAAAGAGGAAGGGATCGGGCTCGACGTCACACAACACGGTGAGGAGGCGTACAGCAGGGGCGAGGGCGCGATCCTCGTCCACGCAGATGGGGGAATCTGAAAATGAAACTCGTCGTCGCAATCGTTCGACCGGAAAAGCTGAACGAGGTTCTCGAGGCGCTGTACCGCGCCGAGGTCACCGGTCTCACCATCAGCAGAGTGCGCGGCCACGGCGGGGAGACGGAGCAAGTGGAGACCTACCGCGGAACGACGGTGAAAGTCGAGCTGCACGACAAGGTGCGACTGGAGATTGGCGTCTCGGATCACTTCGTCGAGCCAACCGTGCGCGCGATTCTGTCCGCGGGCCGCACCGGTGAGGTAGGCGACGGGAAGATTTTCGTGCTGCCCGTCGAAAAAGTCTACCGCATTCGTACGGGCGAAGAAGACAGGGCGGCGGTGACGCCAATTACGATGGAGGAGAGTCCGGCTTAATCGCGGCGCAACCGAAACGCGCACAACCCGCGTGCGGCGATTGACCCCAACACAACGGATTTTCCGTCAGCAGAAATCACCCCTTCGATACATCCGTCCGAGGGATCTGCGTAGAGTGGCTCGAGCCGGTACGCGCTGGTGCCCTGCAGAGAAGGCGAAATCGTAACGGCCAGTCGATCGATTGTCCGATCTCCAAAATTCAACGCGATCAGAACGGTCTCGGCTGTCGAGGAACGCAGAAACGCTGCGGTCGCTCCCTCTGTCGTCGATCCAATCGAGAGCCCGCCGTTGCTCAGCGCCGGGTGGACGTTTCGAAAGTGAATCAGGCGCCGGTAATGATTGAGCATTGACGCGGGATCATGATCCTGCGCAGCAACGTGTTTCGTCATCCAATCGGACTGCAGGCCTTCCCACGGCGTTGCGCTGGTGAACCCCCCATTTGCTCCAGCACTCCACTGCATCGGCGTGCGGATCGTTTCGTCTGGCTTCGCGCCGACCATGCCGATCTCTTCGCCGTAGTAGACGAACGGCATACCAGGCAGCATCAGCATCGCGCTGGCGGCAATTCTTGCTTTGGCGACATCGCCGCCGAGCACGGTCATGACACGCGGCTGATCGTGATTGGTGAGAAACGGCGACCAGCGACCGGCGGGAAAAGTTACGCTGGCGTCCCAGATCGCTTTGTTGAACAGAGCCGCGTCCCCGGTGCGCGCGGCTTGCATTGTCGCGCTCGCCACGCCAAACGCGAAGTACGCATCCAGCTGGTCGGGGTAATAAGTCGCCAGAATTTGCGGCGACTCGTCCGACATCTCGCCAATCGTAAACGAGCCTGGGGCCTCGCTGCGAATGGCGCTGCCGAACTGGCGCAGCACGTCGTGCGTGCCGCGTGTGTGCTGTAGCTGACTGCCTTCCTCCACCAGGTATGGAATTGCATCGAAGCGAAATCCGTCGGCGTGCATGTCCCTCAGCCAATAGGCCACGACCTTCTGCATCTCCTGCAACACAGCCGGCGTTCCGTAATTCAGGTCGGGCATTCCGCCCCAGAAAACCCCGTAGTAATACTCGTCGCGCACGGGCGACTTGTGCCACACCTCTTGCCCCCACGGCCCTGTCTCGCTCGGCTTCGTGGTCGACCAGCGGTACCAGCTTCGGTATGGACTCACCGGATCGTGAAGCGCTGCCTGGAAATACGGATGATCGCTCGACGAGTGATTGGGAACGAAGTCGACGATGACGTGAATCCCTCGCCGATGTGCCTCGTCGACCAGCATTCCAAAATCATCATCGGTGCCGTAGTGCGGATCGACGTGGTAGTAGTCGGTGACATCGTAGCCGTGATAGCTCACCGACTTTGCGATCGGCATCAGCCAGATGCAATTGGCGCCGAGACTCGCCGTGCTCGTTGGATTTCCATCGTTGATGTAGTCGAGACGCGAGATGAGTCCGCGCAAATCTCCGACGCCATCACCATCCGCGTCAGCGAAAGAGCGTACGAATACCTCGTAGCACACGCCATTGCGCCACCACGCAGTGGCATTCTGCGGGACTGCTGCTGCCTCGGTCGAGAGTGCGCTATTGGAGCATCCAGCTGCAACACTGCTCGTGACCGCAAGCACAACGGCAGCGGCCCGAATCGGGCACCGCTTCATCGGCGTTTCGGATCCCACACCGCAACGGCCACTCGCGAATCAGCAGTCCCATAATAGAGGAACCACCGACCATTGAACGGAACGAGTCCCTCGACGAAGGTGGTTCCCTCCTTGTACTGGCCAGTGCGCTCGTACTGTTCAGTCGGTTTGATGAACGGCTCGTCGGCGCGTCGACTAGCGCCTGACCACGAGTGTAAATCCGCTCCGGCAAGCCTGCCTGTCCAAATTTTCCGCTGTTGCCCGCATTGTAGATCAGCAGGATTCCGCGCTCGGTCATGATTGCCGGTGGCCCGCCCTCGACAAGCCACGAATCGAAGTATCCGGGACGCGGTGATAAAACTTTCAACACCTTTCCATCGCTGTCTGCGAGCGGCGTCCAGTCAATCAGATTATCCGACGTCGCGATGAGGATGTCCGGCACGTTGAAGTACATCCAGTACTTTCCGTTCACCTTTGTCGCGACGAGTCGGTTACCCTCGACTCTGGTGAGGATCGCGCCCGACTTAGTATCCATCTTCAGATACTTTCCACTGTCCGCCTTCGCGAACGCCGGCCCGTGCTTTTGCCAATGGACGAGGTCTTTCGATGTCGCAATGGCGAGCCGAGGAAGGTCGCGATTCCATTGGGTGTAGGTGAGAACGTAGGTGCCGTCTTCCATCTCAACGACGCGTGGATCTTCGACACCACCCGTCCACTCGTATCGCGCCTGAACATCTTTGTCCGGATACAACACCGGGGTCGATCTGCGCGTGAAATGCAATCCATCACTGCTCTCGGCGAGCCCGAGTCGGGACGTATGAAACCCGATCTCTCTCTTGCCGGTCGCGTCTTCAGCGCGGTAAAGCACGTAGACCTTTCCGTTTTTGACGACCGCGGCGGGATTGAACGTCGCGAGCTCCTCCCAGTGCACTACACTGTCGGTCATCGGAGACAAAAAAGTGGTGGCTGCGTTGGGCGTGATGATTGGATTGACTTGACCCGGTTTCTCGAATGGTCCGAACGTCCAATCCTGGCCTTGCACTGATGCTGGCGGGCCAATGAACATCGCCAACAAGAGAAGGAGCACGGTCGTTGTCTTTCCGCCCATGGACAGAAATGTGCGGCTCAGCCGAACCGGC
Source organism: Gemmatimonadota bacterium (assembly GCA_003223425.1). Taxonomy (GTDB): domain Bacteria; phylum Gemmatimonadota; class Gemmatimonadetes; order Gemmatimonadales; family Gemmatimonadaceae; genus UBA4720. Next base: position 11,294 of record QHVA01000119.1, read on the forward strand.
CGTTAGCCTGATAGAGTTCGGCTGGTTGCCTGGTCAGGCTGGCGGCCGTCATTTCTGGTGTAATACTCTGACAAGCGTCTTTCCACGCCATTCCGCACGACTGGCGCGACCGCTTGAATCGACGAGGTCCCTCTTCCATGCGCACCTGCATCGCCCTCACCACTGTCTTAGTCATCACCGCGGCTTGCTCCCAGCAGAAGCCCGCTCCACCTCCGGCCATCAAGGTTGTTCACGACACTGTTAGTGTCCGTGACCCGGAGCTGGACAAGCGGGTTTCGCGCGCCGAGCTGCAACTGCTTGCGCGTGATGCGCAGATCGAGGATCTGCAGTCGCGCCTCGAGGAGACGCGCGCGGAAGTCGTGCGCTCGATGGCAAAGCTTCAGACAGTAGCGAGTCGAGCGCAGGCGGCGTCCGCGATGGCGGAGGCTGAAGTTGCACTGCAAACCATGAAGGCGAGTGCATCGGGCGAACCCCCAGAAGCGGCGCAGGTCACGCGACTGGTTCGACAGAGCGCGACTGAGTTCAACAAGCAGAACTACGGCGGCGCGCTGTATCTTGCCAATCAGGCGAAGACGGTCGCCTCATCGTATCGCGGACGCGTTGGCGTGAGCAGGGAAGGAACGCGTCCCGGCGAGACTCTGTTCGCAGTTCCCATCAAGCTGAAGACGACGAGCCGCGGCAACGTGCGCGAAGGACCGGGAACGAACTTTGCCGTGTCGTTCCAGGCCGATCCTGGTACTGCGATCACCGCCTATTCCTATACCGACGAGTGGATTCGAATCAGCGATGATGGCGGACGAACCGGGTGGATTCACCAGACGCTGGTCGCGCGACCGTAGCTAACCGGTTTTTTGCAGTCTCCGGGCGCGTACCGTACGGTCGCGCCCTTCTCTTTTCGCCTGATATAGAGCTTCGTCGGCGACCGCGATGATCGACTCGGCGTCGTCCGCGTCTTCCGGGAAGCTGGCGACGCCAATGCTCAGCGTCATCTTCCGCCCGTTGAATTTCTTCGCCGCGACGCGCGCGCGAATGTGCTCGGCGGTGTCGAGTGCATCGGCGATGGCGGTGTCGGGCAACACGATCACGAATTCCTCACCGCCGTAGCGCGCGCAGCAGTCGACCTTGCGCGTGGAGTCGCGCATGATCTCGGCGATCGTCTGCAGCACTTCGTCGCCGGCTGGATGCCCGAATGCGTCGTTGTACTGCTTGAAGTGATCGACGTCGCCCACCAATACGGAGAAGCCGCGGTGATCTTTCTTGAACCGCGCAACCTCGTCGTCGAGACGCTTCATCAGCGACCGGTGATTCGACAGCCCCGTCAAGCTGTCGGTAGTGGAGAGAAGCTCGAGCTCCTCATTCTTCTTGCGCAACGTTTCATTGATCCGATCGAGCTCGGCTCGCCCTTCGCGCAGACGATAGACCATGTGGTTGAAGACTTCGGTCAAGTAACCGACCTCACCACCACCAGGTGCCGATGGCAAATCGACAGCGAGATCGCCACCGGCAACTTCGCTGGCGGCTTTGGTCAGGCGGTCGAGTGGTCGGGCGATGAGACGTCCAAGCCGATACGAGGCGGCGGTCACGGCGACGAGCAGGAACAGGATCACCATCAGCGCCACATCGCGGAAACGACGCACCTGCAAATAGGCGGCTTCGGACGAGATTTCGGCGATGACTGCCCAGTTCACTTGCGGCACGTACTCGAGAGTGCCGATTACATCACGATCACGAAAGCTCGTGTACGAGAATGGCGCGCGTGCTCGCTCCCGGAGCTTCTTCATGGTCGACGGCGGTAACGGGTACTTGATCAGCTGCTCAGAGATGCCGTCGGAGCTGGCGATCGCCGCGCCTTTGGTGTTGACGAGATGAATCGCGCCGGTGCTGTCGGGAGCAAAGGATCTGAGCAACAGCTGCACCGGTGCGAGATTGAGCTCCGCCGCGAACGCACCGAGTAGACGCCCGTCTGCTCGCTGTGCCGGAACTGCGACGATCAGCTTCGCTCTGCGCGTCTTGGGATCCCAGTACGCATCGCCGACGATCTGATTGTCTGATCGGAGCGTGGCCTGCCAATCGGCGGGAAGAGGAACGCGGCTGACTTCGCTCGCGCTCGTGGCGACGACGTTCCCATTGAGGTCGAGCACCATCAGCTTCTCGAAATCGCTGAATCGCTCGTGGAGCGAAACCAGGTAGTCGCGCAGCCGTCCTTCGGTGGGAGAGGCGGGTAGCGCGCGTGGGCCATGATCCAGAGTGACTACAACTTCATCCGATCCAGCGAAAACGCGCAAATCGTAGAGACGCTCGCGAAGCCAGACTCCAGTCGCGCGCGCGCTTTGTGCGCTGCCGGAGAGAAGATCTTCATTGATTTTCTTCTCGAGCGCGTGCCGGTTCTGAGTGTAGAAGACGCCAAGCATTGTTCCGGCGGGAAGCAATGCTGCCGCCACCGCGAAGGCGAGGATTCGGCTGCGAAGGCTCTCGAGGCGCGGGAAGGGAAGGGGGAATTTCGCGCGCGCGCGCGGCGTCGTCTCCGACGCCGGAGCGGCGGCGTTTATCGTTCCGGGTTCGGATGTGGTGACGGGCATCGTCTAAAGACGATTGACGTCTCGATGAGCTACCTCGACCGCGAGCAGAATTGGGTCGCGAAAACGCGTTACCGGCGAAGCCCTTTTGGGAAACGTTTGGCGCCGAGCGAATCACAAACATGTTGCCGAAATAATCGCGACTGATGGCGATCCTAACTCTCAATTTCGCGCGAAGTTAGACGCTAAATCCCTGGTTCTGCGCCAGGCGTGGTCAGAGGCGATTGATGTCGGCCGTCTCCAGAACGTGTCTTGCATACCCGTTCCGCGCGACTGCAAGCATCGCCCGTCCCAGTTGTTCGGTCGTGGTAATCATCGTCGGTGCGAGACGGCGCACGATCGGGTAGAGCGGCTTGATGACTGCGTACATCGCGTTGTACCACCGCGTCGACGATCGAATTCCATGGAGCGGAATCACGGCGCCAGGTCGAAACATGTACGCCGCTTTGAATGGCATCGAAAGCAAAGCGTTCTCGGTCCGTCCCTTCACTCGCGCCCACATCGCCCGGCCTCGCTCGCTGCTGTCAGTGCCCTGCCCCGACACGTAAATGAAAGTCAGATCGGGGCTCGTCCGCAGGAGAGTCTTGGCGACGCCAATCGTTAGATCATAGGTCACGCGCGCGTATTGCTCCTCCTTCATACCGAGCGCCGAAACGCCGAGGCAGAAGAAGCAGGCGTCGAGGCCAGTCAATTGTTTCTCGACAGGGGTAAGTGTGGCGAGATCGGGACGAACGAGCTCGGTGAGTTTCGCATGATTTCGACCTGTCGGGCGTCGGCCAACGGTGACGACTCTTCCCACCCCGCGATCGCGCAAGCATTCGCGCAGCACGCCCTGACCGATCATTCCGGTCGCACCAAACAGGACCACGTTCACGGCTTTCTATTCCCGGTACGTTCGGACATAGACGGAAAATACTCAGTACGGGACGGCGCTTGCGTGAGCAACCTGCCTGCGCATTCGTGAAGAATGGCTAACAGTACGGAAAAGGAATCTACTTTCTCGCCTCAGGTTCTAATCGTGATGCCCGAGCAGTGGCCGCGTGCGCTGCTTCGTGCTGCGCTGCGCGAGGCCGGGTACGATGCAGTCGGGACACGCAATCTCGGTACGGCGCTACGCACCCAATCCGACGAGCCTGACCGCGGTCCCGTACGCCTGGTCGTAGTCGACCAGTCCGCGCTGAGTGGAGCGCACAACAAACTGCGCGAGCTTCTTTCACGTCACGGAGCGCCGCCAATGATCTTGCTCGCCCGCCCGACCCTCGCCGCGCCCCAAGGACCTTGGCAACGCGTCCTCAAGCGTCCCGTGAGTGTCGAAGAAATCGTGACCGCCGTAAAAGACCTACTGGCACTGCCGTACGAGCTGCGTCATCCCATCGATTGAGCGTACAAACGAAGCGCAATCGGCTCAGGAGTGATCAGCGATTCGTCGATCGTCACACGAACGTGTCGCACCGTAGCTGTCGGAAACCGATCCAGCTTGGTGTAACCGATCGTCGTCCCCCGAGACAGGACGCGCCACTCTTCGCCACTCGCACCTGTCAGCGTGTACCGCGTGACTGATTGCCCACGTGCGATGTCCTCCCCGAGGCGAGCGAGTCCAATCGCAGTTGGCACGCCGAGATCCAGCTCCAGTACAGCGGAGCGGCCGCTTGTCACTCGCCAGGTGCGTTGCGTGCGTGACCCTGTGTCGCGCTCGAACATGGTTGAGAGCCGATCGCGAAATGCAGCGAGGCGCGCCACATCCGTGGAGTGCAATAAGCCATCGCGCGTCGGCGGCACATTGAGTAGCAGCTTCCCATTTCGTCCGACCGACGTGAAGAAGAGATCCACCAGATTTTCAACGGTCCGCACGCGATCGTTTTCCGCTGGATGGTAGAACCAGCCTGGTCGGATCGACACGTCGACTTCGGCGGGCCGCCACACAGATCCCGCGGGATCGCCGTGTTGCAAAATCTCTCCGATGTCCGGCACTGGCGCGCCGGGATACGGCACGGCGTTCGGATCAATCGTTGACCAGTTTGGGTCGCCGGCTGTTCCACTCTCATTACCACACCACCGCGCGTCCGGACCTACATCCGAGAACATCACCGCATCCGGTTGAAGCTTCCGAACGAGACCGAAAAAGCGCGGCCAGTCGTACTGCTGACGCCTGCCATTCGGCCCTTCCCCGTTCGCGCCGTCGAACCAGACTTCGCTGATCGCTCCATATCGCGTGAGCAACTCGGTAAGCTGATCGCAGTAGAAATCGTTATAGCGTGGCGAGTCACCGTACACGGGCGAATTCCGATCCCACGGCGATAGATATAGTCCCGCCTTCAGACCCTCGGCTTTGCACGCATCCACAAACTCGCGCACAACGTCGCCTTGTCCGGAGCGCCACGGACTTTTCGCGACTGAATGTTGTGTTGTGCGCGTCGGCCAAAGGCAAAAGCCGTCGTGATGTTTCGCCGTCAGGATCAGCGCCTTGGCTCCTGCTGCCTTGGCCGCGCGAGTCCATTGTCGTGCGTCGAGATTGGACGGGGCGAAGATTGCAGGGTCTTCTCGACCATCGCCCCACTCGCGATCTGTAAACGTGTTGACGCCGAAGTGCAGAAAGAGCGCGAGCTCGTCGCGCTGCCACGCGAGCTGCGATGGCGATGGGCGCGGACGGGCAAGCGTCACAGCATTCGGACGCTGCGGCAGAGCACACCCGACAATGGAAGAGATCGTCACGCCCACAAACGAGCGCCGGTTCATGTCACGCTATCCATAGTTACTCACTTACGCCGGACCGTTGAGTCAGCGAGGTCCTTTGGATAGATCGCGATCACCCAGTACACAGCGGTATCGGCGCCAGCATTCCGCAGACCGTGCAGCTCGTTGGCGGCTTGCAGGATGAGCGAACCAGCACCTGCATGGCGAATCGCCCCTTCCTGCAGCACCTCCAACGTCCCGCGCTCCACGAGCATCAGCTCCTCATGCGCGTGTCGATGTGGTGCATGAGGCGAGGCGCCAGGCGGCAACGAAGTTCTGTGGACTTCAAGACGTCGTAGCGTCGTGGTCACAGTATCCAGCAGCGAGCGCATGCGCACCGCTCTGTCTGGCGACGGGCCTCGGCTGAAATCGCCCGGAATTACCAGCGAGTGCGCGGGAGGGATATTTCCAGCATTCGGAGCTACCTGAGCGTCCGCGACTCTTCCAGGCCAGCCGGACAAGAACGCTAGCGCGAAAACGTAGACGGAATACCGTGGACCGCGAGCACATCTGTTGAGCGGTGTCATACCTCTCTCCTGAGCAACAGCGCGGGGTCTAAATTGTGCGGCGACCGCTCGCGGTTTATGACGCGAGCGGTCGACCGATTTCCCAGTGATGTCCGAATGGATCTACCACGCGGCCCAAGCGCCACCCGTAGTCTTCTTTCACCGCAACGACTTCCTGGGCGCCTGCCGCAATTGCTCTGGCAAATACTGCGTCAGGATCCGGCACGGTCAGAATCATTCGAACTGACCCGCCGCCGAGTGATTCCGGACTGAAGTTGTGGTGTTCGGGAGACTCGTCAGCCACCCAAAACTCCGCACCGTCAACGGACAGCCGAGAGACAACAGCGCCACCGGGATCTTCAACCCGGTAAACCTCGACCGCATCAAATGCCTTTTTGTAGAACTCGACGGCTCGCGCGCCGTTGCGAACAGACAGCAGGGGCGAAACCGAAACCGAAACTGAGATGGGTACGTCCGTGCTCATTGTGTACTCCTGGTTGTAGCGGTCCCTACGTATCAGCCGCGATTCTGTTCCGCCAAGATGCTCGACCACTGATCCTGGCCGATGCACCTTCAGGTTTCATTTCCGAGTAGCTCGCTCAGAGAGAGCTGCTTGCTGCGCAGCTGGCCGCTCGAGTTTTGGCGCCTGGTTGTATTCGTCCGACTTGCCAGGTGGAATGCTCAAGTATTTCCAGTCTTTCCCGCGCAACGATTTCGCCAGATACACGATTTGGCCGACATGATAACTGAGGTGCGCGAGCGAACGATGGAGCGCCTCGTGGACGCGCAGTGGTTGACCGCGAATCGTCACGGTAACCTGGAGCTGTTCGTCGGTGAGATTCGCCAACGTGCCGAGCAGCGCGTCCCATCCCTGGTTCCACTTCGAAAGCAGCTCGTCGCGAGTCACTGTTCGCGCCTGAAATTCTTCTTCCCGCTTACGCCACGGCTTCTCGCCATCGCTGGTAAGGAATTCGGTGAAGCGTGAGCGGAGGTTCCCCGAAACGTGCCAGCAGATTACTGCGACGGAGTTGCCGCCATTTGCGCCCTCAGCGGACAGTTGATCCTCGGTGAGCTGATCGATGGCAGCTTCTGCGAGTGCTCTGTAGCGAAGGTACTCGGCGCGAATTGAGTCAATCATGTTCGTCATAATTTTGGTGGTCACTTGCGCTTGGCGAGCGTGAGCGCAACGACTCGATCGATCTCGTCGCCAACCATGGGAACGTTTAGCGTTACCCCCGCGCCCGATTGCGTGAACTTCACCGGTGCGTTTGTGCTCAGCATCACCGCGCTCAGCACGACGCCCGGGATCGGTGGAAGCGCCAGCACCTGGTCCGGCCAATCCAGAACATGCACGAATACCGTGTCGCCTCGGTGCGTGGTAACGCCCCAGGGACGCGGCGCTATCGGTCCGCCGCGAGTTGCGAAGATGGACGTCCCATAGGTAGAAAGCCAGCGACCCATGTCCCGAAGACGCGCTGCGGCTTCCGGCTGAATCGTTCCGTCAGGACGCGGTCCGACGTTTAGCAAGAGGTTGGCATCGTTGCCAGCGGCTCTTACAAGATAGCCGATCAGCTCGCGAAGCGACTTGAATCGCCGGTCGGTGATATTGAAGCCCCACGAGTCATTCATCGTCAGTGACGTCTCGAGCGGAAGCGAACCGATCTCCCTGGTGTTGAAGCCAGCGGTGTTGGCGCCGGGAAGATCCTGCTCAAAGGTCTGAACGTCCTCGCCAACTAGTGGCGCCTGGTGATGATTGGGAATGATCAGTGCCGCCGGCTGCAGGCGATGGATCAGAGCGTATGTCGTTGGCAGCCTCCAATCGGCGTTCGGCTTGTCCCACATCCCGTCGAACCAGATGCCGCCGATCGAGCCGTAGTGTGTGAGCAGCTCGGTCAACTGGGTATCCATGAAGTCGAGGTAGCGCGCCCAGCTCCCTCCGTCGGGGCGTCCAATTTTCAATCCCGTCCTGCCGCGCGGCCAGTAATCCGGATGATGCCAGTCGAGTTGCGAGTAGTAGAAGAACAGCTTCAGTCCCTGGCGGTGACACTCGTCCGCGAGCTCCTTCAATGGATCGCGCTTGAACGGCGTCCAGTCCACGATGTTGTATTTCGTCGCGGCGGTCGAGAACATCGAAAAGCCGTCGTGATGCCGCGACGTGATCGTGATGTATTTTGCCCCCGCATCCTTCGCGAGTGAGACCCAGGCGCGCGCGTCGAATTTGGCTGGGTTGAACGTCGTGGCCAGCCATTCGTAAGTCGAGACAGGTATCTCGCGGTTCTCCATGACCCACTCACCCTGTCCGAGCAGGCTGTAAACGCCCCAGTGCACGAACATTCCGAACTTGGCATCTCGAAACCACTGCCGTGCCTCGAGGCGTGACGCAGGGATTGCGTCGGGCGCTTGGCCGATCGCGTCGCTCGCTACAATGGTGACGCTGACCAAGAGTGCTGTCATCGCCAGTGGTAGGAACCTTCCGCGATCGTCGTCGATAGCAGTGAGTTTGTTTTTCATGGATTCGGTTAGCGGTCTACTGGGCGCAGTCGGTTCCCTTGTCGCACTCGCCCAGCCGCAATAACCTATAAGCAGCACCGCGAGGGGAAGATGCCTATGTCTGATCAGACTACCGAGTCTGACATCGACGGTCAACTTTTTGACGCCGCTCGTAACGGCGACCTTGACAAGCTCACGAAGCTTCTTGACGCGCATCCTGAGAAACTCGAAGCACGTAACAGGCCCTACGAGCACACGCTGCTGCATCTCGCAGCATTCGCGGGACATTTGCCGATAGTGGATTTGCTGCTTAAGCGAGGTCTGGACGTCAACGCGCGTGAGAAGGGTGACAACACCTATGCGATGCACTGGGCCGCGGCGGCGGGTCACCTCGACGTCGTCCGGCGACTGGCGGACGCGGGTGGTGATGTGGTCGGCCAGGGTGACGATCACGCGCTTGAGGTGATCGGATGGGCAACGGGATGGGACGGAGGCGACGATGCGACCCACCGAGCAGTTGCCGACTTTCTCATCAGTCGCGGCGCTCTCCACCACATCTACTCGGCGATGTCGCTGAATCTCGAAGACGAAGTCCGTCGGATCGTAGCTGAAGATCCTTCGGCACTGAGCAGACCGCAGAGTCACAACGAAGATTTCCGACTGCCGCTCCATTTTGCGGTGCAGAAAAAGCTAGCGCGTATGGTCGAGGTACTTTTGGCGCTCGGAGCGGATCCACTGGCGAGTGATGCGTCTGGTTTTACTGCCGTGGCGTATGCAGCTGACTCGGACATCGATCGGCCCGTGCTGGAAGCAATTCAGACACGCGTCGGGCCCAGCCTGCTTACGTCCGTTGCTCTCGGCGATTGGGACACCGCCGCTCGGCTATTGCGCGAAGATCCCGGCGCAATTGAACCTGATGGAGCGAATGCGGGCGTGCTGCACCTTATGGCGAAGCGGGGCAATACAGCCGCCGTGAAGTGGCTACTCGATCACGGTGCGAACGCGAATGCTCGTTGGAGTCATTGGGATGCCGAAGTGACGCCGCTGCATCTTGCTGTGATGCAGGGCCACGTGGATGTTGTGCGGGCGCTCCTGGAAAAGGGTGCCGATCCGAGCATTCGCGACAGCAAACACGACAGCGACGCGATTGGCTGGGCCGAATTCTTCAAGCGGAAGGACATCGTGCGCATTCTCTCCCGCGCTGTTGAAAGCTCGCCCGATACGACATCTTGAGACCTCGTCCCTAAATCGCAAGGAACCAACATGAAATTCATGCTCCTGATCTATAACGATCCCGAACTGCTCGACGCGATGCCTGCCGGCGAATTTGACGCAAAAATGCGCGACTGCCTCATGCACGCCGACGAGCTTCAGGAGCAGGGATGCTTGCTCGAGTCGCAGCAGCTCGAGGAACCAGCGACCGCCAAATCAGTGCGCATACGGAAAGGCCGACAGACCGTTGTCGATGGACCTTTTACCGAAACAAAAGAGGTCTTCGGCGGTTTCAACCTGATCGAAGCCGAAAACATGGAGGAAGCGGTCCGGATCGCGGCGGAATTTCCGTGGGCGCACACCGGTTGCGTCGAGGTTCGCGCCGTGCGAGACATCGGAGCGGTTCGCGAGCGGGTAATGGGGGCGAGCGGAGCGGAAGCCAGACGCTAGCGTCTCCGCAATACCGCGCGCGCTGGCGCTCCTTCGTGCCCTCCGACTTTTATGGGCAGCACGATTAGGTCGTAATCGCCCGGACGCACTGTCTCGAGCGCCAGCCCTTCGACAATCGGGATTCCCCTGCCGAGTAAAATCCGGTGCGTCATCGGCGCTGGTGCGCCGAACTGCTCGGCCGAGATGTAGTCCACGCCAACCAGCTTCACCCCCGCGTCGGCGAGTAACTGGGCGGCATCGGGAGCGACGTAAGCGAAGTCGCGATGAAACGTCGGTGATTTCATCCAGCCCCTCAGCGAGCTCCTGGTGCGGAAAAGAACCCGCTGCGCGCCTCTACATTCATGTCGGTTCAACTCGTCGGCGTTGATCGACTGCACAGCATCCGGAATGTCTATCACTCGCGCCGGCCCCATCAGCGGCTCGAGTGGAACCTGGTCTATTGGTGCGCCGTCGCGGACGAAGTGCATCGGCGCATCGATGTGCGTGCCGCTGTGGGCCCCCATCGAGTATGCTGAGAGCGTCAATGCGTCGCCTTTGCGCATGTCCTTCAGGAAATCGAATTTCAGCGGCGCATCGCCTTCGTATATCGGAGTCGTCGCCGGATCGAGTGTCGCAGTGACATCGATCCATCCACTCGACATCGGCGACGTCGGCGAAGCGACCGAAAGCTCAGACTGTCGTTGGGCGGTGCACGAAAGTGCTTCGGCTAGCGCGACGACCGCGATGAAGCGCGAGATGTTCCGCTTTGTCAGCATTTGATCTCCGATTCAGACGACAAGACGCAATAACAGCGTGAATGCGAGGCCGGCGACTCCGATAATCGTTTCCGCCACCGTCCACGTCTTCAGTGTCTGCGGGACGGTC
>QHVA01000204.1 GCA_003223425.1 Gemmatimonadota bacterium
GACCACGAAGCGAGCGCGCGTATCGCTGAACACGCGATAGTTGACGGGACGGAACTGAGTCGATGCGCGGATCATCTCCGGCTCAATTTCGATGGTTGCGAGCTCTCGCAGGGTCGGACTTCCCAGCAACATGTGCGATGTCATTCCCGACCCCTGGCCGATGACCGCGGCGGCTCTCGCTTGCGGAGCGTGCGCCATCGCGATCAGCGGCAGCAGGACCTGGGTCGACACATCGTCGCTCAGCGATTGCCGCGTCAGGCGCCGCGCCGGTGGTGCGAGCCAATCCCCCGACACCGACGCGTCGGGCTTGCCGTTGGTGGAGAGAATCAGATTTCCATCAGGCTCTCGTTCCACGGTCACGGTTGCCGTGCGGCCATCCTTGTAGAAGGTGTTGGTGAACTCACCCGGCGCGGGCAATCCGCCGAAACGATAGACGCCGCTCGACAACAGGGATCGATCGAAGCGCACCCTGGACGCGCCGAAAAAAACGAGAATGGAGGCGATTACGATCGTGGCGAGGGTGGGCGTTCGCGACGCTGTCCGCCGCGGTAGCGCGACGTACATGAGCAGCAATCCGATCGCAACGTCGAGCGCAGCGCCGGCGATGAGAAGAAGTTTCAGGCCAAGCACAGGGAGAAGCACCAACCCAGCCAGCTGCACGCCGACGATCGAGCCGGCGGTGTTCGCCGCGTAGACCTCACCGATCGCGGCTTCCCTGCCGTCGCGGTAGAGAATGCGCGTGATCAGCGGCAGCGTCATGCCCGCGCAAAACGTTGCCGGTAGCATGACGGCGAGACAAATCGCGTAGCGCGCGATTGTGAACCCCACGTATCCCGCCGAAGTTTTTGGGAAGACGCCGATCAGCGTCGAAATCCATGAGAATGACGCGATGTATAGGGGAAGGGTGGCGACAGCGAGCGCGCCCATGGCGCATTGAACGAGCGCCAGCGCGCGCAGCGGATCACGCCAACGATCGGCGCGTGTACTAACCGCGAGGGCGCCGAGCGCGAGGCCGAGTATGAACGCGGAGAGCATGAGCTCGAAGGAGTGCGTAGCGCTGCCGAACACGAGCGACAGCATGCGGATCCACGCGATCTCGTAAGCGAAGGAGGCGACGGCGGTGCCGAACGCAGCACCGAGCAGCAGCCATCGCGACCCACTCCCCGCTGATAGTGTAGCCGTCGCACTCTCAACAGCTTCGGAAGTCGCGACCACCGGTGCAGCGAATGACTCTTTGCGCCGACGGGCGACAACGAGCGTGACGGCTGCGGCGGCAAAGTTGAGAGCGGCGGCGAAAGCAAGCGTGCCTGGAAAATCGAAACGGCTGACGAGGTAGAATCCTGCCAGCAGCACGCCGACCGCAGCGCCAAATGAGTTGGACGCGTAGAGCCATGACAGCACAGCACCTGGACGGAATTTCCATCGCCGCAGGATGCCGGCGCTGATGAGAGGAAACGTGGCGCCCAGCAGAATCGACTGGGGGAGAATGAGACTGGCGGCGAGCAGCCATTTGACAGCAGACTGGGCGCCGGGTGAGGCGATGAGTGCCGGGAATATTGAGTCGTACGCAGCTGCCGAGACGGCGCGGAACGTCGGATGAAACAGCAATCCGAGCAGGCCGACCGCTGCCTCGACGATTGCATACCATATAAGAGGACTATGCAGTCGTTCGCTGTAGCGCCCGACGAGGAACGAGCCGACCGCCATTCCACCGAGGAAGATGGTGAGGACGAGGATCTGGGCGTAGGCGCTATGGCCGACGAGAAGCGCGAGGTAGCGCGTCCAGATCGATTCGTAAATGAGGCCCGCCGCGCCGGACAGAAAGAACAGCGCATAGAGAGCGAACAGCATCAGCGAGGCGTGTCAGAGTCGGTCAAGTGTCGCAACTCATGGAGTCGCCAAATCTGCGCAATTTCGCTTAGTGGAGACGTAGCTGGGGAGGATTGGGATGATATTGGAGTAGGCTCTGCGATTGCCATACAACATCATGTGTCTCGGATTACGAGACCGGAGATAACGATGCAGATCAAAGGAAGCGGGTCGCAGCCTTCCGCTAAGGGACCAGCCGAATGGTTCACCGGCACCGTGCGAATCGATCCTCTGTTCCCGGTAACCGCGCCAGCGCGCGCGGCCGGAAACGCCGTGACGTTCGAGCCCGGCGCTCGCACCGCGTGGCACACGCATCCACTCGGTCAGATTCTGATCGTCACGTTCGGCTTAGGCTGGGTGCAGCGCGATGGCGGGCCGGTCGAGGAGATCCGTCCCGGCGATGTGGTCTGGTTCGAGCCGGGTGAGAAGCATTGGCACGGCGCGTCGCCGACGACGGCGATGCAGCACATCGCCATTCAGGAGTCGCTGGACGGGAAAGCTGTCGAGTGGATGGAGAAGGTGAGCGACGCGCAGTACAAACGCCGCTAATCCAGGGGAGCACGCTTGGAAGTGTCCAAGACCAGCCTCCCCACGCATCATAGGGTGTCGGTCGAGTTTACCGACTGAACCCACACGGAGAAAACATGCCCAAGTACCTATGTATGCAGAGAAATCTGCCAGGCGGAGAAAGCAGGAAACCATCTCCCGCCGAAATGCAGGAGATGTACTCGAAGTTCCGCGCCTGGCAGGAGAAATTCCACGCGAACCTCGTCGACATGGGAGGAAAGCTTGGAGCTGGAAGACTTGTCACGGAGCCTGCCGCGGACGGGCCATTTGTAGAAGTTAAGGAACTGGTCGGCGGCTACATGATCCTCTCCGCGCAAAGTCTGGACGAGGCAATCACTGTGGCTCGTGCGTTTCCGGGACTCGTGCATCCCGGGTCAGGCGTTGAAGTCATCGAGATCCGCACTCCTTGAGCACACCGCAACTGGTTGAGCACTTCTTCCGGCACGAGTACGGGCGGCTGGTAGCCGTGCTCTGTCGCCGGGTAGGAGCGCAGCACATCGATGTTGTTGAGGACGCCGTTCAGTCTGCGTTGATGGCCGCGCTCGAGTCTTGGACCGTCTCTGGCCCGCCAGACAATCCCTCGGCTTGGCTGTTTCGCGTGGCGCACAACGATGTCGTAGGAGCGCTGCGCCAACGAACGCGCCGGCGCCACCTCCTGGAGCAGTACACGAAGGAAGCAATCGATACTCGTGAGAAAGATTCAGAGCTCTTCCTCGCGAAGGAGGTGCAAGACGATCTGTTGCGGATGCTTTTTGTTTGCTGCGACGAGGCAATCCCCGAACGATCACAGCTGGTGCTGGCTCTGAAGACACTCTGCGGCTTCGACATTCGGGAGA
>QHVA01000205.1 GCA_003223425.1 Gemmatimonadota bacterium
TGCGCTGGCACGGCAGCTTTCGCGACTTTTGGGCAAGCGGGTGGTGCCCCATATCTCACTGAATCCCGCGATTCTTGGCGGAGTGATCGTAAAAGTTGGCGACACGGTCATGGACGGGTCGGTGCGCAGGCGTCTGGCAACACTACGGCAGAGGATGCTGGCAACGGTTACGCGGTAGCAGTCGATTCAGCACTACGGCTGGGTTGGGCGTACTTATTGAAGGGCCGCGGTCTCTGCGGCCCTTTCGCTTTCAACCGATTAGTACCGGTCATATGTCGTTCACTACAAAGGCGCCGATGAGATTACTCTCGGCGATCACGCTGATGTGTCTGGCTCTTCCAGCCGCCCAGGGAGGGGCGCAGGTTCTCAAGCCCGGGTTGCAACCGGGGCTAACACGCGCTCCCGACAGCGCACGTAAGATCTCGCTGGACGAAGCCATACGGATGGCTCAGCAGAACTCTCCTCAGGCTATCCAGGCCGAGGGTACGGAGAGGACGAGCAAAGCGGCGCGGGTATCCGCGATTGGCGCGATTCTGCCGAGCGCGACGCTCAGCGCGGGACACGTGGTTCAACTGGGCGGTGGGCAGACGCGTCTGAACTCGAATGGCGAACAAGTGACCGTCGCGCAGCAACCGACCAACAACACCGGCCTGTCGCTGAACATGACACTCTTCGACGGCGGCCAGAGGCTTTACAACTTGCGCACGGCAAAGTCGGAGATCGCTGCCGCGGAGGCTAACCGCGTCGCGGTGAAATACAACGTCGCGCTCAGCGTGAAGCAGCAGTATTACGCCGTTCTCGCCGCGATCGAGAGCGAAGACGCGGCGCGGCTGCAGATGGCGCAAGCCAACGAGCAGTTCAAGACTTCGGTCGCAAAGGTGCGCGCTGGCGTAGCTACACGGTCCGATTCGTTGCGCGGCGTGATCCAGGTGGGGAACGCGCAGCTCGCGCTGATCACGGCACAGAGCAACAAGGAGGCGGCCGACGCGGCGCTGACCAGACTCGTCGGATCGCCGGTGCCTGTGACCGCCGATCCGGCGTCGGTGCAGGAGAACATGGCGGCGCTGCCGGACAGCGCGGAGCTGGCGAAGCTGGCTCTGAATGGACCAGCGGTGGACCAGGCGCAGGCGAACCTTGACGCAGCAAAGGAAGCGACGAAGGCCTCGAAGTCAACGTATCTCCCATCACTGAGCGCGAGCTATTCGCGCAGCGGCAGCGGAACCGATCCGCGTTTCGGCTTTGGGAGCGATCCGTTCACATACAGCGGCCGGCTGGCGTTCTCGCTTTCCTACCCGATCTTCAACAATTTCCTGCGAGAGGAGCAGGTAGTGCGCGCCAAGGTCTCGGAGGTCAACGCGCAGGCCTCGCTCCGTGACACGCAGCTGGCGGCGGTGGAGTTGCTGACACAAAATATCGGCGCTTTACGCGGCGCGTCGCAGCGTGTGGCGGTGCAGGTCGCGTCTGTCGCGGCGGCGCAGGAAGATGTGCGAGTGCAGCAGCAGCGTTACAACATCGGCGCGTCGACGTTGCTCGATCTCATCACCTCACAAGCTGCACTGGCCACGGCGGAACAAGCCCTGATTCAGGCGCGGTACGATTACAGAATCGCACGGGCACAGTTGGAAGCGCTGATCGGTAGGGACCTTCAGTGATTAGCTCGGATTCGAGACGACTGCGCTTCGCTGGGATCTTCAATACGGAAGCGGCGAGCAGAGGGCTTTGCAGCTTGCAAGCTGGGAGCCGAACGCTGAAGTCCGTTGCGATGGCGGTGCTGATCGCGCTCGGCGCGTGCAAGAAGGGCACAGATCCGGCGCTCACGATCGAAACCGCTATGGTGGAGCGGCGCAGCATCGTACTGAGCGTTCAGGCAAACGGGACCGTTGAGCCGGTCAACATCGTGGAGGTCAAGTCGAAAGCATCCGGCACGATCATCCGAATGCCGGTCGACATCGGTGCCAACGTCAAAGCCGGCGATCTGCTCGTGCAGATCGATCCGCGTGACGTGCAGAATCAGTATGACCAGGCGGCGGCGGATGTCAGCTCGGCGACCGTTCAGAGAGTGACATCTCTGTCGCAACTCAGGCGATCCGAGGATCTCTACAAGCAGAAAATCATCACCGCGCAGGAGATGGAGACCGCGCAGCTGGCGTACGCGAATGCCGACGCGGCGCTGATCAAGGCGCGCACGAATCTCTCGATCGCGAAGGTACGACTCGAGGATGCGACAGTTCGAGCACCGACCAATGGCACGGTGATCGAGAAGCCGGTCTCGCTGGGAATGGTGATCACGTCCGCGACATCGTCAGCGAGCGGCGGCACCACGATTCTCAAAATGG
>QHVA01000206.1 GCA_003223425.1 Gemmatimonadota bacterium
AGGCGCATCGCGAGCAGGACGAGTCAAAGCGCAATGCGCTATATACCCAGGCCGATCAGCTCGAATTCAATGATGCACCCATTATCTACCTCTTCTTTTATAAGGATGTCTATGCAGTCCAGCCCTGGATCAAGGGCTTCACCGTTCCCGCCGTGTTCAACGGCCAGCGCTGGACCGATGTAACCATCAGCAAGTAAAGTGTTTGCTTTCATTGTCCGGAGACTGCTGCTTGCGATTCCAACACTTTTCGGAGTCGTGGTAGTGGTTTTCCTGCTGCTCTATGTCGCTCCCGGTGATCCTGTGCAGGAGATGGTGGGCGAGCGGGCGGATCCTGAGACAATCGCGCGACTGAGAAAAGAGTTACGCCTGGACGAGCCTTTAATCAGCCAATTCACCCATTACACCGGCGGCGTGCTGCGCGGCGATTTCGGCAACTCCTACATCACGCAGCGGCCCATCATCAAGGATATTCGCGAGAGGTTTCCGAAGACCCTTCTCCTTGCCGGCTCAGCGATGCTCCTCGCATCCGTCCTCGGCATCACCCTCGGAGTTCTGAGCGCGCGAAATCCCGGTGGCTGGTTCGATCGGCTTGGACTCGGCGTCGCGTATCTCGGAATCTCCTTCCCAGTTTATTGGGTGGGACTCATTCTCATCCTCGTGTTCGCGGTAATGCTTAAGTGGCTTCCGCCCTCGGGCTACGGCGGAATCAAGTACCTCATTCTTCCGGCATTCGCTCTCGGATCGCGCTCGATCGCGTTTCTCGCCCGCGTGACCAGATCCGCGATGCTCGATGTACTCGGCGGCGACTACGTCCGGACTGCGCGCGCGAAGGGGTTGAAGGAGCGCGTCGTGATCGTGCGTCATGCGCTGAGAAATGCGCTCATCCCGATCATCACAGTCCTCGGCCTCGACTTCGGCTATTATCTCACCGGCAGCATTCTCACCGAGACGATCTTCAGCTGGCCGGGCCTCGGCCGCTACGTCGTGAACGCGATCACGCGGCGCGATCTTCCCGCGATTCAGGGCTCCGTTTTGTTCCTCAGCGTTGTCTTCGTCCTGGTGAATCTTCTTACCGATCTCGCCTACGCCAAAGCGGATCCTCGCGTAGCATATTCCTGAGCTCCGCGATGACCAAGAGGGAAGCGCCTGTACTAGGCGCGACTGCAATCACGCCACGCGAGCGTACGCTGCGCCACCAGATCGAGAAGATCGAAAAGGAGTCGGGCGCAACAGCGATAGCCGTCGCACTGCGTGATTTCGAAAGCGGGCTCGAGCTGCACTACCACGCTGATCGCTGGTTTCACGCCGCAAGCACCATCAAGGTACCCATACTGCTCGGCGTGTTTGCGGCGATCGATCGCGGTGAGCTGCTGCCACACTCCCGGGTCCACGTTCGCAATCGCTTCCTTAGCGTCGTCGAGAACATTCCATTTCGTGTCGAATCGGGTCGCGATTCCAACTCGGCGGTGCACAACGCGATCGGGAAGATGATGCGTGTCGATGAGCTCGCGTATCACATGATCACGACCTCGAGCAACCTCGCCACGAATCTGCTTCTTGGAGTGATGGGGACCGACGCCGTGAATGAGACCCTGAAGGAGCTCCACCTCGACAAGGGAATCGAGCTCAGACGCGGCGTCGAGGACGAGCTCGCGTTCGAGAAGCGCATCAACAACATGGTCACCGCAGACGGCCTGCTGAGAATCCTGGTGATGCTGGCGGAGGGAAAGGCGTTTTCACCGGGTCTGTGCAGGCGTATGATGGACATCCTGCACGGCCAGGAATTCAACCAGGGTATCCCCGCGCGGCTTCCCAAAGTAGCGCGCGTCGCTCACAAAACCGGCGAAATCTCGACCGTTGCGCACGATGCTGGCGTCGTCTATCTGCCTAAACGGAAACCTTACGTGCTTGTAATACTCACTGAGTGGGACCCAGCCGTTGCCGGCCGCTCCCGGACGATCGCCGCGATCTCGCATACTATATACGAGTATCTCACCCTAGACCCGCTGGATGAATGAGCGCCTCCACCCGCTTCGCCGAGAATGCCGGATTGAATGAGTCACCGACCTTCCCGCTTCGGGTCGTTGACGGGCTCAGCCTGCCGCCGGACTATCGAAAGGCGCTGAGGCCGGGAGAGGAATGGAACGACCTTAACGGCTTTCCACGCCAGCTCCCCCGGTATTTTTATGAGATCCCGTCCTGGGACTCGGCGATGAAAGTCGAGTTAGCGACCCATTTCCTGCTCTGGGAGTTCATCCAGGTCGACGTCCGGGAGGCCGCGCCTTTGCGGACGTTCCCCCGGTACGTTCCGTGCGCAATTACGCTCCTGGCTGTATGCTTGGAGAGGTTCCGAGAGGCGGTGGGGACGCTGGTGCATATTTCGGCGAATGGGGGGTATCGCTCGCCTTCCCATCGGTTCTCGAAAAACGCGACTCCGCATGCCTGGGGAACCGCCGCCAACATTTACAGGATTGGCGACACCTACCTGGACAACAGAAGTGCGATCGAGCGGTTCAGCCTGATCGCACGCGAGACGTTACCCGGTATCTGGACACGCCCTTACGGGACTCCGACGGGATATGCTGAAGATCACCTTCACCTCGACCTCGGCTACGTGTTGTCGGTGCCAAGGGACGTGAAAAGTTGACGAAGTGGTTGCAGCAGGCAGTCAATGAAATTGAAGGACTTTGGGTAATAGAAGAGCATGGCGCAGAAGAAGAAGAAAGGACCGGAGAACAAGACCTCCACTCTCGAGCGGATCCAGCTCGCGGCGATCGGCATGGAAGC
>QHVA01000207.1 GCA_003223425.1 Gemmatimonadota bacterium
GCCCGCCGGCCGCTGCCGCCGCGCGTGCGCCTCTGGCTGCGGCTGGTTCCGCTCGCGGTGCTGCCGGCGCTCGCGGTGCCGCTGGTGCTCGTGCGCGACGGCCGGCTGGCGCTCGGCCTCGCGCATCCGCCGCTCTGGGGCGCCGCCGTCGTGTTCGTCCTCGCCGCGCGCGGCGTCAATCTCCTGCTGTCCATCGCCGTCGCGGTGGGCGTGGTGGCGCTGCTGCGCGCGGTCGGTTAAGATGTCTCGGGGATGCCTGAAGCATTCACGTCAGAAGAGCGATCGTTACTCTCGCCCTACTTCACAAATCTCGACGGATCAATATTTGCCTTAGTGAATCTCCCGGAAGTTGTGAAGGGCGCGCTCTTTGCGCGGTATTCGCGATCCTCGAAGTCATTACGCCGACTCTTCCTCGACGAATTCTTGACCAGCGGAACACTCTGGCAGCCTCTGCCAACTCCGTTGGATACGACTCGAGCAGACCAGCTATACGCTCGGATTCTCTCTGAATACGGTGACGACTCCGTCGCACAACTTGGCGGCGTACACCTCGCATGCGAGGGCGTGTCGAATATCGCGACGAAGGTTCTCGAGTGGGGCCGGCTTATGGCCTATCTGGAGCAATCGACACGCTACATTCCCTACGACGATCGTCCTGATGGGAAATATCGCTACCACATCCCTCAGGAACTCAACGAAGCGCTCCGCGGCAGATACATCACGACACAAGATCAGCTTTTCGAAGTGTACCGAAGATTGTTGCCAACAATGCAATCGTTCTACGAGCAGAAGTATCCGCGGGATGCTACCACCTCTCCAGGCGCTCATCGCGCTTCTACACGTGCGAAGGCACTCGATACGTTGAGGGGGTTGCTACCGGCTGCGACTAAGTCAAACGTCGGTATCTTCGGAACTGGCCAGGCCTACGAGCAGCTTCTGCTTAGAATGCGCGCGCATCGATTAGCCGAGGCCCGCCACTGTGCTGATCTAATGCTCCATGAGCTTCGAAAGGTGATCCCCGCATTTTTGCAGCGCGTCGATGCCCCTGACAGGGGCGATGCTTGGAGCGCGTACCTAAGTGACAACCGCCTCGCAATGAGGGATCTCTCCAGCAGGCTCTTCCGCACTGAACGCGCGGAGCCTCGACCGGAGGTTTTGCTCACCGATTTTGATCCCGATGGCGAAGTCAAGGTCGTAGCTGCGGCACTTTACGCGACTTCTAATCTGCCTGACGATCAGCTACTCGACCTCGTACAGAGGATGTCGGAAGCGGAACGTCATCAGATCCTTCAGAATTACGTCGGTGTTCGGAGTAACCGCCGTCAACGGCCTGGCCGGGCCTTCGAGAGAACTTCCTACCGATTTGATCTGCTTGGCGACTATGGTGCGTTTCGAGATCTCCAGCGCCATCGCCTACTGACAATTGAGTGGCAAGCCCTCTCGCCTGATCACGGTTACGTCATGCCCGAGGCGATTAGGGAAGTAGGGGCGGAGGCCGACTGGCGTGAGGCCATGCGGGCTTCAGCTGACCTCCACAAGGTTCTCATGGACGCTGGTTTATATGATGTCGCCTCTTATGCGATCTGTATGGCGTATCGAGTTAGGTTCTTCATGCAGATGAATGCCCGCGAAGCGATGCATGTCATTGAGCTGCGAACAGCGCCCCAAGGTCACCCGTCGTATCGACGTATCTGCCAGGAAATGCACCGACTGATCTCGGATGAAGCCGGGCACTCTGCGATCGCGGCTTCAATGAGTTTTGCTGACCACTCGGAGGTCGAGCTGGAGCGACTCGAAGCGGAGCGCACCGCCGAGAGAAAGGCCGCAGTTCGTTCTGGGTCGCTCCTTTACCCGAGGGAGTTTGCCGAAGGATTGCCGCCAGGGCGTTCTTGGGATCAACGTCCATTAGTAAATCTGCTTCGAGGGCACCATTCTGATGCAGATGCTGAGATTGAACGAATTGAACGCTGGTTCAGAGAATTGAAAGCACCTGAGGAGCGCAAAAGACCTCTCTATGGGAACCTCCGTGAGGTTGCCCCTCGCAACTTTTGGTCAGGCCTCTACGAACTGATGACTGACCGAATCTTTCGTGAGCAGGGCTGGATATCGAATTACGAGCCGGACATTGAAGGCCGAACTCCTGATTTCCTTGTCGAGTGTCCGGAAATTGACAACTATCGATTCGTAGCTGAGGTAATGACGGCCTCTCAAGGAAGCGAGGCTGATGAACAGGAGCGGATGCTGTACGCAGTCGCTTCTGAACTCGACAAACTCGAGCATCGGATCGGTGTTTTCGTTGAGAGCGTTTGCCTCCCTGATGACACTCCCAACTTTGACCAGCTGCGAGCGAGGGTTACAGAGTGGTTGGACACCTGTGACGCGTCGCAGGAATCGAGTCTCGCACTCGAGCCTCCGAAATATCCGATAGCTCTCCGGCTCTCGACTATTCCGCAACTCCGGCTTCATCCAGCTCCCATTGTGGAAGGCATTCGGATGCCCGGGGGTCTGATCGAATCAGATCTCCGAATTCGCGCCGAAATTGAGAGGAAGATTCGTAGGTACCAAGCGGTTAAGGCTCTGAAACTGCCTTTCGTCATATTTGTCTGGGAGGGCGATTGGTTGCAGGTGAACGAGACGTCTATCGAGTGGGCACTCTTTGGCCGTGATCAGTTAGTGCGACAGCGACAGCGTGGTCAAATCATCAGCGAATGGCGACGTGCGCCTGGCGGCCTTTTTGGATTCAGTGGCGAGGGTGGCGGCACGCTACGTAATACACGAGTCAGTGCCGTCGCATACTGCTCGCGAGTGAAGCATCAAGGAGCCGTGTACGTGAATATGCGCCTCTATCACCATCCCTTCGCGGAAAACAAGCTTCCCTTACATCTATTCTCTGGTGTTGCGCAGTGCATCCCCACATCGGTCAGCGACGACAAGGCAACTTTATCGTGGATAGTTCTTAAGAGGGACCGGGAGGCCTCGCATTTTGGGTTGAAACTTCGTTAGCAGGGCCGTATCGCGTAGCTCTCCGAGTTAAGAGAGGAGGGGGCGATGGGCAAGCTGGTGTTCGCCGCGATCGTGTTCGTGGTGGGCTACGCGCTGTACGTGACGGTACAACGGCAGCGCCGGCTGTTGCCGGCGACGCTGGCGGAGATCGTTCCGCGCGCCATCCTCGCCGTCGCCATCGGCATCCCCGCCCTCATCGTGCTCTTTTCCATCTTCCGCATCATCCCGGCCGGCCAGGTCGGCGTGAAGGTGCTCTTCGGCGAGGTCGAGCCGGTGCCGCTGCGCGAGGGACTCAACGTCGTCTGGAACCCGCTCTACGACATCGTGATCATGGACACGCGCGTGCAGAAGCACACCACGCGCTACGACGCCGCCTCCAAGGAT